>JADJEE010000012.1:1027500-1370000 GCA_016709225.1 Deltaproteobacteria bacterium | reverse complement strand
GAGGCCCGAACGTGACGCGCGTGCGACTTGCTTCGATCGTGTTGCTCGCGACCGCGTGTGGCCGCGAGCCCGCGATCGTGGCCGAGCCGCTGCCCGAGGAGCACGGTGAGGTCGCATCGTCGCCGGAGGAGCGCGAGCGCGAGGCGTACCTCGACGATCCACGCGTGCGGCGGCGGGTGCTCGAGGCCTCGCTGGGCAACCCCGACAACGGCTACTCCCGCGATCGCCTGGCCGCCTACGGTCTGACGGATGCGGGCTGGGAACTGTTGCCGCTGTGGAACCCGCGCGTCGTGCCGATGACGCGCGCGATGCTGCCGGCGCTGCGCAGCGGGCAGCTGCAGCTCCCTCGCGCGACGCAGCCGCTGTGGGATGGCGTGGTGCCCAACGACGAAGATGGCTGGCGCGAGCTGGGCCAGCGGGTGTTCGTCTCGTTGCCGCTGCGGGCCGACGACTCGCTCGCCCACGCGCTGCGCGACGAGACGCGCGCGAGCGAGCTCGGACTCTTCACCACGAGCGACGGCAGCTACCCAGGGCTGGTGGTATTCGACGATCTCGACGGCACCGCTCGCGTCGGCATCACGTGCGCGTTGTGCCACAGCGCCCCGCACGACGGGCGCGCGTTCCTGGGCATGGCTCGTCGCGCGCTCGACTACGGCCGCGCGCGGCTGCAGTACCACGCCGAGACCGCCGTCCCGCTCGATGATGCGCTCGCGCGACGGATGGCGCGGTGGGGTCGTGGGCGGGCCGACATCACCGGCGACGACGACGAAGATCCGGTCGCGATCCCCGACCTCTGGCGACTGCCCGAGCTCACCGCGCTCACGCAGGGCGCGACGTTGCGGCTCGGCGGTCGCGAGTTCTCCGATCCCGCCGAGCGACACGCCCGCGATCTCGTGGTGCTGGCCATCCGCCAGGAGACGCAGGTGATCCAAGCCAACGGCGAGCGGGCCCGGCCGCCCCGCGAGCTGACGTGGGCGATGGCAATGTTCGTCGCATCACTCGAGCCGCCGACCGGGCCGTTCGCCGAGGTCGAAGGCATGCGCGAGGGACGAGCTGCGTTCGCTCGTCACTGTCGCCGCTGCCACGATGGCCCCGCGGGCAGCGGCCCGCCGGTGGCCGCGACCTTGGTGGGTACGGATGCCGCGCTCGCCAACTCGGCCGCGCGCGGCACCGGCACCTACCGACCTGCGCCGCTCGTCGCGGTGGCCGCGGCGGCACCGTACTTCCACGACGGCAGCGTGGCCACGCTCGAGGACGTGCTCGACCCCGAGCGCATGTCGCCGCAATTCACCCGTGGTGTGCACGGCCCGGGTGCCGTCCCTGGGCACGCGTGGGGCACCCAGCTGCCCGCCGAAGAGCGCGCGGCGATCATCGCCTACGTCCGCAGCCTCTGAACTCGACGCCGCGGTGGGCCAGTGCGAGTCTTCTTCACGCCGGCGGCAGCGGGTAGGTGCCGTAGAAGTAGCCGTCCATCGTGAACAGCGGGCTCATCGTGTTGGCCGCGAGGTCGATGCGGTAGACGGTCGTGGTGCCGCCGCCATCCTCGCTCTCGCCTTGGTAGTAGAAGCCGCCCGAGGCCGCGCCGGTGAAGCCGATCGCCGACAGCGGTGCGTCGGTCACCGGCATCGCGACGGGTGACTCGCCGAGTTCGATCCGCCACATGCGGTGGGCGTTGTAGCTCCAGAACTCGAAGTCGATCGGCTCGACGCCGTCGGGTAGCGCGTCGGGGTAGAACATCTTCGCGATCGCGTGGCCCGAGCCCTGGGTTGCGGTCGCGAGCTCGGTGATCGACTCGAGGCCGCCCGTCAGGCTCTTCACCGTGACCATCCAGCTCTCGTCGAAGTCGGTCTCGCCCGGCGCGATGCGCAGGATGCAGTTCTCGGGGGCGGGCTCGCCGGCTGCGTTCGCGAACATCTGCGCCGAGTAGGTGCGGCCATCGCCCATCACGTACGCGTAGCCGTCCGCATCGAAGACGACGTTGCCTCCGCTCGCGCAGCGGTCATCTTCTGCGACGCCGACGATCTCGAGCGACGCGGGATCGAGGATGGTGGTCACCACGCGGCCCAGGATCACGCCGTTGTCCCAGTCGGCCCACCGTGCCGGCACGTAGACCAGCCCGTCGTGGGCGGCGGTGGTCCAGTTCTCGAGGTCGAAGCCCGCCTGCGCGAGGTGAGGCAGCGGGATCGTGCCGGTGATCGTCATGGTCTTGGGGTTCCACACGATCGCCGCCAGTGCGTCGCTGGAGATCGAGACGGCCGTGTCCTCGTCGACCAGCGTGTTGCCGTAGTCGACCGCGGTGAGACCGTAGCTCGCCAAGCTCATGCGCCCGGTCTCCGACAGCGTGCCGTCGGCGGCGACGCCGTACTTCACCCACGTGGGCTCCTCCGCGAGGCCGACGAGTACGTCGCGACCCGAGACCAACAACACGCCGTTGCCGGGGATCTCCACGCCCGCGGCGTTGGTGATGTGCCCACTCAGCTCGGGCACCACTTGCACGTAGGTCGTGCGGCCAGTGTCGGTGATCACCACGGAGGCCAACACGTGACCGGTGACGACGTCGCCACCAGCGTCTCCGGTCGAGTCGTCGCCGGCGGCGTCATCCGCCGCGCTGGCCGTGGCGCCGGCGCTCGGATCGCTGTCCTCGCCGCACGAAGGAAGCGTCGTCGAGAGCATCGCGAACAGGACGTGAGGGACTTGGTGTCGTCGAGCCATCGACCGGACCTTGACTTAAATAAAATTGAAAATCAAAATCAAAATCAACGAAAACGGGCGAGAAATGCCACGTGGCGCTCAGAACGCGACCGTGACGCGAGCTTGAAATGCTCGGCCGGGCAGCTGGACCCCGACGTAGTCGAAGGCGCGCGCGTCGAGCAGGTTGCTCACGGCGAGGGCCGTCGCGACCTCCCAGCGGCGCCGCGCGACCACGTAGGAAACCCCCACGCCGTGCAGCACCTGCGGGGGCACCCGTTGCTTGAACGCAGTGGTGCCGGCGCTCTCCCAGCCGCGGAAGAACCCGTGCACGTAGCGCGTGGTCCAGTCGAGCGCGAGACTGTCGCCGGTCGCGACGAACTCGGTGAGCAACAGCTGACCGTGGGCATTGGCCGACAGCCACGGGCGGGCCGGCATGCGGTCGCCGTCGTAGGGACCGAACGGCCCGTCCGCCGACGCGTTGCGGTAGTCGACGAAGGTGACGTTGCCGTCGATCGTCACCCACCGGCCTGGCGAGGTCCAGCCGAGCGCCGCATCGACGGCCAGCGCGCGCGCGTCGTTCACGTTCTGCGACGAGATGCGGTTGTCCTCGGGGATCGGCGCGATCGCGTCACGCACCAGTCGCGCCGAGGTCAGCACATCGCTCCACCACCGTCCTGCGCGGGTGGTTCGGTTCACCGACGCACCGAGGTTGAAGTTGTGCGAGCGCTCCGGTCGCAGCTCGAGGTTGGGCTCGACGAGGACGCCGTCGCCAAACAGCTCGTCGACGCTCGGGAGCCGCGTGGCCCACTCATACGATGCCTTCACCTGAGCCCAGTCTGTGAAGCGCCAGCGCAGCGCCTGGCCCGCGCCGAGCTCGTGGTCGACGCGTCGCATCGTCGGGTAGTCATCGGCGCCAGGCACCACGCGATCGGCGATGGCCGCCTGCACGTAGTCCTTCACGAACGAGACGCTCTGCAGCCGCTCGCGCAGCACGTCGACCTGGTACTCGAGGCCAGTCACGAGGTTGAACAGCTGCCGGCGCGCGGTGAGGGGATCGCGGGCGTCGGCGTTGGCGAGCGCGTTGCTGCCCTGTCGCCCGAAACCAGCCGGAGCGATCACAAGCCGCAGCGCGTGTCGTCCTGGACTCCACGACAGCCCGAGGTTGCCGTAGGCGCCGTTCTGGATGATGCGTTGATCGGTGCCGATCGCAGTGAGTTCGCCGGCCGTGGTCTTCTCGAGCACGCAGCGGCCGTACCAGTCGTACACGCAGTGATCGGTGTCGGTGAAGCGGATGCGTCGCTGCGCGAACGCGGCTGTCAGCGACACTGCGAGATCGCGCGGCAGCTGCTTGTCGTAGCGCAGGTTGGCGCCGGGGCGGATCTCGCCCCAGCTCGCGCCGCCGTAGGGCACCGTCATCACCACGTTGTGCGGCAGTTCCTTGTCGAGCGCGCTGACGAAGCCGGTCACCAGCAAGCGATCAGCCCAGCGGCGATCGACGACGCCGAGCGTGATGCCGCCGCCGCCCGCGAGGTAGCGATCGTGGCGTCGCTGGAGCGTCGTCGCAACCAGACTGCCATCGGGCTGGCCGACCTCGACGTCGATGCGGTAGTCGTTGCGGCTGTGATCGAGGAAGCCAAACGCTGCGGCGTAGAGCCCGGGTCCCTCGAGTAGCGTCGAGCTCTGCGCGAGCAGGCGGTGCGTGTCGAACGAACCACCCTGGTACGAGACCGAACTGCGCGTGCCGTAGATCCGCAGGTCGCGAGCGAGGTTCACGGCGCCGCCCAGCGCGTCGGCGCCGAAGCGAATGGGCACGACGCCGCGGTAGATCTCGACCCTGTCGACCAGCCCCACGGGAATGTTGGCGGGGTCGAGTGCAAAGCCGGAGAACTCGATCGGGACGCCGTCGACGAAGAACGGTACCTGCGCGCCACCGAGGCCGCCGAGGGCGAAGTCGGAGCTGCTGCCGAGTCCGCCGGCGCGTCGCAACATCACGCCGCGGCTACGCGAGAGCACCTGGCCGAGGTCCGCGGTCTGCCGCTGCGCCGCCGCGAGGTCGACGACCTCGACAGCCTCGGCGGACCCCATCATCTCGTCGGCTGGCGATCGCACGACTACGTGTCGCGCTCCTTCATCCGTCGTCGCGGCGGCGGGCGTCACCTCGGTCGCGTCGTCGATGGGCCCGCGCGTCGGCGTCGGCGTGTCGGGTGACGTGGCGGTCGCACGACTCTCGGTCGTCGGGGACGGTGGGGACGGTTGCTCGCCGACGTCGCTCGGGGGCGATGCATCGTCGCCGCCGATGTGCGCTGGGTCGCCGTCGCCGTGTTCGTCGCGCGGCCCCTGATCGAGGCTCGCATCGTCGCGCTCGGCATCATCCGCGCCCTCCTCGAGGACCGGGGCGCCCGGCGGTGGTGGCTCCGACGTCGCCAGCCGGCTCAGGCAGATCACGGCGCCGAACGCGGCGTAGACGGTCGTCACGACTGATTTGTATTGAAAATGAAAATTGATTTCAAGTAGAGTCGGAGCCGTGACGACGCTCTCCATCCTCCCGCTCGCGGTTGCGGCGGTCGCGGCCGCAGCGTGTCCGCGGTGGTCGACGCGCGTGCGCGCGCTGGCCTCGAGTTCGTCGGCCGCACTCGCGCTCGTCGTCGGGTACGCAAGCGAAGCCATCGAAGGTGCGGTGCTCTCGCTCGTCGCCTTGATGGCAGCGGCGTGCTCGTCGGTGTGCGTGTTGGCAGCGCGGCCGTCGTTGGCGTCGCGTCTCGCGTGGTCGTCGTGGGTGGTGGCGGCGGTGTCGTGTTGCGCTCCGAGGGGGTTGCAATGACGACGCGCGTGCGGTCGCCTGCGCGCGGGCTCGCCGTGATCCTCGGCGCGCCGCTCACCGCCTTCGCGATCGGTGCCGCGTTCGTGGAGCGGTTGCCGCTGCCGCTCCCGGTCCGCTTTCCCATCGGCGCCCACGCGATGCTGTGGGCGTGGGTGGGCCTGGTGCTCGCACTGCCGCTGTGCAGCAGCGGCGCGAGGGCGTGGGCCTGGTGCGGTGCGGCCATCGCCGTCGCGGTGTCGTTGGTGTTCGGGGGTGAGACGTGAAGCTGTCGCCGCGCGCCTACGCGGTGCAGTGGGAGCTCCACGGTTGGATCGGCGTGCTGTTCGCGGTGCCGTTGTTCATCGCGTTCTACTGCGGCGTCTTCGCGCTGTTCCACGACGAGCTGGTCGTGTGGCAGGAGCCGGGGCTGCAGGTCGCCGGTGGGCCGCCATCGCCGACGGAGCTCGAGCAGCTGGCCGCGGACCTCGGTGCCGCCGGCGTCGTACCGCCCGAGGCGGACGTTGGCTTCGAGCTCTCGCACGACAACCCCTACGTGCGCGTGAGCAGCGGCGAAGACACGCTGGGTTGGGTCGATGCACGGGATGGGACCTTGCTGCGCCCGCGCAGCGAGCTCGCCGATGCGCTCTACGGCCTGCACTTCCTACGACCGTTGCCGGTGGTGGGCATGGAGCTCTCGGGCGTCGCTGCGATCGCCCTGCTGATCGCGGCGATCGGTGGCTTCATGCTGCTGCTGGGCCGACTGCGGCAGAACCTGTGGCGGTATCGTCCGCAGTTGCGCCGGCGTTGGTGGGCCGCCGACGCGCACAAGAGCCTGGGGTTTGCTCGCGCTGCCGTTCGTCATCGCGATGGCGTGGTCGGGCGCGACGCTGTCGCTCGGCAACCTGATCGGCGCGGGCCTGGCCGCGACATCCTTTGATGGGAGCATGTCCGCGGTCCAGACCGTCCGGGGCTACGGCGGAGCGCCCGAAGCTCGCAGCGCAGTGGCAGCGCCCGCGATGTCGATCGCCGAGCTGGTCGGGCGCGCGCAGGCCAGCGTCGGCACGTCGGAACCGCCGCACTACGTCGGCCTCGTACTGCGCGGCGACGCCGATGCGTGGGTGTTCGTCTTCTTCGAGAGTCGGCTGAGCGCGCCGTGGCGCTACGTCTTCGTGCGCGCGCGAGATGGCGAGGTGCTGCTCGACACCAGCCACGCACGCACGCCCACGCGCACGCTCGAGGAGCCGCTCTACGCGCTGCACTTCGCGTGGTTCGGCGGTGACGCGGCACGTTGCTGCTACGTGGTGCTGACCCTCGCGGTGTGCGTGCTCATCGTGCTCGGACAAGTCGTCTGGGTCGACCGGCGGCCGGCGGCATCGTCGGGGCGCGGGTGGGTGGCCCGTGTCGGCGTGGGGGCCTGTGCGGGGCTCGTCCTCGCGGTGGCGGTGTACTTCGCGCTGAACCGACGACTGCCCGACCATGTCGACGCCCGCGCCAGCACGGAGTGGTGGGCCTTCATCGCCACCTGGATGCTCGCGTTGTCGCTCGCCATGGTGACGCGAGCCCGGCTCGCCACGGTCGCGGCCGTCGACTTGGCGATCGCCGGCGCGCTCGATCTCGCGATCGTGATGGGTGACGCGCTCACGCTGCCGGTCGCGGCCTTGGCACTCCCGGCGGTGACGCGCATCGAGCTCCTGCTCGTCGCGCTCGGGCTCGCGAGCGCCGCCGCGGCGTGGCTCGCCCATCGCGCCGGGAGGTCCCGCTGACCCACGCCCAGGCCGGCCATCGGTGACGATGGCTGTCTGCGAGTCCTGCGGTTGAAGCCCCGCGAAGGCACCTGCTACAACCGCCGCAGCCTTGCCCACGCGCCCACGAACGCGCCGTGCGCGACGCCGTCGAGCCCTGCGGGTGGTGTTGCTGGTGATCGCGACGCTCGCGACCCTGGTGGCCGCTGTGCTGGCATGGATCGCGTTCGGTGATCTGCCGCGGTACGACGAGATCGTCGCGCCCGAGGTCTCGATCGTGATCGACGATGACGCGACGCGCGAGCGCC
Organism: Deltaproteobacteria bacterium; assembly: GCA_016709225.1. Classification (NCBI taxonomy): domain Bacteria; kingdom Pseudomonadati; phylum Myxococcota; class Myxococcia; species Deltaproteobacteria bacterium. Next base: position 1,362,459 of record JADJEE010000012.1, on the reverse strand, counting down.
TGCTCGCGCGCGGACGCAAGGTCGTCGCGGGCGCGTGTCGTCGCTGCCACGCAGGGCCGGCGGGCGGGCCGCTGACGGGACGCGCGATGCGGGAGCTGCCGTCGCGCTTGGGCGCCGCGTCGGCGACCAACCTCACCGCGCATCCCCGTGCCGGCATCGGCGGCTGGAGCGACACGGAGCTCGCGCTGCTCCTGCGCGGCGGCATCGACAAGGAGCACGTCTGGGTGCCGCCGACGATGCCGCGGTTCACCCGCATGTCGAGCGACGACCTCGATGCGACGCTGGTGTTCCTGCGCAGCGATCACCCGTGGGTCATCGCCGACGCCGCGCAGCCGCCCGCGAGCGCGCCGTCACTGTGGGTGAAGCTGCACGCGCGCTACGACTGGCTGCCGCCGCAGCTACCGAGCGAGGCGGTGCCGGCACCGTCCCGCGACGAGCCACGCGAGCTCGGTCGCTACCTCGTCGAGGATCTCTTGCAGTGCAATGGCTGTCATGGCTCGGGGCCCGAGAGCCTCGCGCTCGAGCATCCGATCGACGACCCGGAGTTCCTCGGTGGCGGCCAGCGGCTGCTCGACCGCAACGGCGAGGCGATCTACGCCGCCAACATCACGTTCGATCCCGTGCATGGCATCGCGAACTGGTCGTACGAAGAATTCCGGCGCGCCTTGGTCGAGGGCTTCGGGCCCGACGGCGAGCTGGTGCGATGGCCGATGCCGCGCTACGGCGAGCTCGACGACACCGAGGTCGCGGCGATCTACGCCTATCTGAGCGCCGCGCCCCAGGTCGCGCGCGCGGTGCCGGAGTCGGCGGACTATCTCATCCCCGGCACGCGGCTCGATCCCGGCAAGCACGTGTTCTTCCGCGCCGGCTGCCACTACTGTCACGGTCGCGATCCGGCCGAGCTGCGGGCGTGGGCGCAGGGGCTCATCGACCACTTCGCCGATGACGCCACGCTTGCGGCCTACATCGCAGACCCGCGGCAGTTCGACCCCGAGCGCGAGATGCCGGGCTTCGCTGCGGTGCTCAGCGAGGCCGATCGCCTCGCCGTCGCGGCTCACGTGCGCTCGCTGGTGCCGACCGAGCGCAGGTGAGTGCTCATGCCGGCGGCCATGGCCGCGAGCGCGTCGGCGAGCTCGCGCTCGAACTCGACGCGCAGTGCCGACAGCTCGTCGAGCGCGAGCACGGCTTGGATGTCGGGCGGCGGATCGGACAGCTGCCGCAGGCCCACCACGAGCGCGTGGGTGCGGAGCAGCAGGCGCACGCCGTCACCCTCGCGCAGGCCGGGCAAGACTTGCTCGACGAGGGCGCCTCCGGTGACGACCTTGTCGCGCAACATTCGCTTGAAGCGCAAGGCCGTGTCGGCGGCGAGATTGTGCTCGAGCACCGTGTGCAGCAGCGGCAATAGATCGGCCAGCGTACCCCGCATGGCGAGGCTGCGCGCGACGGCGTCGGCGAACTCCCGCGCCGAGACCGGCGCCCGCCGCAGCAGCTCGCGGCCGAGGTCATCGAACCAACGCGCGAACTCCCGCTCGAGCGTCGCGAGGAACAGCTCCTCCTTCGAGGCGAAGTAGAGGTACAGCGTGCCCTTGGCGAGGCCGCACGCGTCGGCGACCTCGGCCATCGTCAGACTGCCGTACTGCCGTCGCGACAGCACGCCCTCGGCAATCGCGAGGATCGACTCGCGCCGAGCGAGCTTGTCGGCGGGGTTGCGAGCTCGCGCCCTCATTCCGCTCAGCCGATCAGCTTGCGGACGATCGACAGCTTCGCGTCGGTGTAGGGCGGGTACTTCACGCTCGGGTCGAGGAACGTGCCCGTACGCATCACCGACTTGCGGTGGCTGAAGCTCTCGAAGCCGGTGCGACCGTGGTACGCCCCCAGCCCACTGGTGCCGATGCCACCGAACGGCAGATCGGGATCGGCCATGTGCACCAGCGTGTTGTTGATGCATCCGCCACCGAACGACACCTGCTCGACGAAGCGCTGCTCCTCGGCGGTGTCGGCGGTGAAGAGGTACGCCGCGAGCGGGTTGCGGTGTCGCCGGATGATGGCGAACGCGTCGTCGAGCGCCTCATAGCGCATCACCGGCAGCAGTGGCCCGAAGATCTCGTCGGCCATGACGGCGTCGTCGGGTTCGACGTCGATGAGCACCGTCGGCGCGATGTAGCGATCGTCTTCGTCGTGGTTGCCGCCGATCGCGACCTTGTCGGCGTCGATGAGACCGACCAGGCGCCGCCAGTGGCGGGCGTTCACGATGCGGCCGAAGTCCGCGCTCTGCCGGGGGTCGGCGCCGTAGAAGCTGCGGATGGCCTCGCGCAGGGCGTCGATCACCCGGTCATGCACGGAGGCGTGGACCATCAGGTAGTCGGGGGCGATGCAGGTCTGTCCGGCGTTGGTGAACTTGCCCCACGCCAGCCGACGCGCGGTGACCTCGATGTCCGCGGTCGCGGTGACGATCGCCGGGCTCTTCCCGCCGAGCTCCAACGTGACGCGGCACAGCTGGTCGGCGGCGGCGCGCGCGACGATGCGGCCCACGCTCGGGCTCCCCGTGAAGAAGATGTGGTCCCAGCTGCGGGCCAGAAGCGCCTGCGCCACTGCGATCTCACCCTCCATCACGGCGACGAACTCGGGCGCGAAGGTGTCGGCGACCAGCTCGGCGACCACCGCCGAGGTCGCCGGCGCCAGCTCCGATGGCTTGATGAGCGCGACGTTGCCCGCGGCGATCGCTGCGACCAGCGGCGCGATCGCGAGCTGGAAGGGGTAGTTCCATGGCGCGATGATGAGGTTCAAGCCGAGCGGCTGCATGTGGATGCGGCTGCGCGAGGGCCCGACCGCGAGCGGCGAGAACCAGCTCGAGCCCCGCATCCACTTGCCGACGTGCTTGCGCGTGTGTCGGAGCTCCGACAGCGTGAAGCCGATCTCGGTGGCATAGGCCTCGGTGCTGCTCTTGCGCAGGTCGTCGTGGAGCGCGGCGAGGATCTTCGGCTCGAACTTGCGGATCGCGTGGCCGAGCAGGCCGAGCTGGGTCTCGCGGAACTCGCGATCGAGCGACACCCCGCTGTCGAAGTACTGGCGCTGGCGGGCGACGTGCCCGTCGACGATCGCGTCGAGGCTGTGGGCGTCGCGCAGGGGCAAAGCGGGCGATCCGGGCATGGCGAGAAACTCCGGCACGAACATGACTGACCCGCGGTCATTTGTCAAAAGCCGCTGGAATTACGAAGCAATGTTCGCCGCGCGGAAGTACCGCCGGCGGTTTGACCGGTCGACCAGTTTGAGCCATGCTGAAGCGGTGGCGGCCATCGTCGCACGCAAGCACGATCCCGAGGCCTCGCGGGCCGCGATCCTCGATGCGGCCGAGGGGTTGTTCTTGGAGCGTGGCTTCGCGGCGACCTCGATGAGCGAGATCGCCGAGCGCAGCGGCGTGACCAAGAGTCTGATCCACCACCACTTCGGCTCGAAAGAGGGCCTGTGGGCCGAGATCAAGCGCCGTCGCTTCGGCAGCTACCACGCCGCCCAGCTGGCGCTGTACGCCCGCGGCCTCACGCACGAGACCATCAAGGCCTCGATGCACGCCTACTTCCACTTCCTGCGCGCCAACCCGCAGGTGCATCGAATGATCACGTGGATGCGACTCGAGGGCGATCGCGAGTGCGCCGACCTCGTGGTCGACCTGCGGACGCGGGCGATCGCCCAGATCGCGGCGGCGCAGCAGGCCGGGGTGTTGCGGCCCGAGATGCCGCCCGAGTTCGTGTTGATGATCTTCTTGGGCCTCGTCAACGCGTGGTTCGACGAGGGCGGCTTCGCGACGGGTTTCGACGATGGCCGTGTCGACCACGCGGAGGTCTACCTCGAGCACGCCTGGAAGGTCTTCGCGAGCTCGGTGCTGGTCGACGCGTCGCGAGCCGGCTGAGCGCGTTGCCCGGGCGATCAGTCGGTCGGCACACGGCCGCGCGCGGCCTTCTTCTCGGATTGTTCGCGCTTGGCGGTGAGCCGTCGCCGCTTCGCGCCCGCGGTGGGCTTGGTCTTGCGCCGCGGTTTCGGAGGCACCAGCGCGGCGCCGATGAGATCCGCCAGCTTCGCGCGTGCGCGCTCGAGGTTCGCGCCCTGGCTGCGCGACTCCTGGGCCGTGACGATGATGCAGCCGCGCGCGTCGAGGCGACCCGCCGCCAGCGCGAGCAGGCGCGTCTTGACCGCCTCGGGGAGCACGCGTGACGCGGCCACGTCGAATCGCAGATCGATCTTGGTGGCGAGCTTGTTGACGTTCTGCCCGCCCGGACCGGCGGAGCGCACGGCGGTCCACGATAGCTCGGCGCCGGGGATCACGAGCTCGCGATGGACGGCGCCGCCGCTGGCGACCACCCGGAGATCGTCGTCGCGCACCGTCGTGGTGGTTTCTTGCTCGGACATCGCGGCCTCGTCGGTCGCGCAAGATAGGCGCATGCATGCGCGCGCGAAAGTGCAACCTCGGATTGCGGCCCCCAAAGGCTCCTCGGGGGCTGTTATCCTGGGGCGACGGTCGGGACGAATGCGGGGCACCACGCGTAGCACTCGAGCATCGAACCCGTGGGTGTGGCCGTCGCTGTGGGCATGCGCATTGGCGTGCCAGTTCGACAGCAGCGGACACGGCGGCTCCGGGGTCGCGAGCGCCAGCAGCAGTGAGAGCGGCAGCGGTGACGCGACCCTGCAGCCGACCACCACGGCGAGCACGAGCTCAGCGACCGCGACCAACGGCACGGTCGGCACCGGTGACAGCGACGGCAGCAGCAGCGCCGGCGAGGGTCCGTGCGAACCCGGGACCCTCGGCTGCGCCTGCAACGACGGCATGTGCCAAGCAGACCTCGGGTGTGTCGACGGCACCTGCGTGACGGTGTGTGGCAACGGTACGCTCGAGGGCAGCGAGCAGTGCGACCCGCCCGACGACGGGCCCGACCAGGGTTGCGAGGCCGACTGCACCGTGTCACCCGGCATCGCCGCGCTCGCGCTCGGTCACGATCACACCTGCGGCATGACCCACGACGGTCGCCTGCGTTGCTGGGGGAACGGCGACCACGGCAAGACCGGCCACGCCGACACCGCGAACATCGGCGACAACGAGCTGCCTGCGACGGTGACGGACGTCGACATCGGTGGCGCTGCGGTGGCGGTCGATCTGGGCTCCGCGTTCTCGTGCGCGCTCCGCCGCAACGGCCAGGTGTACTGCTGGGGCTTCTACGAGCTCGGTCGACTGGGCCTGGGGCCGAGCGTGATGCAGGACATCGGCGACTCCGAGTCGCCGGTTCGCGCGGGGGCTGTGCCGCTGCCCGCGAACGTGATCGATGTGTCGGTCGGAGGGTCGCACGCGTGCGCCGTCATCGACGACGGCGCGGTGTACTGCTGGGGCGACGGCAACGCGGGCAAGCTCGGCTATTCCGCAACCGACCCCGTGGGGCTGACCAACACCCCGATGGAGCAGGGGCCGGTGCCGCTCGGACGGGTCGCGGCGCGGGTGGCCGCCGGAGCCGGTCACACCTGCGTGATCGAGGCCGTCAGCGGTGATGTCTACTGCTGGGGCGACGCTGCACAGGGCATCCTCGGCAACCAAACCAACAACCCCGACATCGGCGACGACGAGCCCGCGAGCGCCTCGACCAAGGTCTCACTGCCTTCGCCCGCGATCGACATCAGCGCCGGCTCGCAGCACACCTGCGTCATCCTCGACACCGGCGCGGCCGTCTGTTGGGGCAACGGCGGCGACGGACGCCTGGGCTACGGCGACACGCAGGACCTCGGTGACAACGAAGATCTCATGTCGTCCACCCTCGACGTCGGCGGTGCTGCGGTGCTTCGCATCTCGGCCGGCCGCGCGCATACCTGCGCGTTGCTCGATGGTGGCGACGTGCGCTGCTGGGGGCAGGGCGCGGCGGGCAAGCTCGGGCAGGGCGCCACCGACAACCTCGGTGACGCCGCCGGCGACCTGCCGGCGCTGATCCCCTCGGTCGTGGTCGACGACGATCCGACCGCGCAGGTCCTCGACATCGTCGCGGGCGGCGACCACACCTGCGCCCGGCTCGACGGCGGACGCGTGCGCTGCTGGGGCGAGGCCGCTGCGGGCCAGCTCGGCTACGGCACCGTCGACGACATCGGGAACGACCCCGGCGAGCTACCCAGCTCGGCCGGCGACGTCCCGGTCGGCGGTTGACGACGCCGACGCGGGCGCGATCACTTGAACTCGAGCAGCTCGACGTCGAACACCAGCATGCCGGCGGGCTTGCCCGGCTTGCCTTGGTAGGCCAGCGCTTCGGGGATCCAGAAGCGCGTCTTCTCGCCGACCACCATCAGCTGCAGACCCTCGGTCCAGCCCTTGATCACGTTGCCCAGTGGGAACTGCGCGGGGCTGTTGCGGGTGACCGAGCTGTCGAACATCTTGCCGTCGGTGGTCCAGCCCGAGTAGTGGACCTTGACGTTGCTGGCCGCGGTCGGGTGATCGGTGCCGGTGCCCTTCTTGAGGACCTTGTACGCGAGTCCGCTGGCGGTCTTCTGTGCGTCGGTCGGCGGCGCTGCCACGTCCTTGGGGGTCTCGGGCGGTGGCGGCGGCTCGGGCAGCTTCTCGATGCTCTGCAGCTCGACGTCGAACACCAGCATGCCGGCGGGCTTGCCGGGCTTGCCGTCGTACGCGAGCTCCTTGGGGATCCAGAAGCGCATCTTCTCGCCGGCGACCATCATCGGGATGCCCTTGGTCCAGCCCGGAATCACCTGCTTGAGGTTGAACGAGGCCGGCTTGCCGCGGGTCACCGAGCTGTCGAACATCTTGCCGTCGGTCGTCCAGCCCGAGTAGTGGACGGTGACCTTGTCCCACTCGCGCGGGTGCTCGTTGCCGGTGCCGGGCGCGAGCTGCTTGTACGCGACGCCCTCTGCGGTCTTCTTCGCGTCGGCCGGCGGCGCGGCGACGTCGGCGGGCACCTCGGGTGCGGCCAAGACCTCGACCACCTTCATGTCATAGACGATGGTGCCGGCGGGACGGCCCTTGGCGCCCTTGTAGGCCAGCGCCTCGGGGATCCACAGTCGCGCGGTCTCGCCCTGGTGCATGAGCTGCAACGCCTCGGTCCAGCCCGGCAGCGCCTTCGCGACCGCGACCGTGCGCGGCTTGCCCTCCTCGGCGAGCTCGACGGTGGTGCCGTCGGTGGTCCAGCCGGTGTACTCGATCTTCACCGAGTCGTTCAGCTTCGGGCTCGGGCCGGTGCCCGGCGTGATCACGCGGTAGGCGATGCCGCTGTCGGTGCGCTGGGCATCGGCCGGCGGCGCAGCGACGTCCTCGGGCGGCGGCACCTGCTTGCCGCGCGGCTTGGGCTTGTCGGTCTTGGCCTCGGGCGTCGCGGTCTCGGGCGCCTTGGTCTCCGCCTTGACCTCTGTCTTCGCGGGGGCCTCGGGGGTGGTCTGCGTGCAGGCGACGGCGTGGACGAGCCACAGGGCACTGAACCAAGGAACGACGGTGCGCTTCACGGGAGCGGACTCTACGGCCAGCCCCGCGGGGTTGTCGAGCACCCGGACGCGGTGGGGCTCGCGCCTCGTGCCCGGCGGCGCCCGACGGTGATGGCGCTGCCCCGGACGCGAGACCCTGGCCGACGCAGCCCGCTCGCGGCGCGCCGGCGGCGGTTCAGGGCTCGGGTTCGTCGAGGCTGTCGAGCACGTCGGCGAGCTTTGCAAGCCGCTCGGCGAAGCGGCGCGCCTCGGCGGCGGTCAGCTCGACCGGTTCGCCCTTGGGCAGTGCGGCCTTGATGTGGATCGCGCGCTGCTCCTCGATCCACGCCATCGCCTGCTTGACCCGCACCAGCTCGGCCGTGCTCTTCATGCGTGCCGGCATCGTACCACCGGTGCGTCGGCTTTCGCGGGTGCCCTCGCGGTTCGGCCCGGCTTGGGCGAAGATCACGACCGCAATGGAAACCGACGCGCGGGCACGGCTGGAGGACGACATCCGTCGCGCGTGCGACCAGGAGCGTTTCGGCGAGGCGGTGACGCTCGCGCTCAAGGGCTTCGGCCCCGAGGTGATGGGCTACCTGGTGGCGATGACCAAGAACGAGGTCGACGCCGCCGATGCGTTCTCGCTGTACTGCGAGGACGTCTGGAAGGGACTGCCGCGCTTCCGATGGGCCTCGAGCTTCCGCACCTGGTCGTATACCGTCGCTCGACACGCGCTCTCGCGACTGACCCGCGATCCCGAGCGACGTCGACCAAAGGTCGCGATCACGGGATCGCAGGAGTTCATGGAGCTCGCGGTGCACATCCGCACCACCGCCATGCTCAATCGCGGCGCCGATCCAGCCTCGCGCGCCGAGGCGCTGCGCGAGCAGCTCGAGCCCGACGATCGCACGCTGCTGATCCTGCGCATCGATCGAAAGCTGTCGTGGACGGACATCGCCCGGGTGTTCCTCTCGGAGACACCCGGGGCGCCCGAGGCCGAGGTCACCAAGACCTCGGCGATGCTGCGCAAGCGCTTCGAGCGGGTGAAGGATCGCCTGCGCAAGCTCGCGGCCGAGGGCTGATCACTTCGGCTGCGGCACGACGCGCAGGTACGGCTTGATGGTCTTCCAGCCGCCCGGGAACTTCGACTTCGCGTCCTCGTCGGACACGCTCGGCACGATGATCACATCTTCGCCCTGCTGCCAGTTCACCGGCGTCGCCACGGCGTGCTTCGCGGTGAGCTGCAGCGAGTCGATCACGCGCAGGATCTCGTCGAAGTTGCGGCCGGTGCTGGCCGGGTAGGTGATGATCAGCTTGACCTTCTTGTCGGGCCCGATCACGTACACCGAACGCACCGTGAGGGTGTCGTTGGCGTTGGGATGGATCATGTCGTAGAGGTTCGAGATCTTGCGATCGGGGTCGCCGAGCAGCGGGAAGTTCAAGCCCACGCCCTGGGTCTCCTCGATGTCGCCGACCCAGCGCTGGTGGTCGTCGACCGAGTCGACCGACAGGCCCAGCACCTTGACGTTGCGCTTGTCGAACTCGGGCTTGCGCTTCGCGACCGCGCCGAGCTCGGTGGTGCACACCGGCGTGAAGTCCTTGGGGTGCGAGAACAGCACGCCCCAGCTCGAACCGAGCCACTCGTGGAAGTGGATCGTGCCTGCGGTGGATTCTGCGGTGAAGTCTGGGGCAATGTCGCCGAGTCGGATCGTCATGGTGCTCCTCGAGGGTCTCTCGTGTGGCGGCAGGATACGGCGAAAATCGCCCAATCCGACACCCCACGGGCCAACTGCCCCGTGAGCTAGGGGGCCGCGGCGGCCGCCACGTGTTCCAGCGCCCGATGCCGTGGAATCGACGTTCTACGGGCCGGTGCGGGCCTGCACGTAGAGCGAGAGCGGGAAGTCGCCTTGCCCGCCGGTGAAGACCGCGTCGGGCACATCGATCACGAACGTGTGCGGGCCCGACGGCAGCGCGCCGAGCTCGACGATGCGGATGTCGATGACGTCGCCGGGGCACCAGTTGCTGAACGACTGCCAGGCCTCGTCGGACATCGGGCTCGGGCCGTAGATGCCGTTGGCCTGGGTGTTGTACTTGCGAAACGGCTCGCACGTGGTGCGACCGGGCTTGTAGTGCGCCGCGAGCATCTCGTCGACGTACACGTAGTGATCGCGACGAACGTACTCTTCGCCGCCCGCGTTGGCGCCGTGGTTCGAGGTGATGAGGACGAGCTGGGTCTGCTCGCTGTCACCGGGCAGCTCGAACTCGAGGGTCTTGCGCGTGGTCCCGATCGCATCACTGGCACCCTCGGCGTAGTTGTTGAACGGCTGCTCGATCGCCAGCGGCAGCATGACGTCGAAGCGCGGCGACTCGTGGGCGCTGTCGCTGTAGAGCAGCAGCGAGCCCGACTGCGTGTCGTTGCGGCCCGCGCAGCCCGCGATCTCGTCGTTGGCGGCATAGGGTACGCCGAAGACCCCGAGCTCGAACCATGGATCGTAGCTCTGCCACAGCGCGTCGTCCTTCAGCACCGACAGCAGGCTGTCGACCTCGAACTCATAGGGCACCGTCATCGGCGAGACGTTCATGTCCATGAACGGTGTGATGAAGCGAGCGACCTCGATGCGGTCGACCTCGGCGGGCACGTAGCTCTCGGCGCCCTTGGGCACCAAGGCGAGGTGCACGGTGCCGATGCGGTCGTAGTTGTCGCAGCGGGCCCCCACCACGACCCCGAGCATGAGGGTCTGCTGCAGGGCCGCGCGGTCCTCGTCCGAGAGGCGCGTGGCCACCAGCGCGTTGGTGTGGCGGACGATGCCCTCGGGCACCGGCTCGTCCACGGTCGCGGCGTAGCCGTCGTAGAAGATCACCTCGTCGATCAGCATCAACGTGACGGGGTCGGGTGGCGGGCCACCGTCGCTGCTCGAATCGACGCCGCCGCTGTCACTACCGGTGGACGTGGCGCCCGACGAGCCGCCCGACGAGCCGCCCGACGAGGTGGGGTCGACCATGGTGGTCGACCCGGACGACGACGTCTCGCTTTCGCCGGGTGCGGGACCGGAGCTGCAGGCGAGCAGCGTCGCGGCCACGCACGGGCCGACGCGTGAGAGACACAGCTGCACGCAGGACCGCGAGCACGGGGCAGACGAGGGCGTCATCGCAGCAAGGTGTACCAGAGCGTGCACGCATTCCGAAACGGTGTGGCCTCACGGGTCTTGGCCCTGTTGGGCCCTGTTGGGCCCTGTTGGGCCCTGTTGGGCCCTGTTGGGCCCTGTTGGGCCCTGGTGGCGGGTGGACGGTCCGCCGCACCCACATGCCGCCCACTGCCGTCGTCGCGCGTCAGCCGATGTCGAGCGCCGACACCGAGGCGAGCCACTGCTCGAGGTCGGCCAGCAGCGAGGCACGATGCTCGGGCACCGCGGGCATCGCCGCGATGCTGTCACGCAGCGCCTGGCGTGCGCGCGACAGTCGGGTCGTCAGCGTGCTCACGCCGATTCCGAGCACCTCCGAGATCTCGGTGGTGCGCAGGCCCTCCCAGTGGAACAGCACGACCAGCAGCTGGGTGTCGACGTCGAGCGTCTGCAGCGCGCGCAGCAGCAGGGTCTGTTCTTCGTACCGCGCGACCAAGCGACTCGCGCTCGGTCCGGGATCCACGGCGCCGCTGATGTCGCCGGTCTCGAAGACGTTGGCCTCGACGGTGCGCGTGCGGATCTGATTGAGCAGCAGGCTGCGGGCAATCGCAAACAGGAACGGACGGAAGCTCTCGGCCTGGCGCAGACGGCCGCGGCTCTCCACGCAGGCGAGGAACGTGCGCTGGGTGAGGTCCTCCGCGAGCCAACCCACGCGCAGATCGAAGAAGCGAAAGACCGAGCGGTAGTAGCGACCCACCAGCTCGGAGGCGGCGTCCTGCTCCCCCCGCGCCCACGCCTCGAGCAGCTCGGGGTCGGATCGCATGCGGTCCCTGTTGTGGACCACGGGCGCGTCGCTCGCAAGCATGTCGGTGGGGCACCGCCTTGGCTCGCGAGGTCGCGCACCGCCTCGGCTCGCGCGGCCGTGGAGGTGGCCTCGGCTCGGCTGCGCGCGCGGATCTGGGCTATGCTGGGTATCCCGATGGCGGGCCTGGGGGCGAGCACGGACTCCTTCACGCCGCCGCCGCTGGCGAGCGGCTCGTACGGTCGCTACACCCGCTACACCATGCTGCGGCGCATCGCGACCGGCGGCATGGGCGAGCTGTTGCTGGCGCGTGCCGCAGGTGCGCGCGGGGTCGAGAAGCTGGTCGCGATCAAGCGCGTGCGCCCCGAGTACGCCGGCGATCCCGAGTTCGTGTCGATGTTCCTCAACGAGGCCCGCCTCGCGGCGGCGCTCGATCACCCCAACGTCGTGCGCACCTACGACCTGGTCGAAGACGCCGGCAGCTGCTTCATGGTCATGGAGTACCTGCACGGCGAGTCGTTGGGGCGCCTGCTCAACGCCGCGGTCGCCCGCGACGAACGCATCGCGCTCCCGCACGTGGTCACGATCGGCCTCGGTGTGGCCGCCGGCCTGCACTGCGCCCACGAGCGTTGCGGCGTCGACGGCCGTCCACTCGGCATCGTCCACCGCGACCTGTCACCGGGCAACGTGTTCATCACCTACGAGGGTGGGGTGAAGCTGCTCGACTTCGGCATCGCGAAGGCGACGAGCCGCACCTCGATCACCCTGGGCCCCGCGCGCAAGGGCAAGGTCGCGTACATGTCGCCCGAGCAGTGCGTCGGCGCGCAGGTCGACCGACGCAGCGACATCTTCGCGCTCGGCGTGGTGCTGTGGGAGCTGAGCACCGGGCGACGATTGTTCCGCGGCGACAACGAGTTCGCGATCATGAATCAGATCACCAGCCTCGACGCGCCGTCGGCCCTCGACCACGCGCCCGAGCTGCCGGCTGCGTTGGCGTCGATCCTCGCGCGCGCGCTGCAGCGCGACGTGCAGGCCCGCTACCAGGACGCGATGGCGCTGCACGACGACCTCGAGGCCTTCGCGCAGGCCCACGCCGTGATGCCGTCGTCAGCCGCACTGGGCCGCCACCTCATCGAGCTCTGCGGTCAGCGCGAGTACCCCTGCGTCGATCCGAGCCACGAGTTCGAGGGGCCGCGCGCGTCGACGTTGGTGGTGCCCGGGGCCGTCGCACCGGTGCGTCGCCGTCGACTGAGTCTGGTGCTCGCGCTCGCAGCCGGGGCTGCGGTCGGGGCCGCCGGCGTCGCGGCCTCGTCGTCGCGCACGACGACATCCGCGGCCGCCTCGCCGCCCGAGCTCGCGCCGCCGATGCCCGCCGAGGTGCCGTCGCTTGCCCAGACGGCGAGCGCTCGCACCGAGGCGCCGCCGCCGAGCGAGGCGCCCACCGCCGACGCACGCACGCCCGTGGCACCGGCGGGCGATCCGACACCGGAGCGCCCGCCGTCCTCGACCGCGAGCTCCGACGTCGCAGCCGAGGTGCCGACGATCGTCGCACCCGACGACCCGCCGGCGCCGACCCGTGCACGTCGCAACGAGCGTGCGCGACGGGCCACCACCACCACCGCCGCCGCGCGCGAGCCTGCGCCCGCGCCCGTCGTGGCGCGTCCGGTGCGTGGCGTCGACGGTCTGCTCCCGCGTGGCGAGTAGCGGTGCCCGCGAGCCCGCCTCCGCAACGCGCGAAGGGTCTGCGATGATCCGTCGAGTTCCCGGAGATGACGCGCCTGCTCAGCACGCTGCTCTCGCTGGCACTCGCGGCCCCCGCCGCCGGGCCCATCGAGGTGCCGCCCGAGATCACCGACGCTGCGGCGCGCGATCACTTTGCCGCCGGCATGGCAGCGTGGCTGCGCGATGACTACCCGACCGCCCAGGCCGAGCTCGAGCGGGCCTACGCGCAGCAGTCGGTGCCGATCCTGCTCTACGCGCTCGGCCAGCTCTCGCGCTTGCAGGGCGACTGCGAGCGCGCGCGCGAGCGCTTCACCGCCTATCTGCAGACCGGTCCGTCCGAGTCCGCGGCGCAGGACACCCGCGTCAACCTCGAGCGCTGCGTGTCGGCGACGCCCGAGCCGCCACCGCCGGCGGTGCCGTCGCCCCGCGTCGAGGTGACGCCCGCATCGGCAACGGTCCTCGATCGAGCGCCGCCGCGGGGGCGAGGCGCGGCGATCGGCGTGCTCGCGGCCGGGGCGGTGGTGGCCCCGATCGGTGCGGTGCTGCTCGCGACTGCGTTCGCACGGCAGCGCGCGGCCGAGCGCGAGTCCGGTGTCGACGCGTTCGAGCGCGGGGTCCGGGGCGCGCGGGCGCAGTACTGGGGCGGAGTCGGGCTGCTGTGCACCGGCGCGGTGGCGATCGTCGGCGCGGGGGTGTGGCTTGCGGTCCTGCAGCGTCGCCGGCCGGTGTCGCGCTCGAGCACGCCGACCCACGCGCGTCGGTGAGACAAGCCGCCGGTTCGCGTTACCACCGGCCATGCGACGCAGCTCGTCCTTCGTCCTCGGCGCGGTCGCGCTGGCCTGTGCGGGCCCCGACCGCGATGCGGCACCGGCGTCACCCACGTCGAGCGACGCCACCGGTACGAGCGGCGGCTCGACCACCGTGTCCGGTAGCGCGGGCACGGGCAGTGCGACCACCGAAGCGGGCGACACCAACGGCGCGACGATCGGTGACACGACCGGCGACGACGGGGCCAGCAGCAGCGGCGGTGCGGATCTGGGCGTGCCGATGTTCGTCGCGCAGGGCATGGTCGGTCGCACGACCGTCTCGTGCGACGACGGTCTGACGTGGATCGGCGAGCGCTCGTGGGACGTCGAGGGTGACGCGCACCTGTGTGGCTCGACGACGCCGGTCGACTGCAGCGGTTCGGGCTCGACGTGCACGCAGCGGTGGTTCGACGGCAGCTGCAGCGAGGAGGCCTGCGATTGCGGGCACAGCCCCGGCTTCAGCAAGGGCGTCGAGCACGGCGCTGGACGCTTCGTCGCGACCTGGGGCTGGGGATGGCCGGGCGCGGTCGCGACGAGCACCAACGGCTTCGACTGGCAGACCACCCTCGATGGCGACACGTTCGGAGGCCTGCGCTACGGCGGCGGGCGCTTCGTGGTGGCCTCGCGCACGCCGCAGACCTCGCTCGATGGCATCACGTGGACGGCGTCGCAGGAGGCCGATTTCCACGGCGACGACGGCGTGACGATCTGGAGCGTCCGTCGCTTCGGCTTCGCCGACGTCGATGGCGGACGCTTCGTCGCCTACGCCAGCGGCGACACCAGCGTCGACACGCTGATCAGCTCCGACGGCGGCGACAGCTGGTGGCGGCCGCGGTCCATGCCGAGCGACTGCCTCGGCGAGGGTCCGGGTGCCTACGGTGACATCATCGCTGGCAACGGTGTGATCGTGATGGTCGACGGCGACGGCCACGCGTGTCGCTCCGACGACGGCGGCTCGAGCTGGACGGCGCACACGATCACCGACAGCCGCATCGCCTCCTCGGGCGTGTGGACCGGCGACGAGTTCTGGTTCTGGGGCTTCGGCAGCCGCTACAGCAGTGCCGATGGGATCACGTGGACGACGACGCCGATCGACGCGCCCGATGACATCGGACCGGTTGCGCGCAGCCCCGAGGGCACGCTCGTCGCGGTCAACAACGTGTGGCTCGGCTACGAGCAGCAGGCGTTCCTGCGCAGCACGGACGGCGTGACCTGGGCGTCGCTGCCCGACGGCGACTTCACGCCCGGCCACCCGATCTTCTTCATCGCGTTCGGACACGCCGAACCCAGCGCGATGTGCCCGGGCACGTAGCGCGTCGGGCACGTTGCCGCGGGCGTGGCGACGCGTCCGGCGTCAGCCGAAGATGCCCGGCAACGGCTTGCCGAGGTCGGCCGCGACGTACGCGTCCGCGGGCCAGTTGTAGGGCCCGTAGAAGATGTCGCTGTGGCCGTAGCCCGGCCGACCGTCGCGCTCGTAGTCGGCGGGTTGCAGCCCCATCGCCTGCAGCAGCGTCACCAGCAGCCGGTTGTGCGGCACGCCGGGGATCAGCACGCCCCACGGGAGGATCGGGTTGGCGTAGTCGTGGCTCATCTGCGAGTAGTCGACGTAGTAGCCGGTCTTCAAGCTGCCGCCCGCGCCACCGGCGAGGATCGTCGGCATGCCGATGACGTAGTGATCCATCGCGAGCTCGCTGCCGAAGTACACCACCGAGTTGTCGAGGAAGGTCAGTCCCTCGGCCTCCTCGACGTCGAGCTGCGCGAGGAAGCGGCCGAACACCGCCTCCACGACCCAACGATTGAGGCTGTTGATGTTGGCGTGGTCGCCGGCATCGTCGACCGCGTCGTGGGCGAAGTCGTGCCAGTCGCCGATGACGTCGTCGCTCTCGTGGTACGAGTTCATCTTCGTGCCCGAGGCGTCGGTGATGCCCATCTGCGCCTGGAACGTGACCAGCCGCGTCAGGTCGCAGCGCACCGCTGCGCACGCGATGTCGACCAGCAGCCCGACCCAGGTCTCGAAGTCGGCGACGCTGCTGACCTCCTGCCACGGGTAACCCACGCCGTAGGTGGGTGGTTCGTCCGGCTTGCTGCAGCCGGCACCCAGCCCGCTGGCGAGCTCGCGCTCGATGTCGTCGAGGAAGCTCATGTGGCGATCGAGCGCGGCACGATCGTCGGCGCTGAGCCGGCTGTGCTGACGTAGCCGCGCGTAGTCGTCGTAGACCGCGTTGACGAGCCTGCGATTGGGATGCTCGGTCGGCATTCCGGGCTCCATGAAGCTGCCGAACAGATCCTCCCAGACATCGTGGGGCTCGAGGTAGGCGGGGATGTTCTCGATCGGCCCACCGGGCTGACCGTAGTCGGTGTCGGAGATCGATCCCGGGCTGCCGGTGGCGAGCACCAGTGCGCGCTCGAGCGGGGCCGTGGGGTAGAACCGATCGGAGTACGCCAGCACCTGATCGATGGTCGGCATCGCACCCAGGCCGCGCGCCTCGAACTCCGCACCCGATGCACAGTTGGCGTAGTTGCCGAGCATCATTCCGTTGCCGTGGCTGGTGCCCTGCAGGTAGTCGAGGCCGCGCAGCAGCAGCAGCTTGGGGAAGAACGGCTCGAGCGCGGTGCCGAGCACGTTCGACATCGGTGCACCCGCGAAGTCGGCGAGCGGGGCCCACTTCGCGTTGCTGCCGGGCATGTCGGTGTGCAGCGCGGTGGTGCCGTCGGCCCGCGCGCCGCCGTACATCGCGTCGCGCGACTGGTAGCCGGCCGGCAACGCCGTCGGCCAGAAGTCGCCGACCATCTGTCCACTCTGCGACATCACGGCGATCAGGCGTCGCGGCGGGCCGTCGATGGCACCGCGCGCACTGCGGGGCAGCAGCGACGGCAGGAACGGCAACCCCAGGGCCATGCCGCTGGCGCTGCGAAGGAACATGCGTCGGCCGGTGCGTGGCGTGGTCATTGGACCCTCCGGGTGCGGAAGCTGGTGTCGAGCGCGAGCTCGTGCATGGCCGCGCGCAGCGAGCCGCCGTCGCGCAGCGCTGCCTCGACGCGGTCGATGGTGCAGGCGTCGTCGCTGCCGTCCTCGCGGCCGAAGCCCGCGCGGAAGTACTGCTGCGCGAAGCAGGCCTCGCTGCGCCCGCTCGCGACCACCTGCTCGGAGAGTGCGATGCCACCGGCGATCACCGCCTCGTCGCCGGCGAGTCCGGGCGCAGCGGCGTCGTCGATCGGCAGCGTCGCGAGCACCTCGCCGGTGGCTTCGTCGATGACGCGCTCCTGCGTGCGGTAGCGGCCGAACGCGTCGTAGCGCTCGAGTACGAAGCCGACCGGGTTGATCGCGGTGTGGCAGCCCTGGCACTGGCCGTCGGCCGTCTTCGCCTCGTAGCGCGCGCGTGTGGTCTGATCGGCGGTCACCGGCGGGCGGTCGAGTGCGCCCGGCGGGAGCATGGTCGGGTCGGGGGCGGGCAGGTCGTCGCAGAGGATCCGTCGACGGATCGCCGCGCCGCGATGGACCGGATGGGTCTGCTCGTCGCCGGTGAGCAGCAGTGCCGTGCGCGTGAGCAGCCCGGCGCGCTCACCCGCGGGCATGCGCGGCGGCTCGGACACGCCGTCCCACGCCGGCACGCCGTAGATCGCGGCCAAGTGCGGCGATCGTGTGAGCGAGAGATCGGTGAGCCACAGGTCGGCGAGGTCGCCGTCCTCGTCGAAGGTGAAGTGGCGCACGAGCGCGTGCACTTCGTCCTGCGCGGCGGCGAGGTGATCGGCATCGGGCTCGTCGAGCCCGAGATCCTCGGCGAAGGTCGCGAATGCCGGGGTCGCGGGGAACGACGTGATGCCGCCCAGGCGCAGCCACTCGTCGTAGAAGCGGTCGACACCGTCGGCGGTGCGGGGGTCGTCGAAGACGCGCTCGAGCTGGGCGAGATAGCCCTCGTCGGTGAGCAGCGAGCCATCTTCGGCGGCGGCGAAGAGCTCGTCGTCCGGCATCGTGCGCCAGAAGTGGAACGACAGCCGCGAGGCCAGCGCGTAGCCATCGAGGGTGTAGAGTGCGTCGTCGCCGTCGCCGTCGACCTCGACGTGGTAGAGAAACTGCGGCGAGAGCAGCAGCGAGAAGATCACGCTGCGATAGGCCTCGACTGCGGTGTCGGCCTGCGCCGCGAGGGCCTGATAGGTCGCCCGCTCGTCGGCGTCGAGCGGTCGCCGAAAGCTACGTCGGCCGAAGTCGTCGAGCAGGGCGTCGAGGCAGGCGGCGTCGAGCGTGCCCGCGGTGGCACAGTCACCCGCGACCGCGGCGAGGTGCGTAGGGTCGTTCGCGACCAGCCCCGCGAGCTTGTCGGCGAGGCGGTAGTACGCCCGCGCGTGCTGGTCCGACACGCGCGCGTCGAGGATGCCGAAGGTCGCACCGGCGTCGTCGACGGGGATGCGGTCCAGCTCGCCGGCCGCCTCGACGGTGACGTCGATGCCGGCGGGCGCGAACAGGTCGCGCAGGGTGTTGCGGTACTGCGCCTCGGACAGCCGCCGCAGGGGCGACACGCTGGTCTGCGCGCAGCCGGCGTCGCCGGTATCGTCGTCGCTCTCGCCCGCGCTGGAGCCGTCGGTGCCGCCGCTGCCATCGGCCGCGCCGTCGGCCTGGCCGACCTCGACGCCGCGATAGCAGCCGCTGGCGAGTGCGAACGTGACCCACGGCAGCATCGCGCGCGCGAGCGCGGGGTTCGGCCAGGAAGGGAGGGGGCGGGGACGGTGCATCGTCAGCGACTCGTGGTCCCCAGTCACGCGAGTCGTCCGCTTGTCCCACGCCCGCGGTGAGGTCGCGTCGATTCCTCGACGACGCGCGGGATCACGGCGTGATGCGGCGCACCCAGAGATCCCAATCGGTGCCCGGTGAGGACTCGTAGCCACAGGCCACGACCGCGCCGTCGGGGGCGAAGGCGAGCCCCCAGGTGGTGTCGCGATCGCCCGCTGGGCCGCTGTAGCCGAAGGTCCACACCTCGTTGCGGTCGGCGTCGTAGCGGCGGATCCACGCGTCGGTGCTGCCGGCACCCGCCCCCATCTCGCCACCGACGAGGAAGCCGCCGCGCTCGTCGACCAACAACACGTTGGCCTTGTCGTCGTCGTGGCCGGGGCTCGCGACGATCTCGTCCCACACCACGTTGCCGTCGGCGGCGCGACGCTGCAGCCACATGTCCGTGTCGCCGGCGGCGGCGGCCCGCCAACCTGCGAGCAGCACGTCGCCCGAGGGTAGCGCGGCGACGGCGGTCCACACCGACTGCGGGTCGTCGGCCGCAGCTTCGTCGGTCCATCGCGTGCGACCCATCTCGTCGAAGGACTCGACCCAGAACCGCTGGCCCGCGGTGGTCTGCTTCATGCCGACGCCGACATAGCCGCCGGCGATCGCAGCGATGCCGTGGGCACGATCCTGGGCGTCGTCCTCGAGGCCGTCGCGGTGCTGCGTCCACCGCACCAGCTGGCCATCGGGGCTGCGTCGCTGGAACCACAGATCGGTCTCGCGATCGAGGTCGGTGGTCGCGTACCCGATCGCGACCAGGTCGCCATCGGGCGCGAAGGTGACATCGCGGATGGCGTCGCCCCACGCCTGGCCGCCGTCCTGCGCGACCGACCACTGCAAGATGCCCTCGTGATCGATGCGCCCGAGCCAGAGATCGCCGCCGGTGTCGACGCGCGTCACGTAGCCGACCACGAGCAGCTCGTCGTTCTCGAGCAGCACCACCGACCAGCCCTCTTCGTCGAGGTGCGCGTCGCCGTCGAGCACCCAGGTCCACCGCGCTTCGCCGCTCGGGTCGTACTGGCGGACCCACAGGTTCTGACCGACGTCGGTCGAGCCGACTTCGCCGATCAGCGTGATGTCGCCGTGACTGTCGACCACCACCGAGTAGCAGCGATCGGGCACGTCGCCGGGGCTGGCGTAGCCGACCTTCCACTGCTCCTGGCCCGAGGGGCGACAGTCGCCGTTGCAGCCGTCGCCCTCGATGTCGTTGCCGTCGTCGCAGAGCTCGTCGGCCTGCATCACCCCGTCGCCGCAGCGCACGTCGGTGCATCGATCGGCGAGCCCTTCACCGGCCCACGCGTGGAAGCGACGGCCCGAGGTGCAGCCCGCGTCGGCTTCGCTGCAGTAGCCCTCCGGCTCGCAGCGCGCCTCGACGCCGAGGTCAGCGCACGCGTCGTTGGCGTCGCAGCGATACACCGGCGTCGGCAAGCACGACCCCGAGGCCGCGCCGACCGCCAGGCCGGCGAGCCACGATCGGGCGCGTCTAGCCACCACCTCGACGTGGTTAGCACGACGCCTCGTCGAGCGTCCACGTTGCTCTCGCGCCGCTGGTGGTCGGCGCGCCGTCATCGCGCGATCGCGAGCCCAAGCGCAGGAGGGGTCCTGGCGAAGCTGGTATCGTGATCGCGTGTCAGCGCCTACGGCCCATCGTGCCGCGTTGCCGCCGCTCTCGCGGCTGGCCGAGGATGCGCTGCGGGCCGAGGTGTGCCGGAGGCTGTTCGGGATCCACACCGACGTGCCGACCATCGGGCGCTACTTGGTGCGCGAGCGTATCGGTCGCGGCGGGCACGGCGAGGTGTACGCGGGCTACGATCCCGAGCTGCGTCGCGACGTCGCGCTCAAGACCCTCCGCCCCGGGATCGATGCCCGCGCCTGGATCGTCGCCGAAGGACGCACGTTGGCGCGGCTGTCCCACGAGAACATCGTGACGGTGTTCGACGTGGGGAGCTACCGACCGCCGGGCTCCGCCGAGGACTGTGGATTCCTCGTCATGGAGCTGTTCCCCCACGGTTCGCTGGATCAGGTGCTCCCGACGCTCGATCGCCCGCAGGTGGAGGCCGCACTGCGAGCCGCCGGACGCGGGCTCGCGATCGCCCACGCGCACGGTGTCGTGCACTGCGATTTCAAGCCGTCGAATGTGCTCTTCGGCGCCGAGGGGAGGGTCGCGGTCGCGGACTTTGGGCTCGCGCGAGGTTGCGAGGGCGGCTCGATGCCGTCCGGTGGCACGCTCGGGTACATGGCGCCCGAGCAGCTGTGCCGGAGTCGCCCTGTGGACGCCCGTGCGGATCAGTATGCGTACTGCGTCACCTGGATCGAGGCGATCACCGGCCACTCGCCGCGCTGCGACGACGCATGGCAATCGTCGCTCACGCCCGCGACCGTGGCTGCGCTCTCGCGCGGGCTCGCCGAGGATCCCGAGGCGCGCTTCCCCGACGTGACGTCGCTGCTCGAGGCCCTGGGCGCGGCGGCTGCGGCGAAGCCCCGGCGCCGCGTCCGGATGAAATGGCTCACCGCTGCCGCGCTCGCCGTCGCGACGGTGGGCGTGGTGGCGTCGGTGCGTCCGGTGTCGCGCTGCGACGATGCGACGTCGCTGCCCTGGGAGGCCGACGCTGCGCTGGTGCCCGCGGGGTTCGCGTCGGCCCACCGGCGCATCGAAGAGTTCCACGACCAGTGGCTGGCCGCACGCCAGGCGATCTGCGAGTCACCCGCGGCGCGATGGCGACCGCAGGCGCAGGCGTGCCTCGACGCCGTGCGCGGCGAGCTGCGGGATCGGCTCGCACGGCCGGTTGCGCCGATCACGGCCGAGGCGGTTCGCATCGCGCTCGCGGGCTTGCCGTCACCTCGGCGCTGCGCCGACCCCACGGCGCTCGAGGCCGACGCAGCGGCGCGCGACGAACTCGCGCAACGCCGGGCGCTCGAGTCCTCGGAGCACCTCGAGCGCGCCCATGCAATGGGGCTCGCGGGACGTTTCGCGGAGGCGGCTGCGCTCGCCGAGGACGCGCTCGCCGGCGCCGCACAACCTTCGGCACCCCACGTACGTGTGGCTGCGCTGCGTCAGCTCGGTGCGGCCGCGCATCGCTTGGGCGACCTGGAACGCGCCCGTGCCTCGCTCGAGGCCGCGTACTTCGACGCGCTGGCGTTGGGTGACGACGCGGCCGCCGTCGCCGTCGCACGCGAGGCTGCGATCGAGCTCGTCTACCTGTTCGGTGAGACCATGTCGCGTCCCGACGACGCGCTGCGTTGGGCGCGACACGCTCGAGTGTTGGTGCCCGAGGACGCCCGCGGCGCGTGGTGGTACCTCTACGGCGGCATTGCGGCGGCCGAGCTCGCCCGTGGAGACCTTGCAGCTGCGCGGGCGGCCGGCGTCGCGGCTTTGCGTGCGGGCCGGGGTCGCGACCTCGCAGTGAGTCACCGCCTGATGTGTCGCGTCGAGCTCCGTGCCGGTGCGCTGGCGGCCGCGCAGCAGGCGTGCGCGTTGGCGCGGGCGCACGCGGTGTCGAGCAGCGTCACCGATGTCGCCGCGTGGGCCGAGCTCGACACGCTGGCGGCCGAGCTCGCCGCCGAGCAGGGAGAGCTCGCGCTAGCGGCGGCCCACGCCGGGGTCGCGGCGCAGTGGAGCCGCGCGGGCAGCCCGGTCGAGGCCACGTCGAGCCGCGCCACCTCGGCGCTGTTCCTGGCCGCACGCAACGTCGCCGCCCAGGAGCGTCCGCGATGAGCGACGACGACGATCGTCAACTCTTGCTGGCCTGGCGGCAGGGCGATCGCGCCGCTGGCAATGCTCTCGTCACGCGCTACATCCCGGTGCTCCATCGCTTCTTCTCCAACAAGCTCGACGGGCCGATCGCGGACGTGGTGCAGGACACCTTCGCAGCGTGTGTCGCGGCGCGCGAGCGGATCCCCGAGGACATCGGCTTCGCGGCCTACCTGCTGGGCATCGCCCGCAATCACTTGCTGATGCTGCTCCGCGCACGACGCTATGCTCGGCGGCAGTTCACCGGTCCGCTGTCGACCAGCGTGGCGCGGACGTCGGCACGGCCGAGCGAGCGGCTAGCGGCGCAGGACCAGCGCGAGCTCTTGCTGCTGGCCCTGCGGCGACTTCCGCTCGAGCAACAGACGCTGCTCGAGCTCTACTACTGGGAAGAGCTCGCGGTGACCGAGCTCGCCACGGTCTGCGAGATTGCGGCGGGAACCGTGAAAAGCCGCCTGTTCCGCGCCCGCACGCGATTGCGCGAGATCCTGCATGAACTCGGTCTCGACCACACCGCCACGGGTGCCGTGCTCGCGCAGCTCGGCGGCGCCGAGCTGCCGTGAGTCGCACGCTCAAGGCGCGCAGTCGGGCACACGGATGACGTAGCTCGCGAGGTCGGCCTCGGCGTCGCTCTCCCAGCTCGACACGAACAGCACCCGGGTCAGGTCGTGGTTGGCGACCGCCTGGGTCTCGCCCCAGTAGGGCACCGGGCCGTAGTGGCTGTGCGCGAGGTTGTAGATGCTCGGGGAGGCGGCCAGCTCGACCATGAAGATCTTGTCGTAGAACCACTGCGTGCTGGGATCGCACGGCGCGTTGCCGTAGTCCTCCCGACAGCCGTAGCTGCTCACGACCACGTACCCGGGACGATCGCGCGCGGTCCCGCTGATGTGGAACGCCGACAGCGAGTGGTTGTCTCCGTACAGCGGGAACAGCGGCGTGACCTCGCCGTCGTCGAGCGCGACCATGTTCACGAAGCCCGCGTCATCGCCGTCGTACGCGGTGTAGACCAAGACGTCGTCGCCGCTGGCGGTGGTTGCGAGGTCGCTATGCTCCGAGCGGTCGTGTAGCTGCACCGAGTCTGCGAAGTCGGTGGTGTAGGCCCGCGTGCCGGTGGGGTAGAGCCACGAGATCACGCAGTAGTCGCCCGACGGGGCGGTCGAGAGATGATCGGGGGTCTCGTCGGCCGCCATGCTGCCGAGGATCTCGTCGGCCGTGAAGTCGTAGGCGATGAAGCCCGCCGCAACGAACGCCCCGCCGGGGCCGGTCGCGCTGCCGACCTCGAGGCACCACACGCGGCCATCGTTCGAGGGACGGCCCTCTTGCTTGGTCCACATACCCTGCGCTCCGGGGAACAGCGCAGCGATGCGCGGGCCGAGGTCGCTCGCGACGGTCTGGGTGCCGGCCGCCACGTCGTGCCGCGTGATGGTCGTGCCGCCGCCGTAGGGCTCGAGTGTGTACAGCACGTTCGGATCGGTTGCGTCCCAGTTCGGCTCCTGCGACTCGGCGACATCGAGCGTCTGCACGAACGAGAAGGTGCCTTCGGCGGCGACGTCGTACAGGCGAACCCAGCCGTTGGACGAGATCATGACCGCCCGGGTGCCGTTGGCGTTGAAGGCCGGGCGTCGCGAGTACTCGTGACGAACCCAGCTGGGGAAGTCGCGATCGGTGACCTGCGAAGCGTCGGTGACCCGCGCGACCGACAAGCCGTAGTGCTCGTCGTCGTAGAAGGTGCCCAATGCCGGCCGAGGCCCCCCCAGCGTCGGCTCGGAAGCATCGAGGCCCTCGATGAGGGTGTCGAAGTCGCAGTCGATCGCGCCGGTGTCACTGCCCGTGGTGTCGCTCGCGGTCGCCGAGCCCCCGTCGGTGGTCGTCGTGGGCGTCGCGCCGTCGTCGTTGCCCGTGGACGCGTCTGCGGTGGACGCGGTGTCGGAGCCCGACGCGGTCGCCTGGGTCGCGCCATCGGTGTCGGGGGCCGGGCCGAAGGTGGCGGTGTCGGTCGACGTGATCGCGCCGCTGCCGTCGCATGCGCTCAGCAAGGTCGAGAGCGTGAGCCCGCAGACGAACGCGGCGCGCTGCACCGGCGCAGGGCGAGGGACAGAAACAAGGGAAGCAACTCGATCGGCGATCATGGGCTCGTGCGCGGCGGTCGGCCGCGGACTCCTCGGAGGCGGCATTGCACGAGCCCGCCGATGGTTCCCGCGGTGGCGTCGGCACCCGCGATGTGAGACAGCTGCGGTGTGTCGCCCTGGTGCCGCACGCCTGCGTTGGCCATTCTCGCGCTCGGCTGCGAGCGTTCCGGGCCATCGGACCCGCCGGCTGCGGCGTCGGGCTGCGCGACACTGCAGGTCATCGCGCCGGGCGAGCTCTTGGACGACGCGCTCGCGCAGGCCAGCCCCGGGAGCTGCATCCACCTGGGCGCCGGGCGCCACGTCCTCCACTCGACCGCGACGATCGATCGCTCGGGTGAGCCAGGTGCGCCCATCGTGATCGCGGCGCAGGGCGACGCGATCATCGACGGCAGTGCGATCGCCGATGGCCCGACCCTCGCCGTCGCTGCGAACCATGTGATCGTTCGCGGCCTCGCGTTCGAGGGCACGCCGACGGTGGGCGAGCACAACGTCGTCGTGATCGAAGGCGACGAGGGCCGGCATGGCCGGGGGGTGGTGTTGCGTGACTGCGTGGTCACCGGCGGCCACGACCAGCTGAAGATCCGCGGCATGGCGACCGGCGTGCTGGTGGAGAGCTGCGAATTCCACGGCGCATTCGGTCACATCCCGATCAGCATCACGGGCGCGCAAGCCCTGACGATTCGCAACAACGTCTTCCACGACTGGCACGCGGGCGACGATGGCGCGCTACAGATCAAGGGTGGCTCCCGTCAGGTGCGGGTCGAAGCGAACCTCTTCCGCGACATTGGTGGCCCCGCGGGGGCGCTCGCCCTGGGCGACGGCTGTGGCGCCACCTGCGACCACGACCCCGAGCACTACGCGGCACGCGAGATCGTGGCCGCGCACAACCGCTTCGAGCGGGTCGCGCGACCCTTCGATGTGCTCGGTTGCCGCTCCTGCGTGCTTCTGCACAACGTCATGGTGGGCTGCGGATACGAGACCGCCGCGATCAAGCTCGGCGTCGCCGAGACCAACGGCGCCCAGCGGGCCTCGCTCGACACACGCGTGATCGGCAATCGCTTCGTCGCGGCCGGCGTCCCAGCCGACGCCCTCGTCCACGTCGTCGGCGACGCGGCACGGGGCCTGACGTGGGCGGCAAACTTCCTGGACACGCATCCACTCGGGCGCCCGCAGGGGTAGCAAGCCCCGAGCGAAGCTCTGTCGCGCGAGAGCTTCGTCGGGGCCGCGATCGCGGCCATCGTCGGGCGGCGTCCACGGACGCGCGCGTCACTTCGCGATCGCGACGCGGCGGCCCTGCAGCGACTTCGCGGTCCGCACCAGCGTCACGAACTCCGCGCGCGTGTGCTCGGGGTCCTTGCCGAGCGCACCGGCGGCGAGATCGAGCGCGGTGTCGAAGGTGGCCTGACCGCGGTGCTCGCTGCCGCGCAGCACCATGCCGAACTCGGCGACCGCGGCGGCGAAACGGAAGTCGTCGGTGGTCTTGTCGAGCGGGCGATCGTCGGGGCTGACGGCGAAGCTGAGCAGGTCGCTCTTGTCGCCGCTGGGCTGCTTGTAGCGGATCTTCACCGTCATGAGCTCGCCGCTGCTGGCGGCCGGCGTGAGCGCGGTGGCCTCGCCTTGGTACTTGAGCGGGTCGACGCCGGCGCTGCCGCGGCCGCCCGCGGGCACGACCTCGTAGAGCGCAGTGACGGTGTGGCCGGCCCCGATCTCACCGGCGTCCTTGGTGTCGTCGTTGAAGTCGGTATGGGCGAGCTTGCGATTCTCGTAGCCGATGAGGCGATACGATGCGACCTCCTTGGGGTTCCACTCGACCTGGATCTTCACGTCCTTGGCGATGGTCACCAACGTCGAGCCGCCCTCTTTCACGAGCACCTTGCGGGCCTCGGCGATCGAGTCGATGTACGCATAGTTGCCGTTGCCCTTGTCGGCGAGCATCTCCATCGTCGAGTCCTTGAGATTGCCGCTGCCGAAGCCGAGCACGCTCAGGAACACGCCGGACTTGCGCTTGGCCTCGATGAGCTTCACCAGGTCGCCCTGGCTGGTGGTGCCGACGTTGAAGTCACCGTCGGTGGCCAGGATCACGCGGTTGATGCCGCCTTCGATCATGGTCTTCTCGGCCAGTCGGTAGGCCAGCTCGATGCCGGCGCCGCCGTTGGTCGAGCCGCCGGCAGAGAGCCTGCGCAGGGCGTCGTTGATCTCGGCCTTGTCGGCGGTGGGCTCGAGCACGACCCCCGAAGCGCCGGCGTAGACCACGATCGAGATGCGGTCCTGCTTGCGCATGCCGTCGACCAGCATGCCCAGGCCCTGGGTCAGCAGCGGCAGCTTGTCGGGGCTGTTCATCGATCCCGAGACATCGAGCAGGAACACCAGGTTGCGCGCGGGCACGTCGGAGGCGTCGATGGTCTGCCCCTGCAGGCCCACGTGCACGAGCAGGTGATCCTGATTCCATGGGCAGCTCGAGACCTCGTGGGTCATCGAGAAGGGCGTGTTGCCCTCGGGCGCGGCGTAGTCGTAGTCGAAGTAGTTGACGAGCTCTTCGATGCGCACGGCGTCGGCGGGTGGCAGCGTGCCGTCTTGCAGGAAGCGACGCGTGTTGGCGTACGAGGCGGTGTCGACGTCGATCGAGAACGTCGAGCGCGGATCGTCGGCGACCGCGACGAAGTTGTTCTCGGCGATCGCGGCGTAGTCCTCACCGCTGGCGACCTCGGTGGTTGGACCGGCCCAACCACCCATGGCGCGCTTGGCCTTCGACTCGCTGCGAGCCGCGAAGTCCTTGCTGGGCTCGGCCATCGGCGGGGCCGCAGGCGAGGCGGTCGTCGCGGACGTGTCGCCCTTGGTGCCTGGCTGGGCACGCTGGGTCGCATCGGCGACCTCGGACTCCTCGCGCGGGGCCTTCTCCACGTCGGCGTCGCTGACGGGTGCGGAGGTGGGCCTCGGCAGGGCGACGCGCTCCGCCGAGCCCTGCTCACCGGCTGCGATTGTCGTCGGCTGGGTCGATGCCCGCGAATCAGCAGCGGCCGCGGCGGGTGCCGGTGCCTCCTGCCCGCAGCCCGCGAAGAGCGTCAGGCAGGCCAGGGCGGCGCAGGAGAGGCGGAAGGTCGCGGGGCGGATGGGGCTCTGGGCTGGCACGCAGGCTGGAGGAACGGACGTCGCCCGGGAATCGATCTACGGGCGACATCGGCGGGCCAGACGGCCCGCCCGAGCCCTCATCCACGTGCGTGGGAGAGCCCCTGCGCACGCTCGACCAGGGTGATGAACTCGGCCCGCAGACCGCGGGCATCGCGGCCGAGCGCACCGCGGGCGAGCTCGAGCACCTGCGCGAAGCTGGCGTCGCCGCGGTGGGCCGAGTCACGCAGCAAGAGCCCGAACTCGGCCACCGCGGCGGCAAAGCGCAGGTCATCCGAGGCAGCCGGCAGCGCGATGTCGCTGCCGTGCACCTCGAGGCTGCGCTCGACGCTGGTGTCGCCGTCGGGTTGCTTGTAGCGCAGCTTCACCGATGCGAGGGTCGTGGCGGCGTCGCGCGAGCGCGGCGCGATCTCGTAGAGCGCAGTGACGGTGTGGCCGGCACCGATCTCGCCGGCGTCCTTGCGGTCGTCGATGAAGTCGGCGTCCGCCAGCATGCGGTTTTCGTAGCCGACCAGGCGGTACGACGCGACCTGCTCGGGGTCGAACGCAACCTGGATCTTCACGTCCTTGGCGACGGTCACGAGGGTCGAGCCGGCCTCGGTCACGAGCACCTTGCGGGCCTCGGCGATCGAGTCGATGTAGGCGTAGTTGCCGTTGCCCTTGTCGGCCAGCATCTCCATCGTCGAGTCCTTCAGGTTGCCGGTGCCGAAGCCGAGCACGCTCAAGAACACACCCGACGCGCGCTTGGCCTCGATCAGCTCCACCAGTGCCGCCTGGTCGGTGGTGCCGACGTTGAAATCGCCGTCGGTGGCCAGGATCACGCGGTTGATGCCGCCCTGCACGAAGCTACCCTCGGCGAGACGATAGGCCAGCTCGATGCCGGCACCGCCGTTGGTGGCGCCGCCGGCCTGGAGGCGCTGCAGCGCAGCCATGATCTCGGCCTTGTCGGAGGTCGGCTCGAGCACGACGCCCGAGGCCCCTGCGTACACCACGATCGAGACGCGATCACCCTCACGTAGCGTGTCGACCAGCATGCCCAGGCCGCGCTGCAACAGTGGCAGCTTGTCGGGGTCGTTCATCGAGCCCGAGACATCGAGCAAGAACACCAAGTTGCGGGTGGGCACCGCGGACTCGTCGAGCGCGCGGGCGGCCAGGCCAATGCGCATCAGCTGGTGATCGCTGGCCCACGGGCACGGCGCGACCTCGGCGTGCACGGCGAAGGGCTCGTCGCCGGTGGGCCGCTCGTAGTCGTACGTGAAGTAGTTGATGAGCTCTTCGATGCGCACCGCGTCGGCCGGCGGCAGCGTGCCGTCCCGCAGGAATCGGCGCATGTTGCTGTAGGCGGCGGTGTCGACGTCGATCGAGAAGGTCGAGACCGCGTCGGTGCTGGTTGCGACGACCGCGTTCTCGACGATGCGGGTGTAGTCCTCGCGGCTCTCGGCCTTGCGCTCCTCCATCCGTGCGGCCGGCTCGGGGTGGCCCTGCCGTGCATCGAAGTGGCTCGGTGAGGCCTCGCGCTGCGAGCATGCGGAACCGAGGATGGCGAGGGCGACGAGGAGGCGGGTCGAACAGGCGCGTTGCATCGTGCAATTGCAGACGACCGAACGCGGCGCCCGGTTCGTGGCGGACGGTCATGGTTCGGCCTGGCCTCGGTCCTGGTGCGGTCCGCGAGCGCGTCAGCGCAGCAGCAGCGCGACGCCGAGCACCGCGATCGCGGCACCGACCACCGCGCGCGGGCCGGCACGCTCGCCCTGCAGCCACACTGCGAACGGGATCACCAGCAGCGGCTGGGTGGCCATGAGGCTCGCCGCGATGCCGGCGGCGGTGTGTTGCGCGGCGTACAGCGACAGGCCCACGCCGAGGAACGGGCCGAAGGTGCCGCCGAGCGCACAGCGCAGCATCGCGGTGCGGTCGCGCAGCGCCGCGCGGACCTGCGGCCAGCCGCGTGCAGCCGTGGTCATCGCGACGAACGCGACCGCGCCCACCAACACGCGGATCTGCGTCGACGCGAATGCGTCGTAGTCGCCCATGCCGTGCTTGGCGAGCACCAAGCCGAGCGCCTGGCCGAGCGCGCCGAGCAGCGCGAGCACGAGCCCGCGGGCGGGCGCGCCGACTTCTGTCGCCGGCGACGTCGTCGGTGCCGCGGTGCGCTCGCGGATCGCGATCATCAATCCCGACACCGTCAACGCGATGCCGAGGATCGCCAGCGCCTCGAGCCGTTCGTCGAGCACGAGCCAGCCGATCACGGCGGTGAAGGCAGGTGCGGTCGCCATCACCAGCGACGCCAGTCGCGGCCCGATCAAGACGAAGGCGCGGAAGAGGCACAGGTCGCCGAGCGCGAAGCCGGCCAGCGCCGATGCGGTGAGCCACGTCCACGCGTGGGCGCTGGCGTCGCTCGGCAGCGCGTGTCCGCGGGTCACCAGCCCCCATGCCGCGAGCCAGGCGAACGCGACCGGCATGCGCAGCAGGTTCACCGGCAGCGCGCCCACGCGGCGACTCGCGGCGGTGAACCACAGCGCGGTGAAGGTCCAGCAGACGGCGGTGCCCAGCGCTGCGAGCTCACCTGCGAGGCCGAGGAGCACGATCGACCGGGATGATGCGCCGGTCTCGGACGGCGCGAGCGACCAACGCGTAGGGCGGGCCCGGGGCCCATCCAAGGTGCGATCGACGGTGCGCGGGGGCGGACTCGCGCCATCGCAGGCATCACCGTCGGCAAGCCAACTCACCACTGCGGGCGCCTCGTCGCAAGTTGCCCACCGCGGCGACATGCTCGTCGTGCGTAGTCGCCGGTGAACGCGAGCGTCGTCGACTTCGGTCGCTGCGCGGACGCGTGATAGCCTGACCAACGCGATGCGCATCCGTGCGAAGCGATTGTGTCTGGTCGGTCTGGCGAGCCTCGCGGCGTGCGCCGGCGGGACCGATCTCTCGGTGACGAGCTTCGGCGGTGCCGAGTCCGATACGCTTGCGACCTCGGGTGCGACGCAGGTCACCACCGGTGTCACCGCGGGCGACGGCAGCGGCTCCGGTGACGGTAGCTCCGGCGGCGACGGTGCCGACAGCACCAGCGGTGGCAGCGACTGCAAGCCCGAGATCTGCGACGGTGTCGACAACGACTGCGACGACGCGGTCGACGAGGACTGCGACTGCAACCCCGGCGCGACGCAGTCCTGCTACTCGGGGCCCGAGGGCACCCAGGGCGTCGGCCTGTGCCACCCAGGCAAGCAGCAGTGCTCCGATGCGGGCAGCTGGGGCTCGTGCGCCGACGAGCTCACGCCGATCGACGAGGCCTGCAACGGCGTCGACGACGACTGCGATGGCGACATCGACGAGGACTTCGGGAGCGAGACCTGCGGCGAGGGCATCTGCCAGGTGACAGTCGACACCTGCGCCGATGGTGAGCCCGCCCGGTGTGTGCCCGGCAAGCCCGCGACCGAGATCTGCAACGGCCTCGACGACGACTGCGACGCCGAGATCGACGAGGGCTGCAGCTGTCTCGACGGTGAGCAACAGCCTTGCTACGGCGGTCCCATGGGCACGCAGGACGTGGGCGTGTGCGTCGGCGGCACGCAGACCTGCGTCGGCGGTGCGTGGCCGGCCAGCTGCGACGGCGACGTGTTGCCGGGCAGCGAGTCGTGCAACGGACTCGACGACGATTGCGATGCCGCCACCGACGAGGGCAACCCCGGTGGCGGTGCAGCGTGTGCGACCGGCCTGGTCGGCGTGTGCGCGCAGGGACATCAGCAGTGCGTGTCGGGGGCGCTCTCGTGCGTGCAGGACACCGCCGCCGGCGCGGAGACCTGCGACGGACTCGACAACGATTGCGACACCGGCGTCGACGAGGGCAACCCCGGCGGCGGCGGCATGTGCAACACCGGGCTGCTCGGCATCTGTGCCGCTGGCGTCCATCAGTGCACAGGTGGCGCGCTGCAGTGCGTGCAGAACCAGCAGCCCGGCACCGAGGTCTGCGACGCGGTCGACAACGACTGCGATGGCATGACCAACGAGGGCAACCCCGGCGGCGGCCAGGGCTGCAGCACCGGTCAGTTCGGCGTGTGCGCGGCCGGCACGACCGCGTGCGTCGGCAGTAGCGTGGTCTGCAACCAGAACGTCAATCCGTCGACCGAGATCTGCGACGGCCTCGACAACGACTGCGACAGCGGCGTCGACGAGGGCAACCCGGGCGGTGGCAATGGCTGTGCGACGGGCATCCCCGGCGCCTGTGCGACCGGCGTCACTGCCTGCAGCAACGGCGCGCAGGCCTGCGCGCAGACGGTGTTCCCGACCGCGGAGATCTGCGGCAACGGTCTCGACGAGGACTGCAACGGCGCCGCCGACAACGGCTGCGGCTGCGCGCACTCGTTGTGCGCCAACGCGGGCGCGCTCGCCAACGGTTGCTCGTCGTGCGTGAGCAGCATCTGCGCGCTCGATGCCTTCTGCTGCACCACGGCCTGGGATGCGCAGTGCATCGCGGAGGTGGTCGAGTACTGCTCGGACTGGTCGTGCACGAGCTGCGCCCACTCGCCGTGCCTCACCGGCAACGCGCTCGCCAGCGGCTGCGACAACACTGGGCTCGGGACCTGCGTGGCCGACATCTGCGCGCAGGACAGCTTCTGCTGCACGTTCGGCTGGGACGCGCAGTGCGTCGGCGAGGTCGCGAGCATCTGCGGCCTCACCTGCTGACGCGGCGCCATTTCAGGGGTCGTCGCGCTCGTCGCCCTCGCGCACGCGCTCACCCATGCGGTAGCGCGTGCGGCCGAGGATCGTCATCGGGATGCCCGCGCCGAGTCCCGGCACCGCTGCGCCGAGCAGTCCGAAGCCGGCGGTCCGCGTCGACCTCCCGATCACGAGGATGCTGCCGCCGATCGCCGCGCCGATGCCGATGCCCAGGAGGATCGCACCGACGATCCGCAGGCCTCGGCCACCCGGGCGCACCGCGATGTCGAGCGCACCGCTGGCCTGCTCGAGCGTGAACTTGCGCGACGCCGTCCACACCACGCCCTCGCCGGTGGCGAGGAAGTACTGCTGGCCGCCGCCGCCATCGATCACGCGATCGCACGGGGCCGTGCACACGCTGCGAAAGCTCATGCCGTAGAGCGACGCGTTGTAGCCACCCGCGATCACCTCGCTGCGCACCTCGTAGAGCGTGACCGGCTTGTCCCGCGTCAGCGACAGGTGCACGCGGGGGCCGTGGGCCGGCGGCGGTGTTGATGCGGGGCCGGGCTCGCGCGGCCACGCCGGGGCCTCGGTGTCGCCGGTGCCACGGCCCCGTCGTACGTCGGCGACCTGCGCCCAGGGGATCTCGCGCCGCTCACCGGTGCCATCGACGAGCAGCACCACGCGCTCGTTGGGCAGCAGCTCGACGATGCGACCGCGCAGGAAGCCACCGCCGACCAGCTCGACCTCGTCGTCGCCGATGATCGGGGCGGGCGCAGCGGCCGGCTGCGCCGGGGTCGCCGACGTCTCGCGCTCGACGGGCGTGGGCTCCGCGACCGCGGGTGCCGGCCCGTGTGCGCGCGCCAGCACGGGCGCCTGGGCCCACGACGCCGACGCCACCAGTGCGACGGCGCACCGCTTTGCTGCGCGGCGCGGGCCGAAATGACGCGTGCGCGAACCCGACGACGCGAACCATCCTGTCATCGGTGCAAGGCATAACACATCGGCGTCGTCGGCTCCGGCGCGCAAGCGCGGCGATCCGCACTCCGGCGTCGCGCAAGCCCGTCCCCAAAGTTGCGCCGCCCCGATCGGGGCACTAGATTCCGCTGCCGCCGACCTCGTCCGGAAGCCCCGGATGGCAGTCGTGCGTCGGAAGTGAGAGCGCCATGACGACCACGTCGGACCCCCACGCCCCCGAGCTCGCGATCGCGATGCCGCGCACCGGCGACACCGAGGTCGCACTCGAGGTGGACCTGTCGGCCGAGCGGCCCGCCGCGACCATGCACGGGCTGCAGCCCAACCGCGCGTCGCGGGGCCTGTTCGTCGCCGCGGCCACCGGTGGCCTGCTCGCGCTGGTGATCGCGATGGTGGCCGGCGGTGGCGACGATGCCGACGCCGTGCCCGTGCTCGAGCCGCAGCTGCGGGCTTCACTCGATTCCACGGTCGCAGTGGTCGAGGCCGTGCGCACCGACGCGATCACGGTCGCGTACACGCGCTCGCTCGCGGCGGCTCCGGTCGCGCGCCGCGGCAAGCCGCACGCGGGCGCGAGCACGACGACGGCGGTGGCTCCGTCCGCGGTGTCGGGCGTCGCCGGATCGACCCGCGAGCCTGCGACCCACACGAGCACGGCCTCGGGCGCGGCGCGACCGAGCCACAGGCAACCTTCTGCCGACGTGATCCAGTCGCTGCCGGCGGCACCCGCCGCCGACACACCGAGTGCCCCTGCGCCCTCGACCCCCGGCAGCGGTGCGTCGGGCGACCCGAGCGCGACGCGCCCCGCCGAGCCTCCCGCCGAGCCGGCGCCCGCGCCGACCCCTGCGCCGCTGCCCGGCGTCGGCGACCCCGAGGACGACGCGCCCGTCGAAGCCGACGAGCCGCCGATGCCGTCGTGATCAGCCCGGTGGGTTGGGGTTGATCTTCCCGGTCCCGGTGCCGCCGAGGTACGCGTAGCTGTCGTACTCGTCGTAGCCGACCACCACCACCGAGAAGCCCTCGCCGGCCTCGAGGGTGTGGACGCCGTCTTCGACCACGATGCGCGCGACCTGGTACGCGCCGTTGTCGATGTCGGTGAACTCCGTGCCCGAGATGGTGTCGCCGTCGAGATCGACGCTGACACCCGAGGGACGCGTGATCACCAGGACGTCGGTGGTCCACTGGTTCGGCACCATCACGACGTAGCGCGGCAGCAGCTGCTGCAGCGGGCTCAGCTGCACCATCGCGGGATCGCCCAGGCCGCTGGCGGGCGGGTTGTCGGCGCCGGTCATGTAGTTCATGACCGCGATCGGTGCGTCCGACTGGATCATGAAGTCGCCGGGCTGGTCGCCGGTGCCGCCGACGTAGAACTCGACGGTCTCGCCGGCGCTCATCTGCAGCGGCGAGGGTGGCAGCCCGGTGACCGCGGCGTCGGCGTCGAGGTGCACCGTGGTGCCGTCCTCGCTGGCCTGGATCTGCCACAGCGAGGTCTCGGGGTTGCCGGCGGTTCGCGGTGGCACGCGGGCCGCTGCGAAGTCGCGCCCCCACAACCGCACGCCGCTCAGCTGCTCCTCGAGGTGATCGCAGGCGTACACCGCGGCGGGGATGTTGGCGCACTCGTGGGCGGTGAAGATGCCGATGGGATGGTTCGCGTTGCTCTCGATGCGCGTGCCCGTCAGCGAGATGTTGGGCGCCGAAGCCATCACCTCGGCGATGTCGCCCTCGTCGAGCGAGATCATGAACGGCACCCCCGCGCTGCCGGCGGGCACGTCGCTGCCAGACAGCGTGTTGGCGGTCGGCGTGACCTCGACGTTGGTGTTGTCCTCGACCGCGACGATGGTGATGTACGACGAGCCGCCCTGGCCGCCGCCCCAGTGCGGCACGTAGGCCAGCGTGTCGAGTGAGCTCGCGGGGTAGAGCATCGACGCGTCCGAGGTCGCCGACACCTGCGTGAACGGGCTGAACTGGTAGGCGATGATCGGCCGCTCGGCGGTCACGCGGTAGGTGCCGCCCTCCATCACGCCACTGCCCTGGTGGTGGTGATCCGGCAGCATGAAGGTGTAGAGGTCGAGCGACGGCACGCTCACCGGCCCATCCACGATCTGCCACGCGCCGCCGACCTTCTGCTCGACGACCACGTCGACTGCGCCCGACAGCTGCACGTTCGAGACCGCGATCGCGTACTGGTCGTTCTCGGACGAGTCGTATTGATCGAGATCGACCGCGTAGAACAGGCAGCCCACCGTGCTCTCACCGGCGGAGGCTTGCTCGCAGTCCTCCGGGATCACGGGGCCCTCGGCGCCGGTGCCGAGATCCACGGGCGGCGGCGGGATCACGTCGAACACCACCGGTGGATCGAAGGGGCCCAGGCCCGACGACGAGTCGCCGCCGCCGACCGTGCTCGCCACCGTCACGGTGCCCGGGCCCGCGCCACTGGTGCCCGTGCCGGTGCTGGCGCCCGGATCGGTGGTGGCGCTCAACGAGCTCGGTCCGTCGTCGGTGCCGGTCTGGTTGGCGGTCTCGGACTGGCAGGCGAGCAGCGCGAGCGTCGAGCAAGGGAGCAGACGACACCAACGGATCATCCTGATTGGATATCACGGTCGCTGCCCGTCTTGGCGAGGCAAGCTGCGCGCGCGCACGCCGGCGGCGATCGGCGTAGACTGGGTCGCACATGCGCGGGGTTCTTCGGTGGTCGACGGTGCTTGTCCTCGTAGGTTGTCGCGGCGACGACGGCGATGCCGCCGACTCGAGCAGTAGCTCGGGTGGGATGGGCACCACCGTCATGACCACCGCGTCGACGACCATGTCGCCGACGTCGACGCTCGGCGCGGATTCCAGCAGCGGCGGCGCCGAGTCGGGCTCCGAGAGCAGCGCGGGGATCCCCGAGGCCGCGACACTCGCCTTCTTCCTCGAACGCGCCGCGGACGGCAGCATCGACGTGGAGGTCGCGGTGTTCGACGCCACCTCGGAGCCGTGGCAGGGGCAGGGCGTGACGATGAGTGCGAGCCCGGGCACGGTCGGCCCCATCGAGTCCCTCGGCGGCGGCCGCTTCCACGCGAACGTGGTGCCGAACCTCCCCGGCGACTCGGGCTCGGGCGAGGTCCGGCTGACCGCCGACGCCGGCGCCGCCGAGGGCACGACGATCGCACTCGTGCTGCCGCAGGTCGACGACCGCTGGGCCCACGCCGAGAAGGTCCGCGGCCTGGTCAACACCGACGGCACCGAGGACTCGATCACGGTGAGTCCGAACGGCGAGTGGTTGATCGTCGGCACGTACTCGCCGGTCGATCTCTACTGTTGCCTGTTCGGTGACGCCGCCGGCGTGCCGCAGTGCAGCGGGACGCCGTCGGGTGTCGACAACCCCGCCTGCAACGCGGCGATCGGCCCCTACGCCGAGCCCGAGCGGCCCGGCATGCCGGGCGCCGATCGCATCGTCTCGCCGACCGAGATCACCCACGAGGTGCCGTCGGTGATCGACATCGACGTCGGGGCCCTGCCGCCGGTGGCGGCCTATGGCTTCCACCGCGGTGAGGGCGGTGCGTTCGATGAAGCGTTCCCGATCGCGCTCGACAACGACGGCTTCACCGGCGCGCCGTTCGGATTCCAGTTCGTCGAGGATCCCGCGGGCGGCAATGCGCAGTTGGTGTTCGCGCATCGCCTCTACGAGGACTTGGTCACGCAGGGGACCCTCGACAACGACGTCTTCCTCGCCAGCACCGCCAGCTTCGGCACGCCATGGACGCTCGGCGTCTTCAATCCCGACACCAACGTCACCACCTGGGACGGCGTCGCGCCGCTCGAGCTCGCCGATCGCGATGGCGCGCAGGGCAACCCCGGCTTGGGGGCGATGGGCCTGTGGTTCGACGACGAGGGCTCCGCCGATCTCAACCTGTGGTTCGCCGGCGCGCCCGACGGGCTCGACGCGCCGCTCGATGCGGCGGCGATGGTCGGCTTCTGCCAGGACGACGTCGACGAGATCCAGCCGTGGTACGACGCCGTCGAGCTGACGCTCTACTTCACCGAGAACACCGCGGCGATCTCGACCGCGACGATGATCGGCACCGACCCCGCCGACCCGATGGCGTGGGATCCGGTGCTCACGCAGCTCGCGATGAACGTGCCCGACTTCGCCGCGGGCTCGGTGGTCGCGCTGGGTGAGCCGAGCCTCTCGCGCGAACCCGGGGGCGAGACGTATCTCTACTTCCAGGCGGTCATCGCCCGGGGTGACCAGCTCGATGGCGGGATCTACCGCGTGCTTGCCCGCGAGCCGTTCTGACGCGGGGTCGTGACGCTTCGCACGCGTACGACCCGGGGGGGCGGCCGTCGGGGCCGATTTCCAATCGCTGCGGTTGGCCCGAGCATGTGCCGGCCATGACCCGACACCTCCGCAGCCTGATGGATCTCTCGGCGGCCGACACCACCCGCGTGATCGACCTCGCCCAAGCCGTGAAGCGCGACCCCGCCGCGTACGCGACCAAGCTCGCGGGCAAGTCGATCGCGATGATCTTCGCCAAGCAGTCGACGCGCACCCGCGTGTCGTTCGAGGTCGGCATCCACCAGCTCGGCGGCCAGGCGCTGTCGCTGTCGACCTCGGGTGGCACCGGCATGCAGATGGGTCGTGGCGAGACCGTCTCGGACACCGCCAAGGTGATGTCGCGGTTCGTGCATGCGATCGTCATCCGCACCTTCGGTCAGGATCAGATCGACGGGCTCGCTGAGTACGGCTCGATCCCGATCATCAACGCGCTCACCGACATGTTCCACCCCTGCCAGGCGCTCGCCGACCTGCTCACGATTCGCGAGCACCTCGGCACCACGGCGGGCAAGAAGCTGGTCTATGTCGGCGCGGCCAACAACGTCTCGAACTCGCTGATGCTCGCGGGCGCACGCGCGGGCATGAACGTGGTCGTGAGCTCGCCGACGAGCCTGCCGGTCAACGAGCAGGTGCTCGCGCGCGCCAGCGACGACGCCAAGGCCGGTGGCACCACCGTCACGGTCGACACCGATCCGATGCGCGCAGTGGTCGGCGCCGACGTCATCTACACCGATACCTGGGTGAGCATGGGCGAGGAGGAACAGGCCAAGGCGCTCATCGCCAAGCTCGACGGCTTCATGGTCACGCCGAAGATGATGGCCGCGACCGGTAAGGACAAGGCGCTGTTCATGCACTGCCTGCCCGCGCATCGCGGCGAGGAGGTCGACGAGGCGGTGATGGACGGCAAGTGGTCGGTGGTGTTCGACCAGGCCGAGAACCGCCTGCACGCGCAGAAGGCCGTGCTGCTGCTCCTGCTCGGAGGCGCATCGTGGACCTGAGGCCCGACGCGCTCTCGCCCCGCTACGCCGACATCCTGCGCGACTGCCAGCCGTACCTCGTCACGTACCCCGCCAACCACGGCGCGCTCGACCTGGCGCCGTTCGGTCTGCGGCTGGCGCCCGAGCACATCTACGATCCGACGCGGCTGTCGAGCCGCCACGTCATCGACGGCCTGCACCACCTCGATGCGTTCTCGTTCGGCGGCCAAGAGATGCTCATGCCGCGGTGGGTGTTGTTCGACTGCGGCGAGTTCCCCGGCATCGTGTTCGGCTTCGGACGGCCTGCGCGCGAACTCGGGCCCGACCTGCGCAAGGCCTATCGCGTGGAGGCCTCGGAGCACGACGACACCTTCGTGCCGCTGTCGATGTGGGTCGCGATCCGCTGCGCCCAAGACGGCGCATGGTTCGGTC
Organism: Deltaproteobacteria bacterium; assembly: GCA_016709225.1. Classification (NCBI taxonomy): domain Bacteria; kingdom Pseudomonadati; phylum Myxococcota; class Myxococcia; species Deltaproteobacteria bacterium. The sequence continues at coordinate 1,323,450 of JADJEE010000012.1, read as the reverse complement.
ACAACCTCTCGTCGTGCAACTACGTCACCTCGACCGAGGCGCTGCCCGGCATCGGCACCATCACCAAGATCTACGCGATGCGACTGGCGCGTGCGGTGCAGCAGTACGGTGCGACCCAGTGGACCAGCAGCAGCCTCAACCTGCACCTGTCGCTGGGCGACATGTTGCTGCTGAACGCCTACACGCCGGCCCACACCCATCCCGACACGTTCACGTATCGGATCGACGTCGACTGGGCGCGCCTGGTCGCGCCGCTGCACCCCGGATGGCAACGGGAACGTGACGGCGGTGATCGAGCGATCGATGTCGACGATCCGGCGTCGATCCGCGGCTTGCACGACGACATCGAGGCCGGCGCGCGCTATCGTCTGGTCCGCGTGGAGAAGCGCGGCGAGGGGCCGCAGAGCCAACGACTGTGGGTGCAGAGCCTGACCTGACCGACGCGACCGCCCGCGTGCTCGAGATCGTGCGCGCGGTGGTGGTCGACCTGAGCGATGGCCGCGGCGTCGGCCGCATCGGCCTCGATACCTCGTTCGAGCGCGAGCTGGGCCTGGGCAGCCTCGAGCGGGTCGAGCTCGCGGTCCGCGTCGAGCGTGACCTCGGCGTGCGGCTGCCCGAGGCCGCGTTCGGCACGGTCGACTCGGTGCGCCAGCTGCTGGAGCTGCTCGGCGCGCCGGCGCGCGGCTCGTCGCCGTCGGTCGCCAGCACGGCCGCCGACCGGGCCGCGCTGCTGAGCCGCGAGCCGCCGGTCGCACCGCCGATGGAGGCGCGCACGCTGGTCGAGCTGCTCGAGTACCACCTGCGGCTGCAGCCCGATCGCGTGCACATCGTGCTCGAAGACGAGGACGGCACCGCGACCGCGGTCACCCACCGCGCGTTGCATGCTGCCGCCACCGCGATGGCCAGCGCGCTGCGGGCCCGCGGGCTCGAGCGCGGTCGCACGGTCGCGATCATGCTGCCGACCGGGCTGCCGTACTTCGCGACCTTCATGGGCACCTTGATGGCCGGCGGCGTGCCGGTGCCGCTCTATCCCCCGATGCGGCTCGATCGCATCGCCGAGTACGTGGCGCGCTGCGCCGGCATCCTCGACAACGCGCAGGCGCAGATCCTCGTGACCTTCGATCGCGCTGCGCGGGTGGCTCAGATCGCCCGCGATCGTGTGGCCTCGATCGAGCACGTGCTCGCGGTCGAGAGCTTGGCCCGCGAGGCCGCGCCGTCGCCCGTCGGCGCTGCGCAGGCCGAGCTGGGCCCCGACGACACCGCGCTCATCCAGTACACCTCGGGCAGCACTGGCGATCCCAAGGGCGTCGAGCTCACCCACGCCAACGTGCTCGCCAACATCCGCGCGGCCGCGGCCGGCTGCGCACTGGTGGGCAGCGACGTGCTCGTGAGCTGGTTGCCGCTCTACCACGACATGGGCCTCATCGCCGGCTGGCTGATGCCGCTGTTCGGGGGCGTGCCGACGGTGGTGATGTCGCCGCTGTCGTTCTTGTCGCGGCCGCGCCGCTGGCTCGCGGCGCTCAGCGACTATCGGGCGACCTGCTCGGTGGCGCCGAACTTCGCGTTCGATCTGTGCGTGAAGCGGATCGAGCCCAGTGAGCTGGTCGGCCTCGACCTGCACCGCGTGCGTGCGATCCTCAACGGCTCGGAGCCGATCCTGCCGGCGACACTCGATCGCTTCGTCGGTCGCTTCGAGGCGGTGGGCCTGCGGCGCGACACCATCTTCTGCGCGTACGGCCTGGCCGAGAACATGGTCGCGGTCACGTTCCCGCCGGTGTCACGGCCGCCGCGCATCGATCGCATCGATCGCGCGCGCTTCGAGGCCGAGGGCATGGCGGTGCCCAGCGAGGCCGCGGACGCGCTGTCGTTCGTCGGCGTGGGCCGTGCGGTGCCTGGCCACGAGATCCAGGTGGTCGACGCCAACGAGGTGCCGCTGCCCGAGCGCCGCCGCGGCGTCGTGCGCTTCCGCGGGCCCTCGACCTTCAAGGGCTACTACCGTCGGCCCGATGCGACTGCGGCGGTGAAGCGCGAGGGCGGCTGGGTCGACACCGGCGATCTCGGCTACATCGCCGAGGGCGAGCTCTTCATCGTCGGTCGCGCGAAGGACATCATCATCAAGGGCGGGCGCAACTACTACCCGCACGAGATCGAAGAGGCCGCCGCGATGGTCGCGGGCATCCGCCAGGGCTGCGTGGTCGCGTTCGCGCAGCGCGACGACGAGGCCGGCACCGAGCAGATCGTGGTGGTCGCCGAGACCCGCGAGCGCGACGCGGTGAGCCGCGAGAGCCTGGTCGGCCGCGTGGTCGAGTCGATCACGACGCGGGTCGGTGTGCCGCCCGATCGCGTGGTGTTGGTGGCGCCCGGCGTGGTGCCGAAGACCTCGAGTGGCAAGGTGCAGCGCGCCCGTACGCGCGCGCTGTGGCTCGAGGGCGCGCTCGAGCAGCGCCACGGATCGTTCGCGCGCCAGGCCGCGGGGCTGTACCTGCGCGGGCTGCCGTCGCGGATCGGCGGCTGGCTGCGCGGCGGCCTCGCGCTGGCGTATGGCCTGTGGGCTGCGCTCGCGATCGGCAGCGTCTGCCTGATGGCGCTGCTGCTCGGGCGCATCTGGCCCGCCGGCGCGCCGGCACGGCGGCTCGCGAGCTTCGAGGCCACGCTCGCGCTCACGCTCGCCGGCCTGCGCCCGCGGCGGATCGACACCGCGTCGCTGCCCGAGGGCGCGTCGCTGTTGGTCGCGAACCACTGCAGCTACCTCGATTTCATCGTCGCCGCGGCCACGCTGCCGAGCGACGTGCACATCCTCGTGAAGGGCGAGCTGCGCGACACGCCGCTGGTCGGTGTGGTGCTGCGCCGGCTCGGTCACCTGTTCGTCGATCGTCACAGCACCGCGCGCTCGCTCGCCGATCTCGAGCAGGTGGTGGCGCTGCTGCGTGAGGGTCGACGCGTGCTGGTGTTCCCCGAGGGCACCTTCAGCGCGGAGATCGGCCTGCGCCCGTTCAAGCTGGGCGCGTTCCGGCTCGCCTGCGAGCACGACGTGCCGGTGGTGCCGTGCGCGATGCGAGGCACCCGCAAGGCGCTGCGCGATGGCACGTGGCTGCCCAAGCGCAGCGCGCTGGTGGTCGAGGTGTTGCCGGCGCTGCAGCCCACGGGTCGCGAGGTCGCCGACGTGGTCGCGCTGCGCGATGCCGCGGCGGCCGCGATTGCGGAGCATGTCGACGAGCCGCGGTTGTTCGCGGCCGACATCGCCGTGCCTGGCGCGGGGTGAGCGGGGCGTCGGGCGTGGGCGAACGGTCGCCATGCTCGACGACGCGCGCGATCAAGCCTGGTCGCGATCGATCTTGCGTCGTAGTGCCTCGAGCTCTCGCTCGATCTGCGCATCGCGTTCGCGCTTGGCCTTCTCCGCCGCCCGAACCGCCGCCTCGCGCTCGCGGGCCTGCACGCGCTCGGCCTTGGCATGCGCCCGAGCGTCGCGGGCGGCGACCCGGGCGCGCTCCGCCGCGGACGGCGGCGGCGGCTCGGCATCGGTGCGCGCACGCACCTCGTCGATGCCCTCCTCTGCGATCTCGCGACCGACCCGCCAGCCGACTCCCTGGAGCACGAAACGCAGCAGGCCCATCGCTTGTCAGACGGACCGCGGGCGACCTGGTTGCGCACCCCCTGCACGACCCGAGAACGTCGGTGGACGCGATCGCCTCTGGGAGCATCGGAGCGGACGCAACCCACGACGCCGGCCCCGCGATCTCGCGGCTGTTGCGATGGCGTCGCATGCTGAAGGCGTTGCCACGGTTGGTCCCCTTCCTGCTCGCGTGGCTTGGGGGCATCGCGGTGCTGGGCTGGGCCGGCACCCGGGTGGACCTCTACTTGCTGAACGTGCAGGGCGTGCCGCTGCCGCATCCGTATCCGACGAGCGGGGGCGCGTGAGAGGCTCGTCCAGCGGCGCGCGGCCGAGCGACGTGCACATCTTCGTGCAGGGCGCGCTGCACGACATGCCGCTGGTCGGCATGGCGCTGCGATGTCAGTCGGCGACGGCGAACTGCGGTCGACGGAGTGCATCAATGTGCGCGCGCAGGGGCTCGGCCTCGGGCGCGTAGGGCCGCTCGCGCAGGAATCGCTCGAACGCCGACGCGGCCCGCTCGTGTGCGCCGAGGCGTTCATGGGCGAGTCCGACGAGGTAGAGGTACTCGCCTTCGTGGTACACCCAGTGGGCATCTTCGAAGTACGCGAGCGCCTCCTCGATCTCGCCGCGCTCGTAGTGCAGCCAGCCCATCGCCGCCGCCTGCAGTGAGAGCATCCAGTGGATGCCGCGAGGCTCGTGGGTCTCGGCGCGCTGTGAAAACGCAACCAGCGGCAGGCGTACGCGGTGCTGCGCGTGAATGTGCGAGGTGTCGGCGACACGCGCATGGTCGAGGGCGCGTGCCAGGCACGTCGACAGGGCCGCGGGCGCGTCGGGCCAGCCGAGGTCCCGCAATTGCACGCCGCGAGGGCCGATGTCGAACTCGGGCGTGAACCGGTGGACGATCGGGCCGAAGAGCATCGCCTGCGTCATCACCAGGGTCATCGGCGCCTTCACGATGACGCGAGGGTCGTCCGCGATCGCTTCGCCGAGGCAGCGCTTCAGGCTGGGCCGCGCGCTGCGTACGAGCGCCCGCATGGCCGCCTGGACTCGCGCGAGCTCGGTCATGTCGCCGTCGCAGTGGCACGCCGCAGCCGATGCGCGGAGGATCATGCGGTCGCCGTGGAGCTGCCGGGGCCGTCGCGGCTCTGCGCGGCGAACCATCGCCGCGATGAGGTCCGTGGTCGTGGCGAAGCGTCGGCGTCGCACGACGACGCGTCGGACGTCGCCCTCGGTCACGGCGGCCGACGCAGGTTCGTCATCGGTCTCGTCGTCCGCGCTGTCTCGCGCTTCGGATGCCTCGTCCGTCGACGGCTCTCGCTCGGGCGTGTCGGTGCGCGGGGAAGGCGTGGCAGCGGGCGCGGGTGGTGGGTTCCTCGATAGCCGCTCGGAACGGACGAGTTGCAGCACCGGATGGGGCTCGAGCACCATCCGCGGCCGCACGGTGTCACGCGTGTGCAGTGGGGTGTTCGAGGCAGACCTCGTCCGCGCGTCGAGACAGCAGGCCGCACTGCCCAGCACGGCAAGGAGCACGGCGCGACGCAGACGGTGCAACCCAGCGAACATCCGCGCCGTGCAGAACGGCGGCCGCAGTGATGGCTTTCACCCGCAGGCACGCGACCATCCCGAGCGGCTGGCGGACGAACAACTTTCGACCCGCAAGGCGCTGCGCGATGGCACATGGCTGCCCAAGCGAAGCGCGCTGGCGGTCGAGGTGTTGCCGCTCGTATGGCACCGCCGCCGTACTGACTCGGCCTGCCGCGCTACAGTACGAAGTACGAGAGCGTCACCTCGCCGGATGCGATGTCGCCGTCGCACAGGACGAAGAGTCCGGCGTCTCCGTCGGCGCGTGCGTACCTCGGATACAGGGGCGCTGCCGCGCGCCAGCGCTCGACTTCACCGGTGTCGTGCACCGAGATCGTCGAGTCTTCGACCAGCGCGACGCCGACGTCGAACGACGCCAATACGGTGCCGACGGTGTTGCGGCGCGTCGCTGGCTGGATGTGGTCCTGGGCGTCGAGGGCGATCCGCTCGTCGTCGGTCCACACCACCACCTCGAGGCTGTGGGCGAAGGCCCGGCTCGGCGCGGCGCCGGGCGTGACCATCGCCACCGTCTCGACGTACCAGGGCGGCGGCGTCACGAAGCCTGGCGTTGGGAGTCGTGCCGTATGCAGCGAGATCGCGAGGCTGTTCGGATCGACGGCGAGCACGCTCAAGGATGGCGAGTATGGCTGCGACATCAGGGCCCCGTGACCCAGCGGCGAAGCCTCGGCGACCGTCACACCCAACGGCAACTCGCCGAGGTGCGTTCCGTCGGCGCCGAACCAGTCGATGACCAGCATGTCGCCATCCTCGACATCGACGGCGTGCAAGATGAAGGCGCTGTCGTCGCGCCAGATCGTGCCGAAGAACTTGGGCCACCGTTGCATCGTCTCGTGGGTCCACACTGGGCCGCTTTCCAAGTCGATCTGCGCCGCAGCCCGGCGGCTGTCGGTAGGTCGACCCTCGGCCGGCACGGTGATGTAGCCGGCGATGATCTGCCCCTGCGACGTGCTCGCGATGGGCTGTCGGGCGAGGTCGACGTCCGAGAAGCCGCCGAAGTCGTAGTAGCTGCTCAGCAGCGCGCCCTGACGATCGACCCGCGACGCGATGATTGCCGGAGCGGGCCCCTCATAGACCTGCACCGCGGTGTACACCTCGCCGTTGCGGGCATCGATGCCGACGCTGTAGCCCATTTGTTGGGCATCGAGCTCGAGGCTCCACAGCAGCGTGCCGCTCACCAAGCACTCAGCGCTGCACCCGTCGGCGTTGGTCGTGTTGCCGTCGTCGCACGCTTCGTCCGCCGCTTGGATCCCGTCGCCGCAGACGCTCGGCGGCGCACCGGACTCGTCGTCGGCCGCGTCGCCCTGGTCGTCTGCATCCGCGGTCGAGCCATCCGCCGTGCCGGACACCTCGCCGGTCGTTGTCTGCGACCCGTCGGCGCCCGAGATCGTTGGTCCGCAGCCGAACGCCACAGCCCACAGCCCGGCCCCCAGCGAGTGGAGCAGTCGCTTGCGATGAACCTTCGACGGCATGGCCGACCAATAGCGATTTGCGAACGACTTCGCCATCACGATGCGCGGCGCCACGATACGAACGTGCCGTTCGATCGTCGGCACACTGTCGCTTCGGCGGGCGCCACTACATGAACAGCTGCAACTCTCCACGACGCCGGCGCCGTGATGCGGCGTCTCAGGTCGCTCGCGGCTGTTACGATGGCGTCGCATGCCGAAGGCGTTGCCACGGTTGGTCCCCTTCCTGCTCGCGTGGCTTGGGGGCATCGCGGTGTTGGTCTGGGCCGGCACCCGGGTGGATGGCTACTTGCTGAACGTGCAGGGCGTGCCGCTGCCGCATCCGTATCCGACGAGCGGGGTCGCGTGGTTCTCGGTGCTGCTCACCGTCGAGGTCGCGGTGCTCTACGCAATCGTCCGCCCCCTGAGCTTCGACCACTCGGTCGGCCGGCTCGTGGTGGTGGTGATACTCGGTGCTCCGTACCTGCTCGGCCACATGGTGATGACGATGCACGCGCCGCCGTACGTCGCGTTGCACTGGCTGTGGCTCGCGGCGGTATGGCTGGTCGCGTTGGTCGCGTTGGTGGTGGTGATCGTCGCGCGCGTGGCCCGACGGCGCGCGTGACAGGCTAGCGTCGGGCGTGCTGCGGCTTCAGCCGAAGGTGAAGATCTGCACGCCTTCGATCGCGAAGTTGTCGAGCACGTCGATCACGCTGCCGCCGGAGAAGCCCGCCGTACCGGCCGTGACGATCTGATCGGGGGAGGTGTCCTGCCACTGCTGCAGCGTGAGCAGGGGAGTCCAGTCCTGGTCGCCGTCGTGCAGGACGTCGAGCCGACCGTCGATCAGCACCGGGCCGGGGCCGGTGACCTGCAGCACCAGTCGATGGCGTGTGGGTCCGATCTCGAGGGGCGCAGGCAAGTTCTCGCAGCGTTGCTCGCCGGAATCTCGAGCGCCGTCGAATCGCATCATGCACGCTGCATCGGGGTGCCGCCCTTGGCTGCGCGGGGGAGCAGCGCGTAGCCGTGGTAGGCGCCGCCCGGTTGGAGTGCGTCGTCGGTCAGCCGCGCCAGCACATGGGGCTCGTTGGGCGGATCCGGGGATCGAACGCGGAACTCGAGCTTGACCTCGACGTCCGCGCTGACGAGGCCGTCGCGCCATACGAGGTGATCGCCGGGCATCGTCGCCCCGACACCGGGCGACGTGACCTCGCCGGCGACGAGTTGCCACACCGCCGGAGTCTTCTCGATCCAACAATTCCCGATCTCGTCGGCGTCGGGGCGGTCGAAGCCCTCGTCCCACGAGCTCGCGGCCGGCAGCGCGCAGTCGACACCCGCGGAGGTGGTTCCGTCGTCCGTGGTGTCGCCGGTCATCGTGCCCTCGCTGCTCGCATCGGCGAAGGCGGTGGTATCGGCCGTCGTGTCCGCGCCGCTCGACGATGCGCTTCGACCATCACGGCGTCATGCGCAGCGTGAACGCGCCGCCGCGACCATCCGGCTCGCCGTTGACGACGACGATCCACCTGCACGCCGCGAACTCGTGGCGCTCGAGCATCGCGGCGTCGACATGCTTGTCCTGGTACGCCTCGGCTCCGAGGCCTTGGCTGGCGGCGCAGCCATCGGAGCCGAGGTAGACATCGCCGGCGGCGCCCTCGAGCGCGACGTCGAGGGTGATCGCCGCAGGGATCTCGATGCAGAGCGTACGGTGGCTCATCGACCCGTTCACGGGGCCGAGCGTGTCGTGGTCGGCGCAGTCGAGCACGCCTTCGAAGACGAAGCCGTCGGCCGACCACGGTCGCTCGATCGCGCCGCTGCAGCGCTCGCCGAAGGTGTCGATGTCGTCGCCAGAGCTGCGCCACTGTGCGTCGGCGTCGGCGATGGGTTGTCCGAGATGATCGATGAAGGCTCCATCGACGTCGCTTGCATCGGCGTAGCGGGGGTCCTCGAGGAATCCGAGGGCCTGTGCGTCGCCGCTGGTCTCGAACATCCAGCGGGTGAAGCTGGCCGCGGTTGGGTAGTCATCTGCGGTGATCTCGTTCGAGGGTAGGTCGTAGAGCTGCAGCGGCCCGCGAGCATCTGCGCCCGTAGGCGTGCCACCGACTTCATACCCGCGCGAGAAGATCGCGGAGACGTAGACGGCGATGCCTTCCTCGAAGAACCGGCGGCCGCGGATGCCGGTGGCGTAACGGACGCCGTGGACGAGCTCGTGGTCGACCGATTGAGGTAGGGTGGCCACGGCCGCGTGCGCATCGACCGGCCAAGCGCACCCGCTGGCGGTCGCCGGGCAGTGCTCCTCGACAGCACCACCGCCATAGTAGACGGTGATGCGAGACTCGAGTTCGACGCCGAGGAAGTCCGTGAACGCGGCGATCGAAGCCTCCATGTCGTCGAGCGTGCCCGCGCAGACGCGGTCCTCGTCGCTGGGATAGACGTCGAGGTGCTCGGTGTGCTCGACCGGAAGCTCGTCGCTGCCCTCGCACGCGCCGACGGCGAGCGAGATCGAGACGAACCCCAGGGCGTCGAGCACTCGCATCTTTGGCATGAACGTGAATCGCCTGTGCGACTTGCAGGGAACCGACCGATCGAGCTCGGTTGCGTCACCGGACCCGCTGCGGCGCGACATCGGCATCTGTGCCCGCTACTGCGCGGCGGCGGCCTCGCGCGCGAGCGCGACCAACTCCCAGTACGGCGGCGTCGCGCCGCTCTCGATCTGCGCGCGCGCGACCGCTTCGCGCACGCGCTCGCGAATCGCCCCATGCCGCGCGGCGAGCCACTGCGCGCGCAGGCCCACGGTCGCGGACATGCCCTCGGGGATCGGCCCCTCGCCGCCGAGCAGCACCCGCACCGCGCTGTAGGCCTTCATCGCGCGCGCGAGCGGCAGCAGGCGCCAGTCGTGCTCGAGCACGGCACCGGCCTCGGCCTGCTCGAGCATGGCGTCGATCGCCGCGTTGTCGATGTGGTCGTCGAGCAGCGTGCGGGCGTCGTGCCACTCGGCGACGACGTCGAGCGCGGGGTCGTACTCGAGGTCGGCGGGCGCCTGGGTCTGGAGCTCGCGCACGCCGAGCGCGGCCATCCAACGGGCGAGGCCACCCGACGAGAAGGTCGAGAGCTGATCCCACAGCCGCACGCCGTGGGCTTCATAAGCCGCGGCCGCGACCTCCGAGCAGAACTGCGCGCGGTGATCGGCGATGTCCATCGCGAAGTCGTAGGGGATGTGGCGCGCGCGGGCCTCGTGCAGCGCTGCCGCGGCGGCGCGGTGCGGCAGCAGGGGATCGGCGAGCAGCGCAGGATGGTCGGCGCGCAGGCGCAGCACGGCAATGCGCAGCTTCTTGTCGGCGAGGTAGCCGGCGGCATCCGTGATCGCGACGCCGCGCTCGATGTGGGCCTCGATCACCGCACCCTCGCCGGTGCGCGCGTCGACGTGCACCAGCGCGACGTGGGAGAAGTTGCCGGGGTAGTCGTTGCCGCGCGCAATGAAAGCCGAGGTCGGCGCACCGCCGCGCGAGAGCAGGATGTCACCGCTGTGCACGCGCACGCCCTCGATCACCAGCGACGGCGTTGCCGAAGCCACCTCGGTGCCGTGCTCGAGCGTGGGCACATCGTCGGGGCGTAGCTGCAGCAGCACCTCCTCGAGCGCCGCGCGCGAGCCGTAGAGCAGCCGGTAGAGCCGATCGCGGGTCTTCGGCCCCGGCGGCCACGCGCGGCTGGCTCGCTTTGCGACCGTGCGCACGCGGGCCCGCAGCGCGAGCAGCTCGCCGATGCGATCGGGGCACGCGCCCGCGTCCGCGAAGCGCTCGAACAGGTGCTGCTGCAGGCGATCCCACGCGGCGTCATCGGGCGCCGGCGGCTCGCGCTCGAGTGCGGCGAGCAGCGGCTCGAGCTCGTCGGTGGCGTCGACGCAGCCGTGCTCGCGGCTGGTCTCGAAGCGGCGCTTCAGCTCCGCGAACATCGCATCGGCGTCCCACGCGAACGCGCGACCGTCCGGCCCGGGCGGCACCGCGACCGACGGCTCGGGCAGCCACGACAGCACCACCAGGCCGATCGCGACTCCGACGATGCGACGCACGCGGGAGCGTGGTGGTGCGGCGGGCTCCGTCATGGCGAACGCGCGGGTCCGCCAGCGTAGCAGGTCCTACGTGGATGCGACCTGGCGCGATCGCAGCACCGCCGGCGCGTCGCACAGGAACCACGCCGCCAGGATCGCATCGCAGACCGCACAGCCGAACGACGAACTCATCCGGCAGCCCGAGGATCGCGGCGCGCAGGAGGTCCGGCATGAGCACGCGGACGTTAGAGTCGCCGCTTCAGCGAGCAGGTCGGCACTTCACCGACGCAGTGGATCCTGCGTGCACGCGTGCGCCGTGCCCAACAGCTGCTCGAGCGCACCAAGCATGCGATGTCACGGGTCGCCGACGATTGCGGCTTCGGCTCGATCGCGGCCTTTCGCGCCCACTTCCAGCGCGTCGTCGGCACCAGCCCACGCTCGTACCGCGCGGCGTTTCGTTGAAGCGGCCCTGGTCCGGACGGCGAGGCCGCCCAACACGACGCACACCATCCACGGCAGCGCCTCGCCGCGCCCACGCGCGACGCCGCACGCACACCCCGAGTCGCCACCCTCGGTGCCGTCCAGCGGCGCGCCGCCACTGCCCCCCGAGCTGTCGGCCCCCGTGCTCGCGGTCGCATCGCCACCGCTCGTGCCCATCGAGCTCGACCCGTCGCTCGTCGCCGACGTCCCGCCGGCGTCACCGCTGCCGCTGCCGTCGTCTCCCGTCGTCGACATCGGCGGATCACCGACCACGATCGCGTGCGTCGCCGACAGGCCCTCGTTGCCGGCCCAGTCGACCGCCACCGCGACGAGCTCGTAGGCGCCCTCGGGCACGTCGAGGGTGGGGATCTCGAAGGGCATGACGTCGTCGATGCTGCCGGGTACATCGACGCCGTCGATCCGCAGCAGCGTGTGCGAGAGCCCCCAGCCCTCGTCGCTGGCGTCGATCGTCACGACCACCGACGCGGCGTCGCCATCGAGCGGGAACGTGGCGCCATCGATCGGCATCACGATCTCCACCAGCGGTGCGGTGACATCGTCGGGGCCGCCCGACGGCGCGCCACAGCTCGAGCCGTAGCCCGACACCGGCCCGGTGCCGCAACTCGGCCACGCCCCCACGCCGGTGGCCGGATCCTGCGCGAACCCCTGGCAGCCCGTGCCCGGGTTCCAGGTGCCGTCGGCGTCGTGGCACGGCGTGACATCGATGCCCGAGCTCGCCTCGATCCACTCGACGCCGTTGAACGGCATCGCGAGCAACGCCTGCGCGTCGGTGCACGGCGTGCCGATCGTCGCCGAGCTGACGCCCGCGAGGCGCCAGGAGCCGTCGAAGAGCTGCACGAAGCTGCCGCCGCCCGAGTCGCCGCCGCACAGGGAGACGCCGTCGCCACCCGCGTGCAGGATCGCGGTGTCGAGGAAGACCTGCGCGATCGGCATCTCGACCCAGCGCTTGATGCCGGCCGGTCCGTCGGGGGCGCCGCCGAAGCCGAGGGTCGTGAGCATCACGTCGGGGGCGAGCATCTGCAGCTCGCAGCCCATGAGAACCGGCGCAATCGCGAGATCGGTCACCGGCTCGGCGAGTACGCAGTACGCGAAGTCGTCGCCACCGGGCTCGACGAACGCGGGATGGGTCGCGCAGCTCGAGGTCGCGACCACGCGCGCACCCGTCGAGGTCTCGCCGAACGCCACCTGCGTGGCCCCGGCACCGCAGTGCGCCGCGTAGATCACCACCTCGGGGTGGATGAGCGTGCCGCTGCAGCCACCCACGGAGACCGCGGTGGGCCACGCGCAGACGCCGGCCTCGGTGCCACCGACCAGCGCTTGCGGATCGTCGACCGCCTGCAGCTGCGCCGCCATCGCCCACCACCACCACGAAGCCACCACGCCCAGCATCACGGATCATTGGACCACAACGCGGCCCACGTGGGCACCCCGTGATCGATCGTCACTCGCCGAACACACGCGCCAGCGCCAGCGCGCCCGGCAAGCTGCGCAGCCGAGCCAGCAACGCCGCGCGACGGCGGCGCCAGAAGTCCGCCAGCGACTCGCCATCGACGTCGTCGAGCTCGGCGACCCAGGCCCCGATCGCGCGCAGCGGCGCGGCGAAGCGGGGCTCTGCGATGGGATCGTTGCCGTGCCGCGGCGCGATCGCGTTGACGTGGAAGTTGCGGCTGCGAAAGAGCGTGGGTGCGGCCGCATCGGCGGGCTCGACGAGCACGTACACGGCATCGAATGGATCGGGGCCCTCGACGATCTCGTCCGCCTCGCGTGCGCGCAGGTGCAGGCACACGAAGCCGAGCGACGCGGGCGTCTCGAGCGGCGGCGCGTCGTCGCGTTCGACTCGCCGAACGGCTTCGTCCTTGCGATCGGCGAGCGCGAGGTTCTGCACCAAGCCCGAGGTCAGCACCACGAAGGCCTTCTGCGGGCGCAATGCAGTGGTCTCCTGCAGCAGGATGCGCTTGCTCTCCCAGAAGTAGTCGTCGCGATCGAGGTTCTGCTGGTAGTAGAAGCGAACCATGCGCAGCAGGTCGTCGAACATGCCGCGGTGGTGTCGGCTGTACGCGGCCAGGGAGGTGGTCTCGTCGTCGCCACGGTGGATCGCGGCGGCCGTGCGGGCGGCGTGCCAGCCCGAGTGCATGGCCAGCATCACGCCGGTCGAGAGCACCGGGTCGATGAAGCCCGCCGCGTCGCCCACGGCGATCCACCCGGGGCCACTGGTCTCGCGCATGCGGTAGCTCCAGTCGCGCTCGTGGTGGACCTTGGTGACGCGACGCGCCCGGGGCCCGAGCGCAGCGACCAGCTCGTCGCAGCCCGCGAGCTCGGCGTCGAAATCGGGCCGCGGTGCCGTGCGCATCGGTGCGCCTTCGGCGTGGGCATCGAGCTGCACCACGCCGACCGAGGTCAGCGTCGACGACAACGGGAACATCCACCACCACTGCTGCGACTGCGCGACGAACAGCGCCTGCTGGGATCGTGGCGGTGGTAGCCGTCCGGCGTGCTCGAAGTGGGCCCACATCGCCTGGTGCTCGAGCCCGGCGATGCGTTCGCGCGTGCCGAGCTCGCGGGCGAGCAGTGACGACTGCCCGCTGGCGTCGATGACCAGCGGCGCCTCGAGCTCGTGCGGGGTCTCGTCGCCGGCGCGTTGCCACTGCACCCCGACGACCCGCGTGCCCTCGCGCAGCACCGCACGCACGCGGGCGTCGGTGCGCAGCTCGGCGCCCGCCCGTCTGGCGGCGTCGAAGAGGATCGCGTCGAACCGCGCGCGCTCGACCAGCCACGCCGCGTCGTACGCGTCGCTGTCGGCAAACCATAGGTCCCATCGCGGCGTGCGACCCCAGTGCCACAGCGTGCTGCCGGTCTTGCGACCGAAGCCGGCCTGCGACACCGCGTCGAGCGCGTCGATGTCGGCGAGGATCGGGATGATGCCGGGCAACAGGCTCTCGCCGACGTGGGTGCGTGGATGCCGGGTGGCCTCGAGCAGGCACGTGCGCAGGCCGTCGCGGGCGCAGCGGGCCGCCGCGGTGGCGCCGGCCGGGCCACCGCCGATGACGATCACATCGACGCGCTCGCGCATGCTCATGGTCGCAACCCCGGCGGCAGCTCGCCCTGCCACAGCGCAATCCCACGTCGCCGCAGCGCCTCGCGCAGCTGGTCGGCGCGTGCCCGCTGCCACGCGGCGGTGCGCGCTTCGGCCTCGCCTGCGCTGTCGAACAGGGGGCCGGCGTCCTCCTCACCATCGAGGGTACCGACCGCCACCGCATCCGTGCGACGCGCGAGCGCCTCGGCCAGCACCTCGACGTCGCCCGGCAGCAACGGCTGCACCACCGCGAAGGTGCGCAGGCCCGCCGCCCGCGCCCGTTCGAGGATCTCGAGGCGCTGCGACACGCTGGCGGCCCGCGGCTCGAAGTGGGCCCGCACACCGTCGTCGTGCGTCGGCAGCGACACGCCGATCCACGCCGCGGGCAGGCTCGCCCACAGCGCGAGGTCGTCGAGGATCGCGTGGGATCGCGTGAGCACCAGCGTCGGCCACGGCATCGGGGCGTCGCGGATCATCTCGACGCAGCGCCGCGTGAGTCGCAGGCGTCGCTCGATCGGCTGATACGGGTCCGACACGATCGGGCACAGCTTGATGGGCCGCGGCGGCAGCCGTCGCAGCTCGTCGTGCAGCAGCGCGGGGAGGTCCTGTCGGGCATCGACCCAGCTGCCCCACGGCACCGCGTCGCCCTGCAGCCACCGTCGCCACGGCTGGGTCTGCGACTGCGCGTAGCAGAAGCGGCAGCCGATGCCGCAGCCGCGGTAGGGACTGAGCGCGTAGGCTTCGCCGCTGCGATCGGGCACCAGTGCGCGCAGACCCGTCACGGCGCGCACACGCGGGGCCGCGGCGTCGTGGTGCGGGCGCTGCACCAACGCATGGGCCTCGTTGACGCGGACGATCGCCGCGACGAGCTCACACGCTGCGAGTGCGTCGGGCTCGGGCAGGGTGCCGTCGCGGTGGGCGATGCCGAACGATGCGGTCACGATCCGATGCTGTCGCACGCCGTCGCGGGGGATGAGCTCGACGACGACGTCGCCGCCACGCCACTGCAGCTCGAGCGCGACGCCGAGCTCGACCTGCAACGCGCACCACCGCAGCCCCGGCGCGAGTTCGTCACCCGGTCGGTGCGGGGCGAGCAGCGCGAGCGCGAGCGCGATCGAGGGGTCGAGGATCATCGGCGCTGCCGCGCATCAGCGTAGCAGCTCGCCGTCCTCGACCAGGTGCTCGGCCGGCGCCGGGTGGCTGATGAAGCCCAGCGGCGAGGAGGTGAAGCCGTAGGCGCCGCTGGGCGAGATCGCCAGCACGTCGCCGACCGCGAGCTCCGGCAGCTCGACGTCGCGACCGAAGCCGTCGAGGGAGGTGCACAGCGGACCGCACACCAGTAGCTTCTTGCGCGGGGCGTCGGGCGCGGCGCCCAGCTTGCGCAGGCGATAGGGCCGCCGGATGACCATGCCGAAGTGGCCGGCGGCGGCGAGGTGATGGTTCATGCCGCCGTCGCAGATGATCACGTCGGCACCGCGCGAGCGCTTCACCGTGTTGACGGCCGTCAGGTAGACGCCGGCCTCGCCCACGAGGTAGCGGCCCGACTCGAGCACCAGCTCGGCGTCGGCGAGCAGCGGCTCCTGGCGCAGGGCATCGAGGGTCGGCACGGCGTTCGTGGCGACCGCGTCGAGATCGACGGTGACTTGGTTGTCGTGGTGGGCGATGCCGAGGCCGGCGCCGAACACCAGCCGCTGCAGCCGCGCGTCGTGTCGCTGTGCGATCGCACGGAACAGCTCGGCAAAGATGGCCCAGTTCTCCGCGATCGCGTCGGCGCGCAGGCACTGCGTGCCGGAGTAGGCGTGCAGCCCGACCCAGCGCAGCGACGACGAGCGCCGCACGCACGCGACCGCGTCGTCGATCTCGTCTTCGTCGATGCCGAACGCGGTCGGTCGCCCGGCCATTTGATCGCCGAAGCCGGCGGGCACCCGCGAGGGCGCCACCCGTAGCAGCACGTCCATCACGACGCCGGCGGCGCCCGCCAGCGCGGCCAGTCGCTCGGCCTCGGTCACCGACTCGAGGACGACTTCGACGCGGTGCTCGACCGCCAGCGCCAGCTCGTCGTGGGACTTGCCAGGGCCAGTGAAGCTGATGGCGTGGGGGGCCCAGCCGCACGCCACGGCCCGCGCCAGCTCACCGCCCGACGACACGTCGAGCCGCGGCACCAGGCCGCGCATCGCGGTCACCAACGCGACGTTGGGGTTGGCCTTCATCGCGTAGGACACCGAGACCCGCGATCCGAGCGCGCGGGCGATGCCCTGCACGCGCTCGCGGATCGGCGCGGTGAAGTAGACGAAGCATGGCGTGCCGCGCTGCGCCGCGATGTCGCGCAGGACCTCGGCATACCGCTCGCTGACGACCGGCTCGCTCATCACCCCGAGGGAGTACCACAGGGACTCCGCGTCGGCGCAGGCCGATCACTTGTGGCGGCGCACCACCACGCGGCGATTGCCGTCGAGCATCTTGCGAGTCAGCGTGCCGTGGGTGATCTCGACCGTGGCCGCGTCGGTGTCGATGGCGGTGACCTTGAACCGCACCGGCTGGCCGTCGGCGTCCGTGAGGTAGGCATCATCGGCGTCGCCGAGGAAGATCATGCCGGTCGAGTCGGCGCACACGCCCTGGCGGGTGCCGGCGTCGACGATGACCATGGTGGTGATGCGATCGACGAGCGGTGGGATGAAGCTGATCGTGCCGGTGCGGTGATACGTGTAGTTGGTCGCGCAGCTCGGCGTCGCCGGGCTCGGCGTCGCCGGGCGTTGGCCGGTCGCGGCGCAGCTCTGACCGGGGCCGACCACGCGGGTGCGGTCGGCCGTCCAGGCGGTGGTGTCGGGGTTCGACGACAGCTTCACGTAGACGTTGCCGTCGATGCTCGGCCCCGCGACCATGTGATCGCGTGTGTTGCTGCCGTTGCCCTCGCGCTTCTTCCACATGCCGGGCGCAAACCACCCCACCGCGCCGGGTACCGGGTTGGCGGTCTTGCCGGCGGCGAAGTCGAGCACCTCGCGGCGCGCCAGCGCTGCGAGGTCGGCCCACACCATGGTGATGTTGTGCTCGCGGCGCTCGACTCGTCGCAGCGAGCAGCTGTCGGGGATCGACCCGCTGAAGGACGGCGCGTAGTACTGCCTGCAGGCCGAGCCCGTGCGCGTCCACTTGGGGTTGATGGGCTGGGAGTACGCGCGGATGAGATCGGCCAGCGTCCAGCGCGGGAAGGCCCAGATGCCGCTGCGCTGCGCGATTGCCCACAGCATCGCGCGGGCATCGTCGACCGACGGGCTGCCCCAGGTCTCGCCGTCGATCATCTTTGCCATCTGCACGGCATCGTCCGGCGTGATGCGACGGCTGGTGCCGTCGGCGTAGCAGATCGTGCCGAGCTGCTCGGCAGCGGGCTCCGGCTCCGCGGCGGACAGGAGCGACGTCACCAGGGCGATCGCGGGCGGGGCGAGGGGCATCACGCGGGGATGGACCGCGTCGCCGCAGGATCGATCACTCCGGCTCCCGTCACTCGGTCATGCGCGCGTTCACGAGCGCCATGATCGCGCGGCCGGTGTCGAAGTTGTCGAGCGTGACGTCTTCTTGGCGGATCTCGATGCCCAGCGAGTCCTCGAGGAACACGATGAGGTCGATCATGGTGACCGAATCCACGGTGCCATCGGAGAACAACACCGTGTCGCCATCGAGCTCCGGCAGGCCGGTCTTGCGGCGCAGGTAGTCGAGCAGGGAGGCTTCTGAAAAGTCCATGGTTCCTCAGGTCCTCGCGCGAGCTAAGAGCGCGCCCGGAGGCACTGCTCGATCACGGCAGGACGATCGATCTTGCCGCTGGCGGTGCGCGGGAAGGACTGCGAGCTGCAGTGGATCTCACGCGGTTGCATGTAGTGGGGCATGTGGGCGCGAACGTGGCGACCCAGCGCCTCGAGATCGACCTCGGCCCCGTCGCGACCGACCACCGCGAGGTGAACGGCCTGGCCCAGCAGGTCGTCGTCGACTCCGAAGGCGACCACCTCGGCGAGCTGGCCGCTCGCGAACGCGAGGTCCTCGATCTCGGTGGGGCTGATGCGGTACCCGCTCGACTTCAGCATCGCGTCGGCGCGCGAGACGAACCAATAGTCGCCGTCGTCGTCGATGCGCACGATGTCGCCGCTGTAGACCACCGGCTCGTCGCCGATGAGGTGGGCCAGCGCCGGGCAGGGCTTGATCTTCTCGGCGGTGTCGTCGGGTCGACCCCAGTAACCGCGCGAGATCAGCGGCCCTCGGTGCACCAGCTCACCCTGCTCGCCGGGGCCGCAGATGCTGCCGTTGGCGCCGATGATCCAGGTCTCGACGTTGGGGATCGGACCGCCCATGCACCCGGGCTTGCGTGCGAACTTCTCGGGCGGCAGCCAGGTCGAGCGGAACGCCTCGGTGAGCCCGTACATCAACACCACGTCGGTGCCGGGGAACACGCGGGCGAAGCCGTCGAGCACGGCAGGTGGGATCTTGCCGCCGGAGTTGGTGACGAGCCGCAGCGACGGCAGCGGTGAGCGGACCTCGTCGAGGTAGCGCACCAGCTGCACCCATGCCGGTGGCACGGCGGCCATGACGGTGACCTCCGCGCGCGCGATGGTCTTGGCGACCTCCGACGGCATCGGCACCGCTTGCAGCACGAGGCGCGCACCCATGAGGCACGCGGTCAGGAGCTGGTTGAGACCGTAGTCGAAGCACAGCGGCAGCAGCGAGAGGATGCGGTCGTCGCTGCGCAGTCGCAGGTACTGCGCCACACTGCGGGCGCCCAGCACGAGGTTGGCGTGCGTGACCATCACGCCCTTGGGCGCGCCGGTCGAGCCCGAGGTATAGAGGATGGCCGCGAGGTCGCTGTCGATGATGCGTGTTGGCGTGGGCGCGCAATCTGCCTGGGGCAGCGTCGCGGCCGATTGGATGCGATCGTGGACCGCCTGGCCGCCGATGCTCAGCACCCGCTGCAGCGCGCGCGGCCACGGTCGCTGGGCCAGCTCGGTCGCACGTTTGCCGTCGCACAACAGCGCGCGCACGGAGCAGTCCTGCATCACGTACTCGAGCTGGGCGACCGTCCACTGCGCGCTGACGTTCACCGCGACCGCGCCGACGCACCACGCCGCCAGCTGGGCCGCAACTTCGTCGGTGCTCTTGCGAAGGCAGATGCCGACGCGGTCGCCGCGGGCGACCCCGAGATCGCGCAGCCAGCCCACGTAGCTCGCCACGCGCAGTGCCACGGCGGCATAGTCGTGCGCGTGGTTGCCGTCGACGATGGCGACGCGCGAGGGCTCGAGCCGCAGGTTCTCCGCGAACAGCTCCCAGGCGGTGAGGGCGAGGTTCCCGCCTTGGCAAGCATTCATGGCAGCACGAACCCTTCGCCGAATTGCTCGTGGTGCTGCGCTGCGAGCGTGGCGAGCTGCGGCCCGACCACGTTCGTGTCGACGAGACGCCGCCGCAGGAAGCCCCACTCGAACGCTGCGAACGCGTCCTTGCCGTCCCTCGCGACCGCGGCCGCGATGCCAGCGGCGGCGTGGTCCTTGATCAGTCGATACGCGGCCAGCTGGAACAACCACTCCGGCCGGCTCGCCAGCGTACGGCAGAAGCGGGCGAAGAGATCGAGCTGGTCGAGCGGGATGGCATCGATGGCGCAGCTGGGGGGCTGCCCCGCAATGCGCTCGAGCTCGTCGTAGATCGTCAGTCGCTCGACGCCGGCCAGGCGACCATCGAGCTCGAACACCGGCAGCAGCGGATACAGGCGACAGATCACCGGTCGCGTGTCGTGATCGCAGGCGCAGCCGGTCCGGGTGCTGACGATGGAGTCGGCGTGGATGGTGCGGCCGTCGGGCAACGCGAGCTCGAAGTGCTTGCGCTCGAACTCGCCGAACTGGGCCAGCAGGCCGCGGGCCTCGAGGTACTCGAACTCGCCCGCCAGCAGCGGCAGCTCCTGGAAGTGCTTGCGCCCCAGGATCGCGAAGCGCGACTTGTGCCGCGAGAAGCTGCAGCAGTGCGCGTCGCCGCACAGCGTGTGGCAGCCTGCGCGGTACACCAGGTCGGTGGCGTAGAGCTCGTCGAGCGCGTCGGTGCGGCTGCGGGCTGGGGCTCGAGGGAACGGATCCATGCTGCGATGACGCTGGGGGCGTGGGCGCGACGTCGAGGACGTCGCCGCTCGACGACATCAGTTGACGGCGGGCTTGGGCTTTCGCTTGGTGTCGATCGACGGGTACACGCGCGCGGGCACGCCGACCGCGATGTGATTGGGGGGCACATCGGAGATCACCAGGCTATTGGCTGCGATCTGGGCGCCGTCACCGACGGTGACCTTGCCGAGGATCACCGCGCCCACGCCGATGAACACGTCGTTGCCGATGGTCGGGACGCCGCCGTCGGGGGTCTCGCCGATGGTCACGTTGTGCATGATGCCGACGCGGTCGCCGATCACCGCGCGGGGGTGGATCGAGATCGGCGCCTCGCAGTGGATCAGGTGGACGCCCCTGCCGAGCGTGCAGGTCCGGTCCATGTGCACACCTGTCAAGAAGCGCGACGCGGCAAACAGTGCGCCGTAGAGCTTGGACGACACCCAGCGGGCGGGGCCCCGCGGCTGCGCGAGCGACCAGCGGCCGAGGCGGTACACGCCCATCGCCCACACCGCGGGGTTCTTCACCGAGCGACCATGGATCGCGAAGTCGATGCGGAATTCCTCCCACTGCGAGGTGGGCGTCTCGTCCGGCTCCGCCGAATCCGCGTCGAGCTCCGCATCATCTCGTTGGCGCGATTCCATCGCGAACAGCCTGTCCGACATGCTGGATCAGGCTAGACGCTGGTCGCCCGCGCATCAACCCCGCGGGGCACTTTCTGGGGGCGCCGCCGCGGCATCGGCGGGCCTCGACCGCGTGTCGGCCAGGTGACGTGCGAAGCGGAGCCACGCGCCGGCGCCGAGCGCCGCGATCACGGCGACGCCGCTGGTACCCACCAGCACCACCGCGGCCTGCACGAGCCACGCACTGGCGGCATCTCCCCCACGGTAGATCACCGTGTCTACGGCGTTCTGGCCCTGGTATTTGCCCGACCGCGACTGGCCGCCGTAGAGCAGCTCGCGCGCAGGCTTCGCGACGGCGTGCTCGCAGGCCCGCCGGAGACACTGCGCAACGACGAGCACGGGGAGGATCGGTGTCACTGCGAGTGCGATCAGGACCACCAACGTGACGAGGGGCAGAAGCCCGAGCGTGGCGGAAAGCCGCGCCGTTGCGAGCAGGCGACCCGACACGCCGAGCTGCAGGGTGAGCGCGAGCACATTGACTGCCAGGTCCAGCTTGGCAAATAGCGCAGTCCGCTGCGCACTGTCCTGGATGGCGGACACCACGATGCGTCCTTGGAGCAGGTAGATCGCGGTCGACGTCGCGGTGAAGGCGAGCACGTAGATCGCCAGGCCCCGCAGCGCCGGCTCGCGCACGATCGCGCGCAGGCCCGAGAACATCGAGCCGCCGATCGCGACGGCCGCATTCGGGACGTCGGGCCGATCGCGGAGGCTGCGCTCGAGGCCACCGGCACACGCGCCGGCGAGGGCCCAGAACGTCGCCGCGACGCCGAGCAGACCGGTCGCGCCGAGCTGCGGCGCCAACACCAACGCGCACGACGGACCGAGCAGCGCGCCGATCGTGCCGCCGGCCGCGACGAAGGCGTACACCCGCGGCGCCGATGCGCCGCGCCAGATGTCGACGACCGCGGCCCAGAAGCTCGCGACCGCGAACATGTTGATCACGCTGGCCCACACGAACACAGCCCGTGCGAGCACCACGTCGGTGCCGAGCAAGGCCCCGCGGTGCGCGAGCATCAGCACCACGAGCGAGGCCGCGAGCCCGAAGAACACCACACGTGCGAGCGTGCGACGACCCCACCGCGACGCCGCCCAGCCGTGCAGCGGTACCAGCAACAACGTGCCGGTGAAGGTGGCGGTGAACAGCCACGGCAGGTTGTCGACCCCACCGGCCACGCCCATTTCTTCGCGCACCGCTCGGAGCACGAAGTTCGCGGCCATGATGCACACGAACTGCGCGAAGGCCCAGCGCGCCGGTGGGCGATCGATCGCGGGGAGCTGCGAGGTGCCGGACAGTGCAGACATGGTGCGCGCGACGACGCGTCGTTGGACACCGCCGCGAGCGGCGAGGATGCACCGCGTGCAGGGTTTCGGCGCACGAAACCATCGCCGCCGTCGTGGGGTCGAACGCAGCCATGGTTGCCCCACGCCGCCGCGTCGAGTCCTGCGATCGTCGTCGCTTCCTGTTCGGATGCGCGACACTACCGTTCGCTTCCGGACTCTGGGGCTGCGCAGGACGGCAGCCGGCGGTGCGCGAGCCGACCACCACGCGTCAGCCGGAACCGTTGCCCGAGACCTTGCGCGCCAGCGAACCCAAGGCCCCGCGCTTGCTCGTGCTCGGTGGTACCGGCTTCCTCGGTCCGCACATCGTCGACGCCGCGCGGGCCAAGGGCTGGCACATCACCCTGTTCAACCGCGGCAAGAGCCACCCCGAGCGCTTCCCCGATCTCGAGACATTGATCGGCGATCGCGACGGCAAGCTCGACGCGCTGATCGGCCGCGAGTGGGATGCGGTCGTCGACACCTCGGGCTACGTCCCGCGCATCGTGAAGGCGTCGGCCAGTCTGCTGGCCGATCACGTGAAGCAGTACGTCTTCGTCAGCTCGATCTCGGCGTACGCGAAGTTCGACGTCGCGGGCATCGACGAGGGCGCCCCGGTCGCGACCATGCCGGACCCAGAGAACGAGCGCGTGATGGAGTTCTACGGCGCGCTCAAGGCCCTGTGCGAGCAGGCGGCGGAATCCATCATGCCCGGTCGCGTCACCAATGTGCGGCCTGGCTACATCGTCGGGCCGCTCGACCCGACCGATCGCTTCACCTACTGGCCGGTTCGCATCGCCCGCGGCGGCGACGTCATCGCGCCGGGCACACCGGCGGATCCGGTGCAGTTCATCGATGCCCGCGACCTCGCGACTTGGATCATCGGCGCGATCGAGCAGCGCCACGTGGGCGTGTACAACCTCGTGGGCCCGCGGGAGCCCACCACCGCCGGCGACTTCCTGCAGCAGTGCATCGAGGTCAGCGGCAGCGACGCGAAGCTGACGTGGGTCGACCACGGCTTCCTCGAGCAGCAGAAGGTCGAGATCGGCGCGGACCTACCCATCTGCGTGCCGCCGGTCGGCGATTTCCTCGGCTTCGCGCAGGTCAGCAACGCCAAGGCGATCGCGACCGGGCTGACCACACGCCCCGCCCGCGAGACCATCGCCGACACCCTGGCGTGGTTCGAGACGCTGCCGGAGCCGCGTCGCAAGACGCTGCATGCGGGGTGGCTGCCGCAGCGCGAGGCCGAGGTGTTGGCGGCCTATCGCGCGCGCGATACGGGCGCTGCGAAGCCCAAGCGCAAGCGCGCGGCGTGACGCGC
The DNA here is from genome assembly GCA_016709225.1 of Deltaproteobacteria bacterium. Lineage (NCBI taxonomy): Bacteria > Pseudomonadati > Myxococcota > Myxococcia > Deltaproteobacteria bacterium. The sequence goes on along the minus strand of JADJEE010000012.1, from coordinate 1,299,734 downwards.
CGCGCGGCGCGGATCAGAAGCCGAGTTCCTTCTTGCGATCCTCGGCGCCAGGGCTCGGCGTGCCCTTCTCGTTGACCACCGGCAGGCCCTTGGCCTTGTCCGCGTTGGTCTGCTTCCACACCTGCTGATCGTCGGGCAGCTCGGTCTCGTCGTAGATCGCCTCGACCGGACACTCGGGCACGCACGCACCGCAGTCGATGCACTCGTCGGGATCGATGTAGAGCATCTTGTCGTCGCCGTGGAAGCACTCCACGGGACACACGGCCACGCAGTCCGTGAAGCGGCAGCCGTTGCAGTTCGAGGTGACGACGAAGGTCATGGACGCTCCTTGGAAGCGCGCCATCGTAGCAGCCTTGGCCGGCGGTCCCCGCCGCGAAGGCGCGGGGCCCAACGCGCCCGCGCGCGCGAAACCCACATCCTCCTACGTGGGCTCCAACGAGCGGTTTGGGGGCGTTTGGCCGATCGGACACACCATCCACAGTCGGTGGACGGCCTGTGGATGGGGCGGGGATGGAGCGCGTGGGCACGGGGGATCTCGCGGGCCCTGGCCGGTCGACATTGCTCGGCCGGAGCGGTCGCGGCGGCGGGGGCGGTGCGATGATGCCCCCCGCGATGAGCCGACGGGCCACCCGCTCGATCTCCGGTCCGATCATCTACGGCTCGTTCGCCGTGGTGCTGACGACCGCGCTGCTGGTCGGGTGGATCTACGTCATCGTGCGCTCGCAGGGGCTCACGCAGCAGTGGGCGTCGAGCAACATCTGGCTGCTGGTCGCGGGCACGGTCTCGTTCACCGCGATCATCGCGGTGCTGGTGCTGTTCTCGGTGGTGCTCGCGCGATCGATCCTCGAGTTCCGTCGCCAGACCACGTTCGTCGATTCCGTGACCCACGAGCTGCGCAGTCCGCTGGCCTCGCTGCGGCTGTGCCTCGAGACCTTGCGGCGGCCAGAGCTGGTCGAGTCGCAGCGCGACCGCCTGCACGAGATGATGCGCAACGACGTCGATCGACTCGCGGGCTTCATCGACGACATCCTCGAGGCCTCGCGCATCGAGCATGGTGGTCGCGGGCACGCGGTCGCAGCGGTCGACGTCCGCGCGCTGGTCGACCGCTGCGCAGCGCAGGTGCGCCGGCGTCACGGCGTCGAGGTCGACGCCGTGCATCTCACGATCCCCGACGGTCTCGTCGTCTACACCGACCCGACCGCGTTCGAGATCGCGATCAAGAACCTGCTCGACAACGCCGTGAAGTACTCGGATCCCCCCGCCAAGGTCGAGCTCACCGCGACCGACGGCAACGGCTACGTGCGCATCGAGGTCCGCGATCACGGCATCGGGATCCCGCGTCGGGCGCTGCGGCGGGTGTTCGATCGCTTCTATCGCGTCGACGAGGAGGCCGTGCGCGCCCGTCGGGGCACCGGGCTCGGGTTGTTCGTGGTGCGTGCGCTGGTGCGCGGCATCGGCGGGCGGCTGACTGCCGATTCCGACGGGCCCGGCACTGGGACGCGGATGACGATCGTGCTACCCCAACGCGAGCCCACGCCGGCGTCCCGACCCACGCCATCCGCGGGCGCGGCCCCGGGCGAGTCCCCGTCTCGACCATGAGCGCCCCCGACAAGCCGCCCACACGCATCCTGCTGGTGGAGGACGAACAACACCTCGCGGCGGGCCTGAAGCTGAACTTCGAGCTCGACGGCTACGAGGTCGAGGTCGCGGGCACCGGTCGCGAGGCCGCGCGCCTGCTGCTGCAGGACGCCAACTACGACGCCATCGTGCTCGACGTGATGTTGCCCGACGTCGACGGCTTCTCGCTGTGCCAGAAGCTTCGTCACAGCGGCAACACGACCCCGGTGCTGATGCTCACCGCGCGCGGCAGCACCGAGGATCGCGTCGAGGGCCTCAACGTCGGCGCGGACGACTACCTCACCAAGCCCTTCGACCTCGAGGAGCTGCGCGCGCGCCTGCGATCGCTGCTGCGTCGGCGCGCGTGGGACGGCAAGCCCACCGACGCGGCGCGCCCGAGCAACGTGCTGCGCCTGGGCGGCGCCGTGATCGACTTCGACACCCACGTGGTCACGGTCGCCGGTCAGCCGGTGCACCTGACCGCGCTCGAGCTCGAGCTGCTGCGCTACTTCGCGGAGCATCCGGGGCGGGTGCTCGGCCGCGAGGAGCTGCAGCAGAAGGTCTGGAAGCTCAACGACTATCCCAGCCAGCGGATGGTCGACAACTTCATCATGCGATTGCGTCGGCACTTCGAGCCCGACCCGCGCAACCCAGTGCTGTTCGTTTCGGTGCGCGGCGCGGGCTACAAGTTCGTGCCGCCCTGAGGCGCGACCACCAAGAGAACGAACGTCATGGCCATGGACTACGACACGTTGACGCGCACACTGGCGGCCTTTGGCGAGCCGCCCGATCAAGAACCCGCTGCGTGGCCGCGCTACGTGCAGGCCACCGGCGTGGGCGCAGCCGATGTGCCGGCGCTGCTCGAGCTCATGGCCGCGTGGGCCGATCCGGATCACTTCGAGGGCCGCGACCGCGACGATGTCGGCGTGTTCGCCCCGGTGCACGCGTGGCGGACGCTGGCACAGCTCGGCGCGCAGGAGCTGATCCCGGCCGCGCTCGATCTGCTCGAGCCGCTGCTCGACCTCGAGGACGACTGGCTCGCCGAAGACCTGCCCGACCTCGTGCTGGTGCTCGGCGCCGACGCGATCGCGCCGCTGCTGGACTACGTCGACGACACCGCGCGCGAGGACCAGATCCGCGGCATCGCGTGCGCGGCCTTGGTCGAGATCACGCGGGCCCACGACGAGCTGCGCGCGCGCGTGCTACCGCGCTTGCTCGCACGCCTCGAGCAGGCCGACCGCAGCGCGCCCGTCACCAATGCTGCGATCATCGAGGTGCTGGTCGAGCTCGGGGCCAGGGAGCACGTCGACGTGATCGCCCGCGCCTACGCGGCCAACGTCGTGGAGACCGAGGTGATTGGTACCTACAACGACGTGCTGGTGGAGCTCGGCCTGCGCACGCGCCACGCGACCAAGGCCCACGGCGGCGCCAAGGCCGACAAGCGCGCGAAGCAGCGACAGAAGGCGGCACGCAAGGCCAACCGCCGCCGCTGACGCGCGCCCGCGCGCCCGCGGCCGCCGTCGCGCAAACGCTGCCGGGCGCGCAACGGGGCGCACTGGCCCCGCGCGCCGTCGCGGTGCTACCGTCGCCGTCGCCCGTGAGCCTGCCCGGAATTCTGCTGTTCATGTTCGCTGCGTCGGCGGTGGTCATCACCGCGCTGTACGCCGCGTACCGCTCGCGCATGTTGGCGCCGTGCCGCATCAAGGAAGACCCGACCCGTCGCGTGCGGGGCTTCGGGCTGTGGGCCCGCGTGGTCGGCAACGCGACGCTGTCGGCGATCTTCGTCGTGGGGCTGTCGCTGCTGCTCGAGCGCGTGTTCATGCACGGGGGCAGCGACCCGTGGTGGCGCGTGCTGTGGCAGGCGGTCGCGATCCTGCTGGTCTACGACTTCCTCTACTACTTCATGCACCGCTACGCGTTCCACCAGTGGGCGTGGCTCAAGAAGGTCCACACGGTGCATCACCTGGTGCGGCACCCGACTGCGCCGGACTCGCTGTACCTGCATCCGATCGAGAACCTGATGGGGCTCTCGCTGCTGTTCTCGTGCATCGCGTTGTTCGGGCCGGTCTCGCTGGTGACCTTCGGCATCGTCATCACCGTGCACTCGCTGGTGAACGTGGTCGTGCACTGCGGCCTCGACGTGCCGGTGTTCGGCATGCGCGTCATCGGCTACCTCGCGCGCAAGCACGACCTGCACCACACCAGCATGCGCGGGGGCAACTACGCCTCGATCACGCCGTTCTGGGACAAGCTGTTCGGCACCGCGGAGTGATCACGGCGCTCGCGGCGGCGTCTTGGCGCGCGGTGCCCGAGGGCGTGCGGGTGCCGAGGGGGCGACCGGCTTGCTGCGCGTGCGGCCCTTGGGATCGACGCGATCGAGCCGCGACTCCAGCCGCCGCATGGCCTCGTCGAGGCGCTCGAGCTGCTGCTGCACGGCCGCGGGATCCTGCAGCGCCCAGCCGGCGCCGGGCGGCGCGACGACGTTCCAGCCCGGCCCCTCGAGTGCCTCGTCGGTGAGCTCGGCGCGCAGCTGCACGCGCTTCTTGCTGCGCAGCACGACCACCTCGACGATGTCACCCGCGGCGTGATCGGCCAGCGCTTGCGCGACCTCGGCGGCATCGGTGATCGGCTGCGCATCGACCTGCACGATGACGTCGCCGACGCGTACGCCGGCCTTGGCCGCGGGTGCGTCGGTCTCGATGCGCTGCACGAGGATGCCGCTGTCCTCCGGGGCGCCGAAGAAGGCCCGCAGCTCGGGGGTCATGCTGGTCACCGACACGCCGAGGCGGCCGCGTCCGAACGAGAACGAGAACGCGTGCAGGCCCGCGGGCGGTGACGGCGGCATCGGAGGTGTCGGCGCAGCGACGGCGGCCGGTGGCTGCGGTGGTGTGGGCGGCGTGGCGGCCACGCGGGGCCGTGCGTGGGCGAGCGGGGTCACGAGACACATCGCGACCAGTCCGAGCAAGGGCGAGCGGATCGACATCAGGCACTCTCCAATCGAATGGTGGGTGGGTTCAGGTCGGCGCCGACGGTGGCGCAGGCGCCTCGGGGGCGTCGGCACACGCGGGTGGTTCCGGCGCAGCGACCTCGAGCCACGTCGGTGCATCCGGGGCATCGATCTCGATCCAGGTCGGCGGCTCCGGGGCATCGATCTCGAAGTCGGGCCCTTGCATCTCGATCCACGCCGGCGCCTCTGGGGCTTCGAGCTCGAACCATGCCGGTGCTTCGGCAGCATCGACCTCGATCCACGCGGGTGGTGCGGGTGGTGCGGGTGGTGCGGGTGGTGCGGGTGGTGCCGGCGGAGCGCCGGGTCCATGGGGGGCCGCAGGAGCAGGAGGTGGCGCGGGCGCGTCGCGGTGGCGCCGCGCTTGGTGGCGCGCGGCTTCGGCATGGGCCCGCGCCCGCGCGATGTCTTCGAATGCACGCCGCCGCTGGGACGCCGCCCGTGCGCGTGCGTGCGCGGCCTGTGCGTGCGCGGCCTCGATGCGTTCGCTTCGCTCGGCCCGCGCGGCGCGGGCGTCGAGGCCGGCGAGCTCGGCATCGGCTCGCCGCATGGCTTCGATCGCCTCGGCGTCGACGCGCATCCGTAGGCCACCTTCATCGAGCACGATCACGAGCGACTCGCCGTTGCCGGGGGCTGTGCCGAGGGCGCGCGCGAGCTCATCGAGCTCCACGTCGCGATGCTCGTGACGGGCTTGCGCGATGGCGCGACGCAGCCGACGTCGCGTGCTGCGTCGTTGCTTTGCCGTGCTCGGCGTGCCCTGTGCTTCGGCCTCGCCGTGCGACGCGAGCGCGCGCACCACGACCGGCTCCGGTGCCGCGTCGGGCACGTGTGCTCGCACGAACACCAGCGGCGGTGGCTCGCCGAACGACGGCGCGGGTGCGGGCGCAGGATCGCGGGCCGACGACACCGTCGGTGCGAGCACCACCAACGCAGCCCCTGCCGCCGACATCGCCGCGAGCGATCGCAAGTGCACGCGCGGTGCCGCGACGGCCGCGGGCTCGAGCAACCGCACGACCCGGCGACCGAGGATCGATTGCGGCTCCGGCAGCGTCGCGGCCAGGCCGATGCGCACCGCGGGGGTCCAGGTCGCGATCTCGGTCAGGCACCGCGCGAGCTCGATCGGTGCCTGCGTGCGCGCGGCCGCCCAGCGATCGCACAGGTACTCGGCGCTGTGCTCGATGCCCGCCCGTGCGACCCGCAGCAGCGGCTGCACGAACAGCATCCGCTCGAGCAGCGCGAGCACCAAGCGCCACGCGGGATCGCGGCGACGGACATGCGCGAGCTCGTGGGCGAGCACGGTGCGCTGCGCGTCGCGGGAGAGCTGCAAGACCCGGGGCGGCACCACGATGTGCGCCGTGAACACGCCGGTGGCGATGGGCACCGCGATCCGTGGGCACAGCGACAGCCGCACCGGCGTCTCGCCCCGCTGCAGCTCGGCCAGCAGCTGCATCATGCCGGGTGGCGCCGGCACGCACGTGCAGAGCGCTCGCCGAAGACGCCACCACGCACGGGCGAGGCCGAGCAGGCCGGCGGTGGCGATCACCAGCCACGCGGCGGCGAGCCAGGCCCAGGCGCTGGTGACCGGCGAATGCGGCTCGACGGCCGGGCGCGCGGGCTCGGCCGGGCGCAGCTGGCCGACCACGGTGGCGCGGACGGGAGTCGTCGACGCGTCGTCGCGATCACGCGGTGCGTGCGGCAGCGCCGAGGGCTGCACCCGCGCGGTGATGCCGATCGCCTCGTCGCGATCGTCGTCGCGTCGCGGTGGCGTCGGTGCGGTGGTTCGCACGACGCCCTCGGGGGTCGCGATGTCGGCGGAGCGTGCCGGCGCGAGCGTACCGCTGGGGCGCACCACCGGCGGCGTCGCATCGGTGGTGAGCTCGGCGGCCTCCGGCGCAGCCGCGACCGAGAGCCGTCCACCGGCGGGGTCGACCCCGAGCGCGGTCTGGACGCTCGCGCTCACGAGCGCGCCGACGATCGCGGTCTTCCACACGACGTCGACGATCTCCGGGCGCGCCTGGAAGCGGCGGTGCACGAGGTACGCGATCGCGAGCAGCACCGTGCTGTGGATGACGAAGGTCGCCAGCCATGCCACGACCGCGAGCGCCGGCGCCTGCCAGCTGGTGAACGCCTGAAGCATCATCGTCGCTTCTCCTTGCTCGCCGCGGCGGCTTGCGCGGCGGCATCGATGCGTTGCTTGAGCTCGAGCAGCTCGTCGCGATCGACCTGGTGGGCCTCGAGCAGGTGGGAGACCAGCGCCGCGGTGCTGCCATCGAACAGCCGCTCGGCGAGGTCGCTCACCATCGAGCGGCGCACCCCCTGCTCGGTGACACATGGCCGGTACACGAAGCGGCGGCCGTCGGTGCGGTGCTCGACCACGCCCTTGGCCTCCATCTTCTTGAGCATCGTGGCGATGGTCGTGAGTGCGAGGCCGTGGCTGGCCTCGAGCGCCTGCTGCACGTCCTGCACGGTCGACTCGCCGTGCGCCCAGAGCACGCGCATGATGGCGAGTTGCAGCTTCCCGAGGTGTTCCTGGCCCATGTGCGCCCCTGCGTCGGAGGTGAGTACTACCGAGTTAGTACTACCGTGGTAGTCGAGTGTCAAGCCGCGGGCAGACCGAGAACGACGTGGGCGACCGGTGGTGCATGGCCGCGCGGCCACTCACCATCGGAGCAGCTGTCCCTGCGGGCCAGCTTGCGTGATGTCCAGCGAGCAGGCAGCTTGAACGCTCTTCGTTCGGATGACGCGGGCGATCGCGACGTTCTGGTCCCACGAGGCCGATTGGGAGCTGTTCGAGCCCGATGGCGGCGTGCCGGGTGCGTGGCACGTCCGTCGCGAGTATCGCGACCTGCTCGAGCGCCTGTGCGCCGCGCAGCGGGGCAACCGCGTGACCCTACGGCGGCTCGCGCAACAGCGTCGCTTCGGCCTCGCGCCCGACGACAGCGATCGCCAGATCGTGGCAGCCCTCGCGGCCCTGCTGACGCGGGGGCTGCTGCGGCTCGACGAGCACCCGCGGCGGCTCGCGGGCGCGTGGCCGCAGCGGCCGACCGTCTTCGACGAGCCCAGCGTGCCGCTGCGAACGCTGGTGGTGGATCCGCAGCAACCCTACGAAACCGGCTGGGTCGCCTTCATCCTCGTCGATGAGGGCGGGTTGCCCCTGCGTGCCCACCACGACTGTGTGATCGACGTCGAGCGCCGCGAAGGTCGCTATGGCGGCGCGGTGGTCGACTACCGGCCGATTCGTCGCAACGCGCGGGTATCGTTGACGATGGACGACGTGTGCTGGCCGAGCGACGACGCGTCCGCGCAGGCAGGCGCGGGCGCGGGCGCCGACACGATGGACGGCGAAGGTGTCGTGGCGCCCGTGCCACCGCCGGGGCTGGAGGGGGGCGACACCGCCGAGCCCGTGCGGCCCAGTGACCTGCCGGATCCTTCGATCGACACGCCGAGCATCGTCGTGTTCGATACCGGTGGTCTGTGCTTCGCGTCCGACCGCGAGACCTTCGTGCCCACGCGAATCGATGGCCCGAGCGCCGACGTGAACTATCACCATCTCACCGGCATCGACGCGATTCGTGAGGTGGTGGAGCACGCGCGGGCGCACCCCGGGCAGCGTGCGTGCGTGGTGGGTCACGCCGACAGCGTGGGCACGGCCGCGAGCAACGTCGGCCTCTCGCAACGCCGTGCGCAGACGGTACATCTCTTCCTCGCCGGCGAGCGCGCTGCCTGGTCGGCGCTCGCAGTCGAGCACCAGTGCGTCGCCGACTGGCAGGCGTTCCTGCAGTGGGCGCACGTCGTGATGGGCATGAACTGTGACCCCGGCGAGATCGACAACGATCTCGGCGAGCAGACCCAGGCCGCGATGCACCGGTTTCGCGCGAGCTACAATGCACGGCACGGCGGGCACCTCGCCATCGAGGGCCCATTCGTCGCCGACGACTGGTGTGCCGCGTTCGACTGCTACCGCAAGAACCTGGCGGAGCAGCTGGGCGAATCGTGGGCGTCCATCGGCGCGGTGCTGGACACGTTGCGCTTCGGCGAACCACCGATCCTCGCGTGCGGTGAGGCCTACCCGGCCGAGTTCCCTGGCGTGGATCGGCGGGCATCGGCCCGCAATCGTCGCGTCGATGTGATCTTCTACGACGCCGCCGCCCTGCCCGCGCTCGGGGGCGCGCCGACGCCCGCGGCGATCTACGGCGACGATGTCTGCCGCCGCTCGTACGGCACCATCGTGTGCTCGCGATTCGCGATGGTGCGGCTGTGCCTGCAAGACGAAGGTGGGGCGCCGCAGGCCGGGCTCGCCTGCCGTCTCGCGCTTGGTGCGGCGAGCCACGAGGCGACCTCTGGCGCGGACGGCTACGTCGAATTCCGCGTTCCCGCCGAGGCCCGCGACGCGACGTTGTGGGTGCAAGCTCCGAACGGGCGCGGCCAGGAGCGGCAGCTCGTCCTCGGCGGACTGCGCCCGGTGCACGACGAGGTCGGCGTGGAGGCACGACTGCGCAACCTCGGCTTCGACACCGGGCCTGCGCTGGGGCAGCCCGATGCGGTCGCGGCGGCGCTGGCCGGGTTCCAGCGGCGCTGCGCAATCGAGTCCACGGGATCGGCCGATGACGACACGCGCGCTCGACTCGCACGCGAGCACGGGTGCTGAGGAGAACGACGCCGATGACCACGCTCACTGCTTTGGGAGGCCTCAACCTGCTCCGCAGTGACGGCGTCCACTTCGACGTCGAGGTCAGCGTGCTCGCGGGTGCCCTCGCACCGCTGGTGATCGGTGAGTCCGAGACCGGCGCCGCCTCGCTGCAGCCGGGCGCGCGCTTCGCGATCACCATCGCCAAGGCCTACGCCGGCGGCGACTACGGCTTGGACAACGTCACGATTCGCGTGTTCGTCGACGACGAGCGCGTGCACGAGGAGCACCACGACCGCGGGCCACTGACGCAGCTGGGCACGCACGAGTGGACGTGGGATGGCTTCACCGACCAAGGGAAGTACTCCACGTGGGATCTGGTCGGCACGCGAATCCAGGTGATGGTCGTCGCCCGTCACTATCCGTTGGCGACGGGCGACATCGGCTACGTCGACGTGCGCGCGAACCGAGGACGCTGGCGGAGGTGGCTATGGGTCGAGATCGACAAGGCCAAGAAGCAGGCCGATGTCTGGATCCGGTTCGGCCTCCAGTTCATGGACGACCATGCGCGACGTGGGAAGAGTCGCTACGCGAGCCTGTTCGTCGGCGGCGTGGAGAAGTACTGGTCACGGAACCACGCCGACGGGCCGGAGATCGACGGGGAGCGCTACGCCGTGCGCGTGCACGCGGAGGCGCTGACCCAGGCCGACGAGAACACGCTGGACTTCGAGATCTACTGGACGAATGATCCGGAGTACGTGCGCTCGCATAACACGGGGATCATCGACGGGCACGTGTTCTACAACGCGGGAGCCTTTGCGACTCAACCAGATGCTGATGCGCGGTTCGAGTACACGTCGGCGCACGAGTTTGGGCACACTGTGCTGCAGCTCGCCGGCAGCACGCACTTTTCGTGGACGCACAAGGGGAGTACGACGCTGAGGCAAGCGACCCACGCTCAGACGCCTCACTACCCCCCGGCCCCCATCGAGATCGAGATGATGCTGTATTTTCTCAAGCCTGACCCCCCTGCGAGCGACTTCTATGCTCGCGTGCATGCGTCGAATGCGGACGTCATGCGCCTCGTCTCCATCGGCGATCTGGAATTGACATGAAAACAACCGTCCAGTCCCGCCGATGGATGCTGGTAGGAAGCGCTGTACTCCTCGCGGCATGGCTGCCCATTCCGATCGAATTCTACGTGACGAATGCTTCCGGCGCGCCCGTACATGCGCGCATCTCGGGAACAGACGTCTGGATCGAAGCAGTGCCTGGGGCACACGTCGATCTGGGCGGCTACGGGTATGAGGGACTCTGCAGTCCGCCAGACCGCTATCTTCCGCCGGAGTTCAGTGGGCTCGAGATCAAGCTTGCCGATGGGCAGGTGGTCGAAGTCTCGAGAGCGACGTTCGCGGAGCGGGCGGTCCACGATCGGGGCTGGACCTACCGCTTCGAGGGCCGATGACGGCTGCGCGAGGGGAACTGCAAATGATGTCCGCTGCGCGCGGCGCCCGGCCTGCTCCGCCTACTCTGCGACCTGGAAACACCTGATGAACCGACAGCTCAAGCGTCGCGTGTTCTTGCTCGGAAGCCTCGGTGCCCTCGCGGCGTGGGAGGCTTATCCAGTCGGCATTCGTCTCGAGAACGCGTCGGGCGCGGTGGTGTCCGGTCGTCGGAAGGGGGATCCAGATTGGCGTGACGTCGAGCCCGGCGCCACGGGAATCATTGGTACGTGCCGGTATCACGGTCTGTGCAATCCCCCGGCACGCTGGCTATCGGAGGACTTCGACGGCATCGAGATCCGGTGCTCGGACGGCACGGTGATCGAGGTCTCCCGCGCGGCATTCGAAGTCGATGCCGTGGCTCGGGGCCACAATTGGTATTACCGTTTCGAACGTACATGAGAGCTCGCGACGTCAGAGCACCGGTCCCAGTCCCGCCGGTGGATGCTGCTGGGAAGCGCTGCACTGGATGGGCAGGTGGTCGAAGTCTCGAGAGCGACGTTCGCGGAGCGGGCGGTCCACGATCGGGGCTGGACCTACCGCTTCGAGGGCCGATGACGGCTGCGCGAGGGGCGACTCCGCACCGACCGCGTGCCGCGCTTCGGTGTCACGCGGAGCTCACGGTGCCGTTCGACCGCGAGGGGCGAGGCACGCGCCTCGGGCGCTGGCGCACGACCCCGCCGATCGGGCGGGAGGGCCCGGAGTTCGTGCGTCGTCATCGAGTCGTGACCAAGTAACCCCACGACAACGGGGGGCGATTTGCTAAGAGGTCCGCGGCACGCATGCGCTACCTCTTCACGATCCTTGGTTTGGCGGCGGTCATCGGCGGGCTGGTCTTCGTCAAGTACGAGCAGATCGCCTCGCTGATCGCGATGGGCGACGCGATGGCCGTGTCCGGGCCGCCGCCGGAGGCGGTGAGCACCGCGGTCGCCGGCGATCAGCGCTGGGAGGCGAGCATCCCGGCGGTCGGCACGGTCGCGTCGAGCAAGGGCGTGGCGATCAGCACCGAGGTCGCCGGCGTCGTGTCGGCGATCCAGTTCACGTCGGGTGCGACGGTCGAGAAGGGCGCGATCCTGCTGCAGCTCGACGCGCGCGTCGAGAAGGCGCAGCTGTCGTCGGCACAGGTGAGGCGCAACCTGGCGCTGACCACCGCGAAGCGCGCGCGGGCGCTCGCGGGGTCGGGCGCCGAGTCGCAGGCGCAGATCGACGCCGACGAGAGCGCGGCCGAGTCGGCCACCGCCGAGGTCGAGGTGCTCCGCGCCCAGATCGCGCGAAAGACCATCCGCGCGCCGTTCTCCGGCCGCCTCGGCATTCGTGAGGTCGACATCGGCCAGTATCTCAACCCCGGCACCGTGGTCACCACGCTCGAGTCGGTCGAGGGCGTCTATGTCGATTTCGATCTGCCGCAGCAGACCGAGGTCGCGCTCGACATGAAGGTCCGCGTCACGATCACCGGGCGGCCCGATTTCATCGGCACCGGCGAGATCGTGGCGATCGATCCCACGGTCGATGCCACCACGCGCACCACCAAGGTCCGCGCGACGATCAGCAACGCCGACGACGACTTCCACCCGGGCATGTTCGTCAACGTCGCGCTGCTGCAGAACGAGCAGGTCGATGTCGTCGCCGTGCCCGCCACCGCAATCGTCTACGCGACGTATGGCGACTCGGTGTTCATCGTCGAGCCGGTGCCTCCGCCGGCCGAAGGCGAGGATCCGTCGCCGGCGGCGAGCGCCACGGGCCCCGACGGCCAGACCGTGATGATCGCTCGGCAGCAGTTCGTGCGGCTCGGTGAGCGCCGCGGCGACTACGTGGCGATCCTCGAGGGCGTCACCGCGGGCCAAGAGGTCGTCACCGAGGGTGCGTTCAAGCTACGCAACAATGCGGCGATCTACATCGACAACGCCAAGGCGTTGACGGCGTCGCTCGAGCCGCGGCCGGAGAACCGCTGAGGTCGCCATGGGCTTCACCGACATCTTCATCCGGCGGCCGGTGCTGGCGATCGTCGTCAACCTCGTGATCATCATCGCGGGGCTGCAGGCGATCCGCTCGCTCAACGTCCGGCAGTACCCCAAGCTCGAGAGCGCCACCGTGGTGGTGCGCACCGCGTATGTGGGCGCCGACGCCGAGCTCGTGCGCGGCTTCATCACATCGCCACTCGAACGTTCGATCGCGGCGGCCGACGGCATCGATTTCATCGAGTCGCAGAGCGTGCAGGGCCTGTCGACGATCAACGTTCGGCTCGAGCTCAACCACAATGCCTCGGATGCGCTCGCCGACATCAGCGCGCGCGTGAACCAGGTGCGCGCCGATCTCCCGCCCGAGGCCGAGGTGCCGTCGATCGCGATCGAGCCGTCCGACGGCCGCATCGCCGCGATGTACCTGACGTTCGGCTCGACGATCCTCGAGCAGAACCAGGTCACCGACTACCTGCTGCGCGTGGTGCAGCCGCGGCTCACGGCGCTCGGTGGCGTGCAGCGGGCCGAGATCGAGGGCGGTCGCACGTTCGCGCTGCGGGCGTGGCTGCAGCCCGATCGCATGGCGGCGCTCGGCGTGAGCCCGGCGATGGTTCGCTCGGCGCTGGCGACCAACAACTACCTCGCGGCGGTGGGCCAGACCAAGGGCGCGCTCGTGCAGGTCAACCTCACCGCGGCCACCGACGTCGCCACGGTCGACGAGTTCAAGCGCATCATCGTGCGCCGCTCGGGCGACGCGGTGGTGCGGCTCGAGGACATCGCGGACGTCGCGATGGGCGCAGACAACTACGAGACCGACGTGCGCTTCTCGGGTGAGACGGCGGCGTTCATGGGCGTCTACGTGCTGCCCAACGCCAATTCGCTCGACGTGATCGCAGCGGTGCGCGACGAGATGGCGCAGATCCAGGCCGAGTTGCCCACGGGCATGGAGGCGTCGATCGCCTTCGACTCGACCAAGTACATCCAATCCGCGATCGACGAGGTCGTCACCACGCTCACCGAGACGGTGCTCATCGTCGTGGTGGTGATCTTCCTGTTCCTCGGGTCGTTCCGCACCGTGCTCGTGCCGCTGGTGGCGATCCCCGTGTCGCTGGTCGGCGCGGTGTTCCTCATGATGGTGCTGGGCTTCACGCTCAACCTGCTCACGCTGCTCGCGATCGTGCTGGCGGTGGGTCTGGTGGTCGACGACGCGATCGTCGTGGTCGAGAACGTCGAACGCAACATCCGCGAGGGCAAGACGCCGCGCGAGGCCGCGTTCGTGGGTGCACGCGAGCTGGTGGGTCCGGTCATCTCGATGACGATCACGCTGGCGGCGGTGTACGCCCCGATCGGCTTCCAGGGCGGTCTGACCGGGGCGCTCTTCCGCGAGTTCGCGTTCACGCTCGCGGGCGCCGTGGTCATCTCGGGGGTCGTCGCGCTGACGTTGTCGCCGATGATGGCGGCGAACCTGCTGAAGGCGGAGCACTCGCAGGGGTGGCTCGCGCGCACGATCGATCGCACCTTCGAGGCGGTGCGGCGCACGTATTCGCGGATGCTCGCGGGCACGCTGCGTTCGCGGGGCCTGGTCTACTCGGTGTGGATCACGCTCTCGCTGCTCACCGTGCCGATGTACATGTTCTCGCCCGGCGAGCTCGCGCCCAACGAGGATCAAGGCGTGATCTTCGGTGCGCTCGACGTGCCGGCCAACGCCACGCTCGAGCAGGTCACGCACTACACCGGCCAGGTCGGCGAGATCTTCGAGAACACACCCGAGTACGATCACAGCTTCCAGATCTCGTTTGCGAGCGGTGGCTTCGGCGGGCTCATCATCAAGCCGTGGGAGGAGCGCGATCGCTCGATCTTCCCGATCCAGCACGAGGTCAACGAGAAGCTCGCGGGGCTCACGGGCATCCGCGCGCCGGTGTTCCTGCCGTCGGCGTTGCCGAGCTCGGGCTTCTTCCCGGTCGAGTTCGTGATCGCGTCCACCGCGAGCCACGAAGAGCTGCTGCGATTTGCCGAGCAGCTGGTGCAGGAGGCGGCGAACAGCGGGCAGTTCGCGTTCCCGCCGATCACCGACGTGCGCATCGACCAGGCCAACGCTCGCATCGCGATCGACCGCGAGAAGGTCGCGACGATGGGCCTCAGCATGCAGCAGGTCGGTGCCGACATCGCGGCGATGATGGGCGGCAACTTCGTCAACCGCTTCGATCTCGCGGGCCGCGCGTACAAGGTGATCCCGCAGGTCGAGCGGATGTCGCGGCTCACGCCCGAGCAGCTCACGCAGATCCACATCACGGGTCCGAATGGCACGTTGATGCCGCTGTCGGCGGTCGCGTCGCTCGAGGACGGCGTCGAGCCACGCACGCTCGCGCGGTTCCAGCAGCTCAACGCGATCAAGCTGTCCGGCATCGCGACGCAGTCCCTCGACGGTGCGCTGAGGACCCTCGAGGACGCGGCGACGCGCATCCTGCCGCCGGGCTATCGCATCGACTACACCGGCGAGTCGCGCCAGCTCCGGCAAGAGGGCGGCAAGTTCCTGCCGGCGATGGGCCTCGCGGTGTTGCTCATCTTCTTGGTGCTCGCGGCGCAGTTCAACTCGTTCCGCGATCCGTTCGTGATCTTGGCGGGCTCGGTGCCGCTGGCGATGTTCGGCGCGCTGTGCTTCACGTTCCTCAAGTTCGCGGGCCCGCCGGGCATGGACTTCCCGCTGACCGACGGCTGGACCACGACGCTCAACATCTACTCGCAGGTCGGGCTGGTCACGCTGGTCGGCCTCGTGGCGAAGAACGGCATCCTCATCGTCGAGTTCGCCAATGCGCAGCAGGAGCAGGGCCTCAGCAAGCTCGAGGCGATCAAGGTCGCCGCGTCGACCCGGCTGCGCCCGGTGTTGATGACGACCGTGGCGACGGTGGTCGGCCACTTCCCGCTGACGTTGGTCACGGGTGCCGGCGCCGTCGCCCGCAACTCGATCGGCCTGGTGCTCGTCGGCGGCATGACGATCGGGACCTTGTTCACGCTGTTCGTGGTGCCGTCGGTGTATGTGCTGATCGCGAAGGACCACCGGCACAAGGCGGCGAAGACGGACGACGTGCCGATCGTGCCCGCGCAGGGGTGATCGCGGACGTGCGGTTCGTTCGCGACGAAAGGCGCTGCACCGTGTGTGGCGCGCGGAACTTCGCGACCGAACGGCTGTCCCCCATCGGCCTTGCCCACCTCGACCGCTGCCCGCATTGCGTTCGTACTGGCTGTCACCAGTGGGGTGCCGTCGTGCACCAGCAGCGCGCCGTTGGTCGACGACGCGCTGCTCGACGCCCGGCAATCGATCGACGAGCACACCGAGGAGGGGCGCGCCCCGCTGCCGCCGATCCTGCCCGTGCTGGCCGAGAGCACGGAGGCCTGGGTCTGGGTCGAGAACGAGGAGCTGCGCGCGCAGTGCTACGGCGGCTGCGGCGTGCCCGATGCAGTCGGCGGCGTCCCGCCGTTCGCAGTCGCGTGCGTCGATGCCTCGCGCCTCGAAGCCCGCCGCGACGGAGATCACGGCTGGCGGGCAACACTCGCGGTGAACGACGCCGTCGAGCCGAGGATCTTCGAGTGCGGGTCCTCGGTGTTCGTGGCCTACGGTGCGATCGGGGACTCCGAGTACGGGGTGTGGCAGCTCGATGGGCGGCGCGGCGAGACCTTGGCCACGCGCACGCGCGCGCTCGCGGGCACGCTCGAAGCGCCGCCGCAGATCAGCTGCGCGGCCGGCACGGGCCTTCTGGTCTATAGCAAGCAGCGTGTCGCCGGTCGCAGTGTGCTCGCGGTCGACGCGTTCGATGCCGACGCGCGCGTGCACGCGACCCGAGTGCTGCCCGGCGAGCTGGCCGCGCTCGAGCCCGAGCCCGAGGTGTTCGGCGTGAGCCCGCAGTCTCACGTCATCAACGGGCACAACAGCTACCGCTTCGTCACGCGCGGGGCCGCGAAGGGCAATCGCGGCGCGCGTGCGGCCGATCGCTGGCCGCTCGAGGCGAGCCACGCCGGGCGCGTGCGGTGGACCGCGCCGGTGGGACCGCGGCAGGCCCCGCGTCTGGGCGGCAATCGTCCGCTGTATGGCGCCGAGATCGACTGGTACGCCACTGGAACCATGCCCGACGCGCACGTGTTCGAAATCGGCGCCAGCGTCATCGTTGCGCTCGATCGCGAGCTCATCGCGCTCGACCGCGACAGCGGCGCGCTGCAGTGGCGCATCCACACCGCTGGCCTGGTCGCGCTATCGCGGGGGCATGACGGCGAGCGTCCCTGGGACAGTGGCTTGGGCCTGATCGGCTGCGGCGGTTGTGCGCGTGCGCAGATCCGCGTCGCCGCCAAGGGCGACCTGGTGGCCTTCGACGTGCGCTCGGCGCTCGAGCACTACGTCGAGGTCGTCGACCCGAGCGTCGGCGCGGTGCTGGTGCGCCGGGTCCGACAGTAGGCAGCGGTCGACTCGGCCATTCCGCCGCCGCTGCGGGCTCGCCTGCCTCATCGAACGTAATCGACGAGGTCACGACATCGGCGTGTGCCACGGGATCGCGCACCACACGGTGCGCTGTCGCAGGGCGATGCGCTCCTCGGTGCGCTTGCGGATCTCCGCCAGCTTCGCCGCATCGTCACCCTCACCGGCACGGTACGAGAGGTGGCCCTCGAGGTAGCCGTGCCCGTACGCGAGCCAATCGGGGTAGTGCTGCTGCAACACCGCCGCGTGAGGGATCGCGAGTGACCACGAGGTCGCCTCGTCGAGCACGCCCGCGCCGTAGCCCGCACGCGCCAGGAAGCACAGGCGGTACTGGTTGTAGCCAGGATGCGCGTTGGCGGTGAAGTCGGCGGCTGTCCAGCGCAGGATGTCGTCGGCGCTGCGGACCCCGTACCACTCGCGGATCGCGGTGTTCGCGTGCGCGGGCAGATACGCGGGATCGAGCTCGTAGGAGATCGACACGACGCCCCACACGAAGGTCTTCCGGGGATCCTGCATGTCGACCGCCATGCGCCTGCGCGCCTCGCGGGTCTCGGCATCCTCACCACTGAACAATCGCGATAGCCAACCCATGCACGAACCTCCGCGCGCATCGTAGCAGGCGGCCCGCGAGGCCATCGTCGCGGCGAGGGCACTCGCCGTGCGTCGCCCTGCGTTGCAGGCTGCAAGCGCCGACCCGGGGATGGACCACCGGGCTGGACCGCGTGGCCGCGCTCGGTCGAGGCTGTCGGTGGTCACGACGCGCGATCGTCACACCACGCGCCGGTCGAGGGGTGGTTGGAGGCGTTGGTGCAGCGCGAGCTCGTGCGAGAGTGGCACGGGATCAACTGGGCGGCCGGTGGCGAACGACGCGGTGGCCTGGCGCCGTGGAGCAGCCGAGCGATCTCTTGGGCGTCGGTGATCGCGGCGACGATGCGCAGCGCTCCACCGCATCGTCGGCAGACGGTGGGTGATCCAGGACGAGCCGATCAAGGAGTACTTCAGTGCCGACGAGTACAGCTTCCTCCGCAACGCCGACGGCGCGGGCGAGTTCGTGTTCTCGCTGGTGAGCAAGTTCCAGGCGCAGGTATGGAGCGGCCCCGAGCGCGAGCGCATGACGCTCGAGCTGCAGTGGAACGCCGACGGCGCGGGTGTGGGCAAGGACACGATCACGTCGATCGACGGCGAGGGCGATCTGGCCTACGGCGACCTCGTGCTCGAGGAGTGCTTCGATACCGAGGGCTATGTGATCTGGCGGGCGCTGAACGAGGTGTACGCGAAGGCGATCCCTGGGTATGGGCGGTCGGGGACCGCAGCGAGTGCATGGCGTTCGACGCGGAGCTGCCCCAATTCACGAAGCGTTGAGGTGGCGCGAAGCGTTGAGGTGGCGCGAAGCGTTGAGGTGGTGCCTCAGCGTGGTGGTGGATCGGGATTCCGGCCGTCGCCGCGATCGTCGTGCTCGCCCTCCTCGTCGACGCACGCGATCACCGCGACGTCCGGGTGGTTCGGCATCAGCATCGACGACAGATCCTGCAGCGCGTTGCCGACACCGCCGCGGTGCGTGCGGGGAATCGTGCGGCCGCCCGTCTTCCGCGTGCGGCGGTACGAGCCGATGATCAACGTCAGGACACCGAGCGCGATCAGGGCGAGCCACATCCACCCGGCGGTGCCGGACGGCGTGCGGGTCGTGGTGACCGCGGGCTCGAGCACCACGAGCATGCGAGGCCAGTAGAGCATGCGGGAGGTGGCGGGCTGACGAATCGTCGGCGACAGGGATCGAAATCCCACCGAGCCGCACCTCCTCGGCGTGATCCGTCCATTCTCCCGTTCGAGTGCTCATCGGGCCGCATGGTCGTTGGGCGTGCTGCTGTCCTTCACCCAGGGCTGCGCGGCCGAGGACGGCGCGGACGGCTCGGGCGGCGACACCGAAGCGCCGGACAGCGGGACGTCGGGCTCCGATGGCATCGTCACCCACCTGCCGCCGCCGGTCGCCTACGCGTGTGGTGCCGGCGAGATCGCCGACGATCAGTTCTGTGTCACGTCGTGTCTCGCGGATGCGGATCCGATCGCGAATGGCCTGCAGGTCGAGTGCGCGGCGACGGAGATCGGCACGGACGCGGCGGGCCGGACGACCGAGACCGAGATGCTGCCGTGCGATCCGGGCGGCGTGCTGCCGCCCGGCGCTGCGATGTGCGTCGACGTCCGGATGGACACCGCACGCTCGGCCGAGTGCATCAACGACGACTGGCCGGTGGAGATCGTGGTGGTGCGCGCCGATCCTTCGCAGGTGGGCTGTCGCATCGAGCCGCGGTGTCGGCTCTCGCAGAACCGCGCGATCGATTGCCCTGGCTACGAACCCCCGCCCGACGTGTGCGGCGACGCGGTCTGTGCCCTGGGCGAAGGCTGCGGGGATTGCCCGATCGACTGCGGTGCGTGCAGCGATTACGCGAGCTGTGATGCGCAAGCGGACTGCGGCGAGCCGACGCCGTACTGCGCTGCGCCGCCGCTGTTCGAGAACGGCGGTGGCATGTGCACGGTTGCGTGCGACGAGTTCCATCCGTGCCCCGAGTTCGCGGAGACGGGGACGCGGGCGGCCTGCATGGACGGCATGTGCGTGCTCGAGTGCGACAACGGCGATCCGTGCCCGACGGGCATGGGGTGCGTGGATCTCGGCCCGATCGCGCCGGGCGGAAACGTGCTGGTGTGCATGCCCTGAGCCCCCGCGGAGTTGGTCCCTCCCCGATGGCAGAGTCGCCGCCACAGTGCTTCGGTCGACGCCGTAGACGGGAGGTGGTCATGGTGGGTCGAATCGGTGGGGCGTTGTTGGCGGGCGTGATGGTTGCGGGCGTGATGGTTGCGGGCGTGATGGTTGCGGTGCCCGCGCGAACGCCCCCTCGGTGGCGAGGGCGTGGCGGTGCACGAACGGCCCGAGTGGGGCCGCTGGAGAAATGCGGCCCCGGAGACTTCCGGCGGGCGATGACAACAAGGAGCTGGCGCTAGCGCGGCAGGCTGAACTCGACCGCGATGCGCAGTGTTGCGTCGTCGTCGTCGCCCGCGCCGCAGAGCGACAACATCATGCCGGCTCCCACCCTTCGAGTGACGTAGTCCGGTCCCCACACCCGGTCCGGATCCCAGCTCCACAGGTCATGTCCGAGGGCTCGAAGGTCGGCAACCGCCACCTCGAGGACCGCCTCGGGAGACGGATGATCGAGCAGCCGCGCAGAGAGTATCGACTCGAGTCTCTTGCATCGCTCCGCTGGATCGGTGTCGGCTTGGAACGCGCCGAACGAGAACTCGTCACCCAGCGGCGCGCACTCCGGACGCTTCTCCTCTCGCGCCCATAGCCTGTCCACGTTCCGCCGCGCGATCGCCTCGAGCCAGGCAGCCAGCCGCGAGTGGTCTCCAATGTCTCCCCGGCTGTGTACACTGCTGAACCTCCAGCCGTTGGTCATTCGCGCATCACGAAACAGCTCGAACTCGCACACCGACCCGACGCGAACGGATATGGGCGCACGCCGTCGGACTTCCTCGCCTGCGAGGATTCCTGCGAAGACATCGTTCAGCAGAAGCGTCGTGGCATCGATCGCTGTCGATGCCTCGGACACGACACCCGTCGACAACCGACATCGCCAGCTGTTGCGGCCGAGGTAGCCCGCGCAGCAGCAACCACCGTCCCACGCGATACGGAACGGCTCCTCCGGGTCGCGTTGCATGGGAGCTTACTCGCAGCTGCAGTTCTGGGCCCGCGCCGCCTCGTCGAGACCCGCACTCATGCGCTGCATCGTGCCAGAGCCATCGGCAGGCGCAAACGAGAAACCCGCGGACACGCCTCGATCGCCGACAGAAGCGCGGCGTCACGGGATTGTCATCGGCCGGGCTGCGGACATGGCCAATGCCCGCGATGGGCTCGCCGGCGTGCCCGCGATCGCTGGGATGCGGACGCGTTCGCGTCGCTGGCCGCCAACGAAGTGATGACCGGGCTTGACCGCGTGGCCGCGCTCGGTCGAGGCTGTCGGTGGTCATGACGCGCGAACGTCACACCACGGCGCCGGTCGAGGGGTGGTTGGAGTCGTTGGTGCTGCACGAGCTCGTGCGAGAATGGCACGCGATCAACTGGGCGTTGTTCGGCGAGCGCATGCGGCCGCCGACCTTCGAGCTGGTCGACACCGCGAGCCTGCTCGGCGCGTGGCATGCCGAGCATCGGACGATTGCGATCTCGCGCGAGCTTGCGATGCACGGCCCGTGGGGTGAGACCATCGAGGTGCTCAAGCACGAAGCGGCGCACCAGTACGTCGACGAAGTCCTGGGCGGTGACGCGACCGCCCACGGCGCTCGCTTCCAGGAGGTCTGCCGGCTGCGCGGCATCGATGCGCGTGCGCGAGGGGCCGCGGGCGATGCCGCCGTCGACGGCGCAGCGTCGGGCGAGACCTCGGAGCGCCTGCGCATCGTCGCGCGGGTGCAGAAGCTGCTGGCGTTGGCCGAGAGCTCCAACCAGCACGAGGCGGAGCTCGCTGCGGCCACGGCCCAGCGCATCATGCTCAAGTACAACCTCGAGCTGCAGCGCGCGCCGTCGTCCGACGAAGAACCCTGCGGTCATCTGTGGCTCGGCGACCCGACCGGGCGCGTGCAGTCGCACGAGCGCGCGCTCGCGATGCTGTTGAGCGAGCACTTCTTCGTCCAGGTGATCTGGGTCGGCGCGTACCGACCGCTCGAGGCCAAGCGCGGCTCGGTGCTCGAGGTGTGCGGGCGGCCCGAGAACCTCGCGATGGCCGAGTACGTGCACGCGTTCGTGCTGCGTACGATCGAGCGGCTGTGGCGGGAGCACAAGCGTACTGCGAAGCTGCGGTCGGACCGCGATCGCCGGAACTTCCTCACCGGTGCGGTGCGCGGGCTCGACAAGAAGCTCCGCGCCCAGCGAGCCGGTGCCGAGCAGGAGGGCCTGGTATGGGTCGGCGATGCCGACGTCGACTCGTACTACCGCCGACGGCATCCGCGGATCGTCAACATCAGCTCGCGCGGCAGCGCCCATCGCAGCGGCTACGCCGAGGGCGAGTCGGCGGGCCGGTCGATCGTGCTGTCGCGGCCGGTCGGGACCACGTCGAGCACCTCGACGCCCAAGGCGCTCAAGCCGGGGCGGTAGGCGGCGACCAGCGCGGTCGCCGACTGGACGCCGCCGGATTCTGCCGCAGACTCCGGGCATGCGACGCACCGTGTTGCTCCTCGCGGCACTCGCGGCCGTTGCCTGTGGCACCCGCAAGGTCGACGGCCCGCCGCTGCGCACGGTCGAGCACGTCGAGCTGCAGCGTTACCTCGGCACCTGGTACGAGATCGCCAGCTATCCGCAACGCTTCCAGCGCGGCTGCACTGCCACCACCGCGAACTACTCGCCCGGCGACGATGGCGAGATCGTCGTGCGCAACCGCTGCCGCAAGGGCTCGTTGGACGGCAAGCTCGATGAGGCGGTCGGTCGCGCGCGGGTGGTCGACACCACCAGCAACGCCAAGCTCGAGGTGAGCTTCTTCGGGCCGTTCTGGGGCGACTACTGGATCATCGATCTGGGCGACGACTACGAATACGCGGTGGTCGGGCACCCCAGCCGCGAGTACCTGTGGATCCTGTCGCGCGAGCCGGTGCTGCCGCAGGCGACCTACGACGCGATCCTCGAGCGGCTGCGCGGGCAGGGCTACGATCTTTCGAAGTTGGTGGTCACGCAGCAGCCGAGCTGACGCGCGAACACGCGGTCGATCGCTCGGATCGCCGCGTGTCCATCGCTCGCGTCGCGCGTGCGGGCTACTCGAGGCAGCAAACGGTGATGTGGCCGGTGACCTCGAGCTCACCGGTCGGCACCGACGCGGTGGGATCGCAGCTGCCCCCCACGAGGTTGGGGATCGATCCGACGGGGTAGTCCACGCTGCCGATGCCGCCGGGCGCCGGGACACACCCTTCTTCGTTGAGGTCGAGCTGCACCACGGAACTGCCGCATGCAGTGGAGTAGGGGTACCCGACCAGACTCCCGACCTCACAGCTCGCAGCGAGTGGTCCGCAGGTGCACTCGGTGCAGCCGCGGCCATCCGAGTACGTGGTGTCGAAGCGATGTCGAGCGCTGTAGCCGCCTGGAGGGCAGGTGAGGTCGCCGGCCTGCCAGATGCAGATCGGCGCGTCATCCTCCGGGGGCGCAGCGTGGCACGTCGTGCCCTCGTCGCAGCTGCCGGTGGCGCCCTCGCTGGGCCCGCACAATGCATGGGATCGTCCGAATTCAGGTTCGGGGACGGCGGAGCCCTCGACCGGGACGCATCCGCCCTCTGGCTCGGGTGTACGAAGGAGCCAGACCGTCGATTCGTACCTGCTGATGAGGTTGCAGCCTGGCTCGACGGTGACCGTGTGGATGAGCGTCGAATCGTGACAATCGCCGGGGGTGTCGGCGCGCTGCTCCAACGTCAATTCGGTCGGGCACTGCACCGCGGACGCATCGCAGCTGCAGCTGCACTCGGCTGGCGCGCCCTCGATGCCGTCGTAGGCGAGCGCCTGCACGTCGCGCCACGCACCGCTGCACGTCGGTGCTTCGTCACCTTCGCCGGTCGCCAGGCGGACGGGACCTTGCCAGCCATCGGGTGCGGCGGGCTCGGGGATGCAGGCGCCCGAGCACGGCCCGTCGTCACCCGTGGTCGGGTCAGCGTCGGTCGGGTCGGTGCCGGTCGTCGGCGCATCGCCGGTCGTGGGGTCTCCGGTGGTGCCGCTGCCGGACTCGCCGGCGGAGTCGGCCGCGGCACCGGTCTCGTCGTCGCCGTTTTGCAAGTACGGGTTCGACTCGGTGACTTCGCACGCCCCGAGGCCGATGGCGGGGAGGACAAGCGAGAGGAAGGTGCGTCGGATGGATCGCATGCGGGCACCCACGTCGGCCCAGCGCGGGGCGACGTTGCAGCCCACGCCGGCGTGGCCATGCGGCCGCTAGTACCTCGACACAGCGATAGTGATGGGTCAGAACGCCGTCATGGCCGCGACTCCGCAAGGCGCCGTGCCGCCGGAATACCGGGCGTATTTCAAGGTGCGGCAACGCAGCGAGGCGCGGTCAGGGCGGTGTTATGGCCCGTCACTATCGCTGTGTCGAGGTACTTAGCGACCCGCGAGCAGGCCCTGCGCGCACAGATCGTCGAGCAGCGCGTCGGCCTCGTCGGCCTCGGCGCCGCACCGCACCGCATGGGCAGCCAGCTCGGCGTGCGACCGCTCCCGCTCGGCGAACTGCAGCAGCCGCACCAGCGCCGCCGAGGCGGTGCCAACGTCGATCGAGCCATCAGGCTTCGCTTCGACGATGACGTGCTCGCTGCCGCGTCGCGGGGGCGAGCCGAGCTTCGGTGCACCGGCGGCGATCGTGGCGGCAGGGTCGGGGCCCAGTCGCGCACGCGCCTCGGCGTGAAACCGCAGCGTGCCCTCGGGCAGCACGCACGCGCGCACGCGCGGCGCGCAGACGAGGCCGAGGGCGCGAGGTGGCGTCGCGCGTCGTACCGTCGCCATCGCGGTCTCGAGCACACCGATGCCGCGCTCGCGCTCGCCGATCCACGCGCCGAACGCCAACGCCATGCGCTCGCGCAGGACGATCGATCGACGAAAGCGCGGGCTGGCGAAGAACGCCTGGCAGCGCGTCGGTCCGTGCAGCGCGATGGTCACGGGATACTCGTCGACGAGGGCCGCGAGCGCGCGGCCGCGACGGAACGCGTCGACCGCGAGCGCACGCGGATCGATCGCCTGCAGCAGCGCCTGCTCGCGAACCGAGAGCGCCATCTCGGGGCAGCCGCACGCCAGGCTCGCGGCGTGCTCCGGATCGAACAGCATCGCGACCAGGCTCGACTGCACGAGGTGCGGATCGAGCCGCTCCGGGTCGATCACCGCCACCGCTCGCCCACCTCGCGCAGCATCGCCGCCGCGCGGGGCAGCGGGTTGCGCTCGCACTCGACCACCAACGCGCGCAGGTTGCTCGCGCGCGCGAGCACCTCGTCCAGCAGCGTCCAGGTGTCGTCCAGGATCGTCGGGCCGTGATCGTCGTCGACCCATGCGTAGCCGTCGTGGCTGCGCTCGCGGCCACCCGCGACGTGGACCTCGATCACGCGATCCCACGGCAGCGCGTCGAAGCCGTCGAGCAAGCCGTGCCCGCGGATGCGCTGGAACATACCCAGGTGCGCACAATCGACGAGCAGACCGGTGTCGGCCTGCTCGGCGACCGCGGCGAAGAACTCGAGCAGGTGCATGCGCCCGACGAAGTGCGTGCACGGCGGGTTCTCGGGCAGCACCTCGAGGCCGATCGCATCGCGCAGGCGCACGATGCCCGCGGCCATCGGCCCCACGGCCTCGGGCTCGAGCACCGGGGGCAACAACAACATCTGTCCACGATCGCGGGCGCCGAAGTGCCACAGCCCCGCATCGCCGCACAGCCACGCCGGGCGCAGCGTGGCGGCGCACGCACGCACGTCGGCGAGCCACGCGTCGTCGAAGTCGGCCGGATCGTCGAGGTTGATGTCGAGGAAGTGGTACGTCGTCGCCGCGCCGCTCTCGGCCCACGTGCGCGCGTCGTCGTCGAGGCCCTTGGCGATCTCGACGCCGACCTCGAGGAAGCGCGCGAGCTCGGGGTGCTCGCGGCGCATCGCGTTCGGATCGAGCGCACCATCGGCACGACTGGCGCCGTACTCGGTGCTGAGGCCGAGGCCGAGCCGCGGCAGCGCAGCGGCGCGTTGGAGGAAGCCGTCCGCGGCCATGCGATGCCCCGAAGGCGTCAGCCGCCGCCGACCAGCGCGAGCACCTCGTGCTCCTCGAGCGTGCGGTTGCTGGCCTTGGCGGCCGCGAAGACGCGATCGACCACCGCATCGGCGGGGTCGATGCCGCGGGCCTTCAACCAGTGCACGACGTTGCTGCGGCCGCTGTAGTGACCGATCTCGATCTCTTGCTGACGCCCGAACACGCGGGCGGGCACCGCCGAATACACGCGGTCGGCGAGGTCGAAGTCACCCTTGGCCTCGGCCTTGATGACCGCGGCCGCATGCACCCCGGTCGCGGTGCGAAACGCGTCGCGGCCCGACAGCGGATAGGCGGGGTGGATCGGCACGCCGGTGTACTCGCTGACCTTGGTCACGTACTCGACCAGGCACGACAGGTCGTGCTGCGCCGGGTCGAGCTGCCCGAGCAGGTAGAGGTTGAGCAACAACAGGTCCATCGAGGTGTTGCCGACGCGCTCGCCGATGCCGAGCCCACAGCCGTGCGCTCGATCGACGCCGTACTCGAGGGCGAACAGCGCCAACGGCAGTGCGTGCCCACGATCGTTGTGACCGTGCCAGTCGAGCTCGACGCGATCTTCGGCGCCCACGGCCCGCAGCAGGCTGCGGGTGAAGTTCAACAGGTTGCGCACGCCGTCCGGCGTCGCGTGGCCGCAGGTGTCGCACAGCACCAGCCGCGTCGCGCCGTGATCGATGGCGGTCCGGAACAGCACATCGAGCGTTTGCGGATGCGCGCGCGTGGTGTCCTCGGTCACGAATGACGCCGGCAGGCCGTGCTTCACGGTGAACTTCATCGCGTCGCGCGTCAGGCCCTCGAGCCGCGAGAGCTCCCAGTTCTCGGCCCACGCGCGGATCGGGCTCGAGCCGATGAACGCGGTCACCTCGATCGGCACGCCGACCCGCTGCGAGATGTCCACGATCGGGCGGATGTCGGCCTCCATCGTGCGCGCCGCGCAGTTGGGCTGGATGCGCAGCTTCTCCTCGACGATGAAGCGCGCGAGCAGCTCGACGTCGTGCTGTGCACGAGCGCCGGCGCCGGGCAGCCCGAGGTTCACCACGTGGATGCCGAGGCGGTCCATCAGCCGCACCAGCTCCATCTTCTGCTCGATGCTCGGGTCGGTCACCGAGGGCGACTGCAGGCCGTCGCGTATGCTCTCGTCGACGAACCGCGGCGGCTTGCGCAGCAGCGGCCCGTGCCGATCCTTCTCGTTCCAGTCGTAGACCAGGGCCGCGGAATCGGTCGGCACGGACATCGTCGTCTAGGCCTCCGCCATCACCAGGTCGTTGCGATCGAAGAAGCTCTGCAGCTCGTCCATGAGGCCGTAGAACAGCTCGGTCTCGACGGCATCGTCGCCCTCTTCGTCGGCCTCGTCCTCGGCCGGCAGGAGGTCGCGCATCACGACGATGCCGGTGAGCTCGGCGTCGTCGTTGCCGCGCTTGCGCGTGCCGAGGAAGGCGATGACGTTGCGGGGATCGACGCCGGCCGCGACCTGCTCCTCGCTGGCGCGGGTCTGCACGGTGATGGGCGCGTGCGCGACGAGCTTGAGCAGCGGGTCGGGCAGCTGCTCGAACACGTCTTCGAGTCGCGAGCGCAGCTCCTGCGCCTCGGCGAAGCTGGGCTCCTCGCTGGGGCCGTCTTCGGCCGCGTCGAGCTCGCGGACCTTCTGCATCTGCGCGGTGGCTTCGTCGTGCTTGCCGGCGGTGCCGAGCACGATCGCGAGCTGGTAGTGGAGGTCGGCATCCTCCGGGTCGAGCTCGACGGCCGCGCCGAGATCCGCGATCGCCTCGTCGAGCTTGCCGGCGTGCATGTTCGCCGAGCCGCGGGTGCTGAGGAACGCGGGGTGTCCGTGCAGCTGCGGATCGATCTCGGCGAGCACCTCGAGTGCCTCGTCGGGGTCGTCGCCCGCGAGCCGGATCTGCGCCAGCAACAGGCGCGCGTCGTCGCCCTGCGGCTTGGTCAGGCTGGGCAGCGCGAGCGCGGCGCGGACCTGGGCCTCGGCCTCGTCGAGCTCCTCGCCGGTGAAGAGGCACTCGGCGCAGTCGAGCTGGATGTCGGCGCGATCGGGGGCGCCGTCGGCGGCCTGCATGAGGAAGCCGTTGGCGCGCTCGAGGTCGCCCTGTGCCCACGCGAGCATGCCGGCGAGGTGGAGCACCCGCGGGTGGTTCTCACCGACGCTGCCCTTGCAGTCGTCGAGGATGCTCTCGGCGGTATCGAGCTCGTCGTCGTCGACTGCACGTAGTGCCTGATCCACGAGTGCGTCGACGTCGGTGGTCTTTCCCTTGGCCATGGAGCGCAACACTAGCCGAGAGCCGCATGCACGGCGTCGCGGTGGGTGTGAGCGAGCGCATGCCTCGAGTGCGGCGTGGGTCCGCGCCGCGCGACGCTTCGCGACGCGTCGGCCGCGTGCGGAGTCCTCGCCCGCCAGGTGCCGGCGCGGCCGGTGACAAGCGCGTGTCACTTCGCCCATACTCGCGCGACCAGCAACGACGCGAACGCGGTGCATCCGACGCCGCACGCGTTCGACGACTCCAAGCGAGCGCAAGGTTGACGACCATGGACACCCCGGTTCGATCCAAAGACGCCGATGGCCGCGAGATCCTCGACTCCGTCGTGATCCGATTCGCGGGCGACTCGGGCGACGGCATGCAGCTCGCGGGCATGCAGTTCACGCAGACGACCGCCGTCGCCGGCAACGACCTCGCGACCTTCCCCGATTTCCCCGCCGAGATCCGCGCCCCCGCCGGCACCACCTTCGGTGTGTCGGGCTTCCAGATCCATTTCGCATCCCACGACGTGCTCACGCCCGGCGACGAGCCCGACGTGCTGGTCGCGATGAACCCCGCGGCGCTCAAGGTCAACCTGCGCGACGTGCCGAGCGGCGGGCTCATCATCCTGAACACCGGCGCGTTCACGCCGCAGAACCTCAAGAAGGCCGGCTACGAGAAGAATCCGCTCGAGGACGGCACGCTCGATCCGTACCGCAAGCTCGAGATCGACGTCTCGAAGCTGGTGGTGGCTGCGGTCGAGCCGTTCGGCCTCGGCACGAAGGAGGCGCTGCGCGCCAAGAACGTGTGGACGCTCGGCCTGCTCTACTGGCTGTTCGGTCGTGATCGCACGCCGACCATCGAGTGGTTGAAGAAGAAGTTCGCCAAGCGTCCCGACATCGCCGAGGCCAACATCGCGGCGCTCAACGCCGGCCACGTCTACGGCGAGACCGCCGAGCTGCCAACCGGCGTCGCCGCCTACAAGATCCCCAAGGCCGACCTGCCGCGCGGCCACTACCGCAACATCACCGGCAACGAGGCGCTCGCGTGGGGCCTCGCCACCGCCGGCCGCCTGGCCGAGCTGCCGGTGTTCTACGGCTCGTACCCGATCACGCCGGCGTCGAGCGTGCTGCACTCGCTGGCGGGTCTCAAGCACTACGGCGTGACGACCTTCCAGGCCGAGGACGAGATCGCTGCGATCTGCTCGGCGATCGGTGCATCGTACGCGGGCATCATCGGTGCGACCGCGACCTCGGGCCCAGGCATGGCGCTCAAGGGCGAGGCGATGGGCCTGGCGATCATGACCGAGCTGCCGCTCGTGATCTTCGACGTGCAGCGCGCCGGGCCCTCGACCGGCATGCCCACGAAGACCGAGCAGAGCGACCTGTTCCAGGCGGTGTGGGGTCGCAACGGCGACGCGCCGTTGGTCGTGCTCGCACCGGCGACGCCGGGCGAGTGCTTCTACATGGCGATCGAGGCCGTGCGGCTGGCGATCAAGTACATGACGCCGGTCATCGTGCTGTCCGACGGCTACATCGCCAACGGCGCGGAGCCATGGGCCATCCCGAGCTTCGCGGACCTGCCCAAGATCCCGGTCGCGTTCCGCACCGACCCGGCGGGCTTCCACCCCTACGTGCGTGATCCCGAGACGCTCGCGCGCAACTGGGCCAAGCCCGGCACGCCCGGGCTCGAGCACCGCATCGGCGGCATCGAGAAGAACTTCGCCTCGGGCCACATCAGCTACGACCCCGAGAACCATCAGAAGATGACCAAGACGCGCGCCGACAAGGTGCTCGGCGTGGCCAAGGACCTGCCGCTGCAGAAGGTCGAGATCGGCAACGAGCGCGGCAAGATGGTGGTGGTCGGCTGGGGCTCGACCTACGGCTCGATCCACCAGGCCGTACGTCGTGCCCGCAAAGACGGCCTCGACGTGTCGCACGTGCACGTGCGCCACCTGTGGCCGCTGCCGAGCAACCTCGCCGATCTGCTCGGCGGCTTCGAGCGCGTGCTCGTGCCCGAGCTCAACAACGGCCAGCTCGTGCGTCTGCTGCGGGCCGAGTACCTCATCCCCGCCGACCCGATGGACAAGATCTCCGGCATGCCCTTCCGCGTGGCAGAGCTCGAGCAGGAGATCCGCGTCAAGCTTGCTGCGCCCCTGGTCCGCAACAACCGCCTCAGCTAGAGATCTTCGGAGCCGACCATGGACACCCCCAACAAGCCGCTCACCCAGAAAGACTTCGTCTCCGACCAGGAGGTGCGCTGGTGCCCTGGTTGTGGCGACTATGCGATCCTGGCTGCGATACAGCACACCCTGCCCAAGCTCGGGGTCACGCGCGAGAAGACCGTGTTCGTGTCGGGCATCGGCTGCTCGAGCCGCTTCCCGTACTACATGAGCACGTACGGCTTCCACACCATCCACGGCCGCGCGCCCGCGATCGCGACCGGTGTGAAGCTGGCGAATCCGGAGCTCGACGTGTGGATGGTGACCGGTGACGGCGATGGCCTGTCGATCGGCGGCAACCACTTCTTGCACGTGCTGCGGCGCAACGTCGATCTGCAGATCCTGATGTTCAACAACCGCATCTACGGCCTGACCAAGGGGCAGTACTCGCCGACCTCGCTGGTGGGCCTCAAGACCCCGTCGACGCCGCTCGGTTCGCTCGACATGCCGATCAACCCCTGCCTGCTGGCGCTCGGTGCCAACGGCCGGTTCGTCGCGCGTGGCATCGACACCTCGACCAGCACGCTCGGCGACCTCTTCGTCGCGGCGCACGGCCACCGTGGCAGCAGCTTCATCGAGATCCTGCAGAACTGCCCGGTCTTCAACGACGGCGCGTGGGACAACGTGACCATGCGCGACATCGCCAGCGAGAACCAGCTGTGGGTCGAGCACGGCAAGCCGCTGCTGTTCGGCAAGGACAAGCGCAAGGGCCTGCGTCTGGCACCCGGCGGCAGCCACGTCGAGGTCGTGACGCTCGGTGAAGGCGGTGTCACCGAGGCCGACGTCGCGGTGCACGACCAGACCAATCGAACGCTCGCGTTCTTGCTCGCACAGCTCGCGCTGCCCGACTTCCCGATGGCGTTCGGCGTGCTCTATTGCGACCCCGTGCCGAGCTATGACAGTGCTGTCACGGCCCAGAACGCGACGGCGGTCGAGAAGTCGGGCGCGGGCGACATCGATCGCCTCCTGCGCGGTGGCCACACCTGGCGCGTCGAGTAGCGCGGCGCACAGCGGCGTCGGTGAAACCGAGCGCGGCAGCGGATGACAACGCCGCCTGGGCGGTGCAAGCTCTTGGCGCATCGCGTTCCCAACCCAAGGGGCCGAGTGCGGTCACACCGCCCACGGTGCGGCGCCGAATCAACCACCGGAGCATGCCGTCCGAACCCGACGGAGCCCCCTGTGACGAGGACACTAGCCATGACGAGCATTTCGATGAAGTCCCTGTTCTCCGTGTTCGCGGGTGCGGCCGCGGGCCTCACCCTCGGCTGCGTGATCACGACCAATGGCGGTGGCAGTGACGAGTGCGGCTCGCCGCTTTCGCACAGCCACGAGGTCAACGGCGGTGCCGACTGCAAGTGCGACGCTGGCTATACGTGGGAGAATCCCGACGATCCCAACGACTACGACTGCGAGGAAATCTCCGGCAAGGGCAGCGGCGATGCGGCCTGCGACAACCCGAACAACGTGCTGCAGGGCAACACCTGCTACTGCGCGGTCGGGTACAACTGGTGCTTCCCCAGCGATCCCAACGACTACACCTGCTGCATCGATCCGGCGCAGGACGCTGCGGGCGGCACCGAAGATCCGACGGTGGCCGGCAGCGGCAGCGGTAGCGACGGCAGCACCGGTGGCACCGGCTCCACCACCGACGTCGCCGACAGCAGCGGTGGCGGTGGCACGAGCGGGTTCGAGCCCGATCCCGCCGACTGCGACGCCTCGGCCGATGGCGCGGTGTTCTGCAGCAACCTCGCGGCCGACGGCCCCGAGGGCAGCCGCTTCTGGACCTGCATGTCCGGCGAGTGGGTGGAGATGCCGACAGCCGGTGATGAGTCGTGCAGCTTCGACGGCTACGATTTCGCGTACGGCTGCGTCGACGACGGCACCCAGGTCGGCTTCATCTGCGGCAACGGCAGCGGCGCCGCGTGTGACGGCAGCGCCGATGCCACCTGTGCCGACGCGGACGTCATCAACACCTGTCTCTACGGTCGTCTGACCGAAGACAGCTGCGCTCGCATCTGCAACGAGATCGGTGACGACATGGGCGTCACCTACGACAGCGGCTTCTGCGACGCCGAGAGCACGCCGCCGGATTGCTTCTGCTGCGATGCAGGCGAGATGGACTGCCCGGCCTAGTCGAGCCGCAGCCCTGCATGCCGGCCCGCCCCTGCTCGCGAGAGCTCGGGCGGGCTTTTTCGCGGGTGCAGATCCGGCCCACCGCAGGCGGGCGCCCGCGGATCAGCGCGGCGGGTCGTCGTAGCCGCGCGGCAGCGTCATGCCCAGCCGCCGCAGCCCCTCGGCACCCACGCGAGCGAAGTAGTGCTTGCCGCACACCGGCGCGTACTCGATGTCGCCCAGCACGATCTGCTCGCCCTCG
The DNA here is from genome assembly GCA_016709225.1 of Deltaproteobacteria bacterium. Lineage (NCBI taxonomy): Bacteria > Pseudomonadati > Myxococcota > Myxococcia > Deltaproteobacteria bacterium. Next base: position 1,266,939 of record JADJEE010000012.1, on the reverse strand, counting down.
ACCACCGCCTTGCCGTCGGCGCTGCGGAGGTTGAAGACGGCCTTGCGGCCGCAGAACTGGCAGGTGACCTTGACCTCTTCGATGCTGTCGGCGAGCTCCAGCAGTCGCAGGGCACCCGGGAACGCACGCGTGCGGAAGTCGGTGCGCAGGCCGTAGCAGATCACCGGGATGTCGAGCGCGAGCGAGAGTACCCGCAGCTGATCGATGATCGCCGGCGACATGAACTGCGCCTCGTCGACGAGCACGCAGTCGATGCCGCGGAAGCGGTCGAGCTCGAACACGGTGTCGTCGGCCACCAGCAGATCCGCCGGCGCCTCCATGCCGGTGCGCGAGGCGATGCGTGCCTGGCCGTAGCGATCGTCGAGTGCGGGCTTGAGCAGCAGCACCTGCTTGCCCTGCTTGCGGTAGTTGTGCGCCACCGCCAGCAGGTTCATGGTCTTGGCGCTCTCCATCGCGCCGTGGCGGAAGTACAGCTTGGCCATCTCGGGAGCTCCGCGGCGGCTAGAAGCGGAACTCGACCACGACCGGCAGGACCTCGATGCCGAACAGGAACCCGCCCTTCTTCTTCACGGAGGCGTCGGCGGCATCGTTGAGCTGCTTGTGGACCAGGAAGCCGATCGGCAGCGCGACGTCCATGCCGAGTCCGAGCTGGTCGATCGGGAAGATGCGCAGACCGCCGCCGGGGCGGATCGAGAACGAGTTGGTGTGGATGCGTTCCTGCCGACGATTGCCGTCGCCGCCTCCGACCTTGGGCAGATCGAAGAAGGTGTAGCCGACAGTGCCGCGCACGTAGGGCACCAACCATGGCCGCTTCTGCAGAAAGAAGCGGTAGGTGTAGCCGGCGTAGACGTCGACGCCGACGACCCCGCCCTCGCCGCAGACGCCGGTGCCCGAGAGGCCGCAGCTCTTCATGCGGAAGTTGTGGTAGTCGCCGCGATCGAACAGCGCCGCCACGCCGACGTGGAACCAGTGGCCCTTGCGGATCTGACGATCGTACTGGAACGCGAAGCGGGCCTTGGGCAGATAGCCGGCGATGCCGAACTGCAGCGGCGCGAGGAAGGAGATCGCGTTGCCCGAGACCACCACCTCGGGCCACTTGTACTTGCCGCTCTTGCCCTTGCCCGAGCTCGACGCGCTGGTGCCCTGGTTGCCGACCTGCACCTGCGCCGAGCCGCCCGCCGGGGCTGCCGAAGCGGTGGCGGCCACGCCCGCGCACGCGAAGGCCACCGCGGGGAGCAGGGCCCGGAGCGAGCGGCGAGGGCTCGCGGGGATCGAAGCGGAAAGCCTGGCTGCGCGCATCGTTTCTCTCGACCTTGGCTGGGCAGGCGCCGCCGTGCGGGCGGGCGTCTGCGTTCGCGGCAAAGATGCTATCAGACGCTCGTCGAGCCACCCCAAAAGCCCGCGAACCCGCGCGCAGCTCGAGCGGCCGCGGCGCCCCGCGGACGCGGGGATGTGCGCGGTGCCATCGGCTTTGCTAGGCTGATGGTCACCGTGAGGCCGTGGCTGGCGACCCTGCGTGACTCGGCGTTGCTCGGCGTGGCCGCGGGGCTGCTCGGCGTCGCTGCGCTCGCGATTCAGCTCGACGTGCCGTGGGTGCCAGGCCCGCAGCCCGAGGTGGTCGCGGCCTGCGGCATGGACGAGCTGCCGCCGAGCGTCGAGCCCGAGGCGCTGCCGCGGGTGGCGGTCGCGGAGCTGTCGCGCCGCGTGCAAGACGACCCGGTCGTGATCGTCGACGCGCGCTCGGGCGAGGCGTTCCTCGACGGTCACATCCCCGGGGCGATCTCGTTGCCGGCAGCCGACGCGGCGTCGATCCTCGCGTCCGAGACGCTGCCGATCCCGATCGATCGCGACATCGTCACCTACTGCGACGGTGCGCCGGGTGGGGACGCCGAGTACGTCGGCCGCCTGCTCGACGACGCGCTGGGCTGCGATCGCGTGCGTGTGCTCGACGGCGGCTTCGAGGCGTGGGTCGGTGCGGGCGCGCCGGTCGAAGGAGCGCTGCAGAGTGGCTGAGCTCGCCGAGCCGGCTCGCCGGCGTCGCGTGCTCGCGCAGCAGCTGCTGTCGTGGGCCGTGCGCATCGGTGTCGCGGCGGTGTTCGTGGTCGCAGCGGTGCCCAAGGCCGGCGACCTGCTGAGCTTCGCGGCCGACATCCGCAACTACCAGGTGTTTCCCGAACGCAGCCTCCACGTGATCGCAGCGATCGTGCCGATGCTCGAGCTGGTCGGTGCGGCCGCGCTGCTTTCGGGGCATCCGCGGTGGGTCCGCGCCGGCGGCCTGCTGCTGGGGGTGTTGACCGTCGCCTTCATCGCGCTCATCGCCTCGGTGATCGTGCGCGGCATCGACCTGCAGTGCGGTTGCTTCGGCAAGCAGGCCGCCGCCGACGCCGTCGGTTGGCCGACGTTGTGGCGGGACGTCGCGTTGCTGGTGGCGATCGTGGTCGCTGCGTGGTGGCAGCCCCGGCGTGCGACGCCGCAGCCGGCGTAGCTCACGTGCCGCGGCCCGAAGGGGCGCTGCGCGCCCGTGTACGGCTGTGGTAGACGAGGTCCATGTCGCGCGACGCCACGCCGTATCTGATCTCGATCGATGACCTGTTGACCGACGACGAGCGCCTGGTGTGGCAGGCCGCGCGCGAGTTCTGCGAGCGCACCGTCGCGCCGGACCTCGAGAAGCACTACGAGCGCGGCACGTTCCCGCGCGAGCTCATCTCCGAGTTCGCGAAGATGGGCTTCCTCGGCGCGCCCTTCGAGGGCTACGGCTGTGCCGGCATGAACCCGGTCGCCTACGGCCTCACGCAGATCGAGCTGGAGCGCCAGGACAGCGGCATCCGTTCGTTCTGCTCGGTGCAGACCTCGCTGGCGATGTGGCCGATCTACGCCTACGGCGAGGAGGCCCAGCGCGAGCGCTGGCTACCCGGCATGGCCAAGGGCGAGATCGTCGGCTGCTTCGGGCTCACCGAGCCCAACGCCGGCAGCGACCCCGGCTCGATGCGCACCCACGCCAAGCAGGACGGCAAGGGCGGCGACTACGTGCTGAACGGGCAGAAGTTCTGGATCACCAACAGCCCGATCGCGGACCTGTGCGTGGTCTGGGCCAAGACCCTCGATCACGGCAGCGACGCACCGGTCATCCGCGGCTTCGTGGTCGAGCGTGGCACCAAGGGCCTGTCGACCCCCGAGACCCACGGCAAGCTCAGCATGCGCGCGTCGATGACCGGCGAGATCGTGCTCGACGACGTGCGGGTGCCCAAGGAGAACCTGCTGCCGGGCGTGCAGGGCCTGAAGGGGCCGCTGGGCTGCCTGACGCAGGCACGCTACGGCATTGGTTGGGGCGTGCTCGGGGCCGCGATGTACTGCTACGAGCGCGCGCGCAGCTACACGATGGACCGCGTGCAGTTCGATCGTCCGCTGGCGTCGTTCCAGCTCACGCAGCAGAAGCTGGTCGAGATGCACAACGAGATCGGCAAGGGTCTGCTGCTCGCGTACCACTTCGGTCGCATCAAGCAGAACGGCAAGCTGTCGCCCGAGCGAGTCTCGATTCTCAAGCGAGAGAACGTCCGCATGGCGCTGCAGACCGCCCGCACCGCGCGCTCGATGCTCGGTGGCAACGGCATCATGGGCGAGTTCGGCATCATGCGGCACCTGTGCAACCTCGAGACGGTCTTCACCTACGAGGGCACGCACGAGGTGCACACGCTGGCGATCGGTCGCGCGTTGACGGGGCTCGCCGCGTTCGCCTGAGCCCGCTTCGGCGTGTGGCCCAAGCCGGTGCGGTCCGGCCCGCGCGATCTCCTGCGGCAGGGCCCCCCAAAGGTCGCCCTCGCGGCCTGCGCCCGGCCCGCCCGCCACCCGAGCATGTCGTGCGTGGGCCAGCCGCGAACCGGCGAACGGGTGCAAGGACGGGACACCGTGCCGGACGGCCGGTCGAAGCCGCGGCCGGCGCGGGAGATTGTCGGTCGACAAGGGTCGCGCCCGCGCCGGCCGTGCGATAGGCTTCGTCGAAACGTGACTCATCCGGTGCAGAGCGTCATCGAGTCGCTGTATGCCGCTGGCCGATGCCCGCGTCTGCACGTCAATGCGATGGGCGACGGCGTGGTGTGCCCGGACTTCATCCGCGAGCAGTGGCGCGAGCGGTTGATCATCGATCTCGACCCGAGCTATCCGCTCGACCTGACGTTCACCGCCGAGACGCTCTCGGCGGACCTCTCGTTCGGTGGCTACGTGACGCGCTGCACGTTCCCGTACGGCGCCGTGTACGTCGTGGCCGACCGCAGCACCGGGCGCGGCATCGTGCTCGACCAGAACATGCCCGAGTCGGTGAAGCGCAGCCGCTACGGCCGGCCGCCCGCGACGGCGCCCGCCGCGAAGCCGGCGCTGCGCAGCGTCGCCGGGGCTGACCCCGCGACCCCGCCGACCGAGGCCGAGAACGAAGCGCCCGCCGACGAGCCAGCGCTGCCGCCCGCGGCGTCGGCGACCGACACCGATCAAGAAGCCGTGCAGAAGCGGCGCGCCGCGTTCAAGGTGATCGACGGGGGCGGATGAGACCAGCGGTCCGGCGTGCGCTCTCCGTGGGGATGCTCGGCGCGGTCGGCCTGCTGTTCGGGCTGTGGTGGGCGTTCGTGCGCGCACCAGGGCCGGCCGACGTCTGCGAGCACATCGTCGAGGTCACGCTGCGCGAGTCGGGCGGTGCTGCGATGACGCCCGAGTCGGAGTCGGCCGTGATCGGACAGCTGCGCGAGCGCTGCATGCAGCACAAGCTCGACAAGATCCAGCTGCGCGGGCGCGTGGCCTGGGCCCGCTACGCCAAGTGCGTGATGGCGTCGGACGACCTCGACGGCGTCTGGCGTTGCTAGTACCTCGACACAGCGGCCATGACGGCGTTCTGACCCATCACTATCGCTGTGTCGAGGTACTAGTCCCTCGCGGCGGCACCCCGCCCGCCGCGGGCGAAACCCGGCGCTTCAGCGTCGGGGCGCGCGGTCGGGGAACGGCTGCGGCGCGGGGGCAGGCGCGAACGCTCCGCCGCCGCCGAGCGGGATGCCGCGCGCCGCGAGGCCGTTGGGGCTGTCGTAGAAGACCGAGAACACCGCGTCGGGTCGTCGCTTGTGCTTGCGCTTGAAGGCGACCTCGTGGACCGACGACGCCTGTGACTCGCCGTACTCGGTGCCGAGCTCGTTGCGGGGCACCGGTGGGGGCGCGAAGTTGCCACCACCGGGCGCGGCACTGGGGGCCACCTCGGACTTGCGCGCATTGAAGTCGGCACTCGCACCGGCCTCTGCCGCGGGTGCGGCCGGCGCGTCATCGGCCGCCATGCGCGAGTCGTGGGGCGCGGTCGCGATTCGCCCAGTGGCGACGTCGTGATCGCCACCGCTGCTGGGGAACGGCGTCGGCGTGCTCGGGCCGACCGCGAGCGGCCCGCTGGCCTTGGGGTTGCCGCGCTCCTCGAACACCGCGATGCCGACCACGCCGGCGTGCTGCGGCGTGCCCTGCAGCGCGGTGTAGCTGTCCTGCAGCCCGCTGAAGCGAAATGCTGCGACCTGGTCGAACGACTGCCGGAAGCCGTCGATCGCGATCTGCCCGAACGGCTCGATGATGTACCCGCGCTGCTTGCGGTAGTCGCCCAGCTGACCCGATACCACGTCGCGGCCGTCGACGGTGACCACGACCTCGACGCGGCGCGCGGTGTTGTTGGCGACGCGCACGACGTACTGCTGGCCGTCTTGGCCCGCGTAGTAGAGCGAGCCGCCGAACAGTGCCGAGGGCAGCGCACCGATCCCCGGGCTCTCGAGCGTGACGCTCACGGGCGCGCCGGCGATCGGTGCCGCGATCGGTGCGGCGGTGCCGCGATCGTTGGCGCGGCTGCAGGCCGACAGCGCGAGGGCAACCGCGAACACCGAGAGGATGGACTTCGTGGACCGCATGCAAAGCTCCAGGATCGCGAGGAGAAGGGGGCTGGCCGCGCTCTGACGGGCGGGGCGTAGGGCCGTCACGCGACCGAACGCCGGCGCGCGCCGCAGCCTTACATGGCGGGGGCGCGCTGGGGTACACCCGTGCGCGATGCCAAGCCTGCGACGGCAATGGGACTGGCTGCGCGACCTGCTGGCGCGTGGACGCGCGCGGGCGAGTCAGCAGTACGCGCTCACCACGGGTGGGCGGGTCGGCTCGCGCGTCGACGCGCTGCGCGACGCGCTGGGCCAGCTGGGTCTACGGGACGCAGCGCTCATCGACGGCGTCGCCGATGCACTCCAGCTGCGGGTCGAGGAGTTCCGCGCGCCGGTGCCCGCCACGCTCATGAAGGTCGTCGCCGAGGACCTCGCGCAGCTGTTGCCGCTGCTGGTCGAGCACCGCTCGGCAGGCATCGCCGCCATCGGCCGCACGTGGCTGCAGCTGCCCGAGATCATCTACGCCATCGCCAGTGATCAGGGCGAACGATGGCTGTGCGACTCGGCGGCCGTCGGTGCGCTGCTGCATCCCCGCGTGCGCCGCGAGGGCCTGGCGTGGCTCGGCCCCGACGCGCTGCGGCGGCTGGTCGATCGCGGCGCCCATGCCGAGGTCCGCGGGGCCGCGCGACAGTGGTGCGATCGTCTCGACATGGAGCTGGCGTCGTGATGCCGCCGCGGCTGTCTCGGCTCGCGCTCGCGCTCGCGCTGGTGCTCGCGGGAGGATGTCGCCATCGGGTCCCCGCCGGGGCTCAGGCCGCCGACGCGACCGCGATGGGCAGCTGGCCCGCGTGGCGGGACCTCTCGCCGCTGGTCGAGATCGCCCGCGATCATGCGCCGAGCCCCGCGGTCGCGGCGCTCGAGCGCGCGTCGGGGCTGCTGCGCGAGGGCAAGCCCGCCGCAGCCGATCGCGCGCTCGCGGCGGCCTCCGACGGCGCGGGGCGGCACTGGATCTCGATCGCGCGCGGGGATCTGGTGGCGCTGCACTTCACGCTGTGCATCCGCGGCGTCGCGCTGCGCTTGAACGACGGCGAGCAACCCAAGGCCACCGAGCGGCGCGCCGACTTCTCCGAGCAGACCCGTGTCGAGCCCGGTGATGTCTCGGTCGAGGCCACGCTGGTCAACCTCGAGGCCGCCGCGACCGCGGGCGATCCGGTGCTCACCACCCAGGCTCGGATCGCACGGGCCCGCGTGGCCGCGTTCGCGCAGCAGTGCGCCGCCAACGAGGAGGTCGCCACCATGGCGCAGGAGTCGGTCGAGGCCGATCTCGCGACACTGGCGGCCGAGGGCCACCTGACGCCCGATCTCGCCTATATGTGGGCCGGCGTGCAGATGTCGCGCTTCTCGGGCTCGGCGGCGCGTCCGTTCCTGCTACAGGCGCAAGAAGGCGGCTTCGATCACCCGGCGGTCACCTTCATGCTCGCGGTGATCGCCTTCGAGGACCACGATCTCGACAAGGCGGATGCGCTCGCGCGCGACGCAGCGCAGCTCTACACCTCGGTGAAGGACGACGCCCACCTCGCCGAGACTCGATTCCTGCAGGGAGAGATCGCGCGCGCGCGCAAGCAGCCGAAGGTCGCACGCGGGCACTACCAAGCCGCGCTCGCGCTCGATCCGACCCATGCGGCCTCGATCCTCGCGCGCGCCGATCTCGACGGCGCGGACGACCTGCTCGCAGGCATGCAGTCGCTGCAGCGGGCACTGCCCGCGTTGCTCGCCACCGGGCCGCTCGACGCCCCCGGGGCCCGCGCAGCCGCCGAGAACCTCGAGCGCTTGCTGACGATCGCGGTCGAGCCCCATCAGGTGCAGCTGGTGCGCGACGCCTTGGTGTTCGGCATCGAAGAGGAGCCCGACGCGATGCGTCGCGGGCTGCGTTACTTCTTTGCGGCGACCCTCGACGTGCGCTTGCGGGAGTACGAGATCGCCCGCGGGCACGGCGTGCTCGCGCGTGATGAGTTCGACGACAGCGGCGTGCAGCCGCCGATGGACGTCGAAGCGTTCCTCTCGCGCCTGCGCGGCGGCTGACGACGCAGCGGCGCGCGTCAGTCGGCCGCGTCGGGATCGAAGCGGCCGGTGTCGCGCTTGGGGTGACGACGCCGGATGGTGCGCTCGTCGACCTGCGGCAGGCCGTGGCGTGCACGGATCTCGTTGGTCAGCTGGCCGTCCTCTTCGGTCGCGCAGGTGACGGTGAGCAGCGAGCTGCGATGGCCCTCGCGGGCGAGCAACTCGGCGGGGCGGTAGTAGCCCAGGCGCGCGACCTTGTCGGGCGGCGGAATCTCGTACCACACGCGCACGAGCTCGACGGTGCGCGGCATCTCGCCGTCGTGGTCGAGCGCCCAGCGCCGGCAGTGGTAGCGCGCCAGCCACGAGCGGTACCACTTGCCCTCGCCGATGACGCGGCGCGTGATCTTGCCGGCACGGTCGTACCAGATCCACGGGATCTGCTTGTTGCGCGGCGAGTTCACGTCGGTGCGCAGATCCCAGGTCTCGCCGGCAGCGTCGGTCACGAGCACCTCGAGGAAATCGTTGGTGCGCATGGGGTTGGGCGCGAACATGTCCCAGCTCTGCGCGGTCTGGGTGACGTCGAGCCACGGCTTCACGAGCGCGCCCGCGGTGCCGCGGAACGACCAACACGAGTCCTTGTCGGGGATGCAGTGCAGCGCGACCGCGGTGATGTGGGTGACCACGATGGCGTTCGCGAGCGTGCGGCCCACCGGGCCGTAGGCCCACGGCCCATGATCGCCGCCCGCGGTACCGCGTCGACGCCAGCCCGAGATCGCGCCCGCGACGAGGCCCAACACGCCGAGCGCGACGAAGCTCGGCGCCAGCGGCCGCGGCCACGCGAACGCGTGCGCACACACGAAGCCGATCGCGGCCAAGAGCGCGAGCAGCAACGCCGCGCGCGGCATCGCGGCGCCGTCGTGGTGCAGACGCGGAGAGTCGGCGGACTCGGCCGGCAGCGGCGGCTCGCCGCGCGCGACGTCGGCCGGGATGCCGGGCACGCGCAGGCGGTGCAGGATGCGGCCGAGCGCACGCAGCAGCGACGCGGTCTCACTGCCGTTGAGGCAGCACAGGTACACCATGATCATGATCGGCGCGAACATGCCGATGTTCATCAGCATGAAGATCTGCAGGTGGAAGAACACGCCGATGGTCAGCCACAGTCGTCGACCCAGGAACCACGTGCACGCGGTCTGCAGATCCACGCGAATGCGCTGACCAAGCACCGTGAAGACCGGCGGACGGTCCCGCAGCTTGCGCCACAGCAACGCGATCGCGACCATCGCGAGCAGCCATCCGGTCGCGACCGACCACTGCACCACCTGCACGCTCGGACCGCCGGGGTGTTGCACGTAGTGCACCGGCAGCGCGACCACGCAGACGCCGAGCGAGGCCAGGCCGATCACGGTCCAGCCCAGGCGCGTCAGCCAACCTCGCCAGCCGGGCAGCGGCGTGAAGCCCTCGCGCAGCTGGAACCGCGTGACCATGCCGACCAGCAGCAGCGGAAAGCCGATCTGCCAGAAGTGCACCGTCCACGTCATCACGCGGAAGATGTTGGTGGCGAACAGCTGCGACATCAGCTGCGGCGGCATGCGATAGAAGTGATCGAGGTTGAGCGCGTAGTAGAGCGAGTCGCCGGCGGCCCAGATGCCGCCGGTCTTGGCCGAGCCGGTGTAGAGGTAGACCGTCGCCAGCTGCAGGATCATCAGCATGCGCGGCCACGCCGGGATGCGGCGGTGGATCGGCTCGCGGGTGGTGTCGGCCTGGTGCTCGCGGGTGCGCAGGCGACCGGCGCGGCGGAGCTTCCGGCAGCGCAGCCAGTTGTCGACGCTGTACGCGTGCCCGCTGCGCGAGAGCACCAGCAGGAAGAAGAACGCCTTGTAGACCACGTCGGCGCCGGTCCAGTAGATGGGGTTGCGGCCGGTCAGGCTGGTCATCAGCAGCCACGCGACGATCGTGGCAGTGCGCGTGCGCCAGCCGACCAACATCGCCACCGTTGCGCCGACGAAGGCCCACAGGTGCAGCCAGAAGAACGCTGGATCCGAGCGCAGCAGCAACAGCGAGTAGCGAGGCCCGCGGAGGAACTCGAGCACCGCCGCGCCGCTGACGAAGCCCTCGTGCTCGCCCTCGATATAGCCGGCGAACTGCTTGGCGGCCAGCAGCTTGCGCGCGCTGTCGGTGTAGAACAGGCCCTCGTCGGTGAAGAGGAACTCGAGCTGCTCCCACATGCCCACCACGTTGAGCAGCAGCGCGATGGCGAACAGGATGCGGAAGAGCCCGATCGTGCGGGGATCCTCGGCGCGCAGCCACACGCGACGCCAGCGATCGGCGTGCAGGATGCACAGGCCGATGAAGCTCGCCAGCGCCAGCAGCACCAGCCAGCCGACCGTCGGCGACAGCGCGCGCGCCTCGAGGTTGGGCACGCGATCGGACGAGAGCGCCAGCAGCGAAGACACACCCAAGCCAGCCATCGCCCTCGAGCATGTCCCGAGCCGGTCGCGGTGCGGTCGCGCAAAACCGGCGCCGTCCGGCACCACGCGGATCGTGATCCACCGCCGCAGCGTCAACGCACGAGGCCGCGCTGCAAAGCTTTCGCGTGGACTCGGGCCCGCGATCGGCTTCGATCGAGCCCATGGTGTTGCTCGCGTTCGAGGCGGTCGATCTGCTGGCGTTCGTGGCCTTGGGGCTCGCCGGAGCGGTGATGCTGGCGCTCCTGGTCGGCGTCGGTGCGTGGCTGCGGGCCCGTGCCCGCGCCCCCGAAGACGGCTACTGGCCGGGGCTCTGAAGCGGTTCGCCCGCAGCGGGCGGGGGCGGTGCGATCCTGCGAGCAGGGGAGCACCGCATGAAGGACCCGATCCTGCTCGAGACACCCGCGGCCGCGCGTGACTACGTCTACGGCCTGCTTCGCACCGACGCATTCCGTCGCAGCGACTATGTCGCGGGCTGGATCGAGCGCTTCGCCGCTCACCCCAGCGTGTTCGCACGCATGAGCGACGAGCAGCTCGAGACGCCGCACTTCGGCACGTTCTTCGGCATGACGTACCTGCGCGACTACGTCGAGCCGGCGATCTCCGATCTCTACTACCTGCACGAGATGGTGCACGCGGTGTCGATGACCTACGACCCCGACGCGCTGTTCACCGCGTGGTACCGCAAGATGAACGGGGTCGAGTTCGCCGCGTCGCTCGAGACCGAGGGCTACGTCTACCTGCGGATGCCGGGCTTCCGCGAGCAGTCGTTCGCCGACGAAATCTGGGCCGACCGCTACATCGGCGCCCAGCGACGCCTGGGCGAGGGGTTGTTCGAGATCATGCGGCAGGACCGACTGCGGGCGATGCAGCAGCCCGACCCCATGGACTACTGCGAGCAGCAGATCGCCGGCTACGCGCGGCAGAATTTCGAGTGGGCGTCGATGTGGCGGCTCGAGTGCGAGCGCGACGGCGTGCGCATGCCGGCGTACCGCCACGTCGAGGCCCACATGGCCGCGCTGCGCAGCGGTGCGATCGAGCCCGCTGCCCATCTCGCGTGGCTCGGACGCTTCGGCGCGGTGCCGTTCCCGGACCAGGCACGCCTGTTCGCGCCGTTGTACTGGCACAACAAGCTGTCATACCGTCTGCGCCAGCTCGGGTGACGACGCGTAACCCCCGTGTCGCGGGTGGCGTCTGGAACGGGCTCTCGGAGGAACGACTCATGTCACGCACCATCGTCATCTGCGGTCACGGTCCCGGCATCTCCCATGCGGTCGCGCAGCGCTTCGCGAAGGAGGGCTTCCGCGTGGCGCTCGTCGCCCGCAACCCCGAGCGGCTCGCGAGCGCGGCGAAGTCGTTCGAGGCCGAGGGTGTCACGGCCAAGGCATTTCCGGCCGATCTCGCCGATACCGCCGCGGTCACCCGCGTGTTCGACGATATCCGCGACACATTCGGTCCCGTCACGGTCGTGCACTGGAACGTCTACGGCGGCGGCACCGGTGACCTGGCCACGGGTGCGCTCGACGATCTGCGACGCGCCGTCGATCTCTCGACCACCAATCTCTTTGCTGCGGTGCAGTCGGCGTTGCCGAGCCTGCGCGGGCAGGACGGCGCGGCGCTGTTGGTGACCGGTGGCGGCCTCGCCTACTACGACGAGAAGGTCGATGCGATGGCGGTGAGCTGGGGCGCGATGGGCCTGGCCGTCGCGAAGGCCTCGCAGCACAAGGCCGTCGGCGTGCTGCGGCAGCGCCTCACCGGCGAGGGCATCTACGTCGGTGAGGTCGTCGTGCTCGGCATCGTGAAGGGCACCGCCTTCGATCACGGCAATGGTCAGCTCGAGGCGGGCGACATTGCCGAGCGCTTCTGGTCGCTGTATCGCGCGCGCGACGTCGGCTCGGTCAACTTCCCCGGCTGACGCGCCGGCTGCGTCGTCGTCGCGCTGCCACGAGCAGCACGACGGCGCCCGCAAAGTGCGGTCCGTCGGGTGTCGCCTTCGCGCCGTGCCCAAACCGAGACGCAGGCCACGCGAACGTCATCGTGCCCGCGCGCGGCCCCATTCGCGTCGTCGTGTCCGTGGCATGGCTACGTAGCCCGATGCACGTGCCGTGCGGGCGCCCGTGTTAAGGTGGCGTCATGCGGTACGGGAGCGGTTTCATCGCGGTGGCGCTGGCGTGCGGGTGTGGGGCCGAGTCGAACGACGGCGAGGGCGACGATTCCAGCACCGGCGGCAGCTCGAGCGGTGGCTCGGCCACGACCCTCACCACCACCACCGGCGCGAGCGCGTCGTCGGCGGGCGTGACGAGCGACGCGACCGCGACCTCCGCCAGCGGCACCACCACCGACGCCGACACCACGGGCGCCGACGGCAGCTCGGGTGGTGGCGAGAGCAGCAGCTCGGGCGGCATGGTCGGCAGCCCCGGCTGCGACGGCGGGGCCGGGCTCGCCGAGGGCGAGCACACCTTCATGCTCGACGGCTACGACCGGCGCTACATCCTGCGCCTGCCGCAGAACTACACCGCCGATCAGCCGTGGCCGTTGGTCTTCGCGCTGCACGGCAACGGCGGCGACGTCAGCTACTGGGACTCGCCCGGTGGCGTGCGCGACATCCGGGCCGCGTTTGCCGACGAGGCGATCGTGGTGGTCGCGGAGGCGATCGATCACCAGTGGCGGGACTACGCCGCCGATCCGTCCACCTGGCCGGCGCGCATCGAGCTCGAGCTCAACTACTTCGACACCGTGCTCGAGGAGGCCCGCACCGCGCTGTGCATCGACGACGGCAACGTGTTCTCGATGGGGTTCTCGGGCGGCGGTTCGTTCTCCGGCGTGCTCGGCTGCCGGCGCGAGTACATCCGCGCGATTGCGGTCGGCGGCAGCGTGATCTACTTCGAGCCGGCGGACTGCGTGGCGACGCCGGCGGCGTGGATCACGATCGGTGAGCAGGAGACTACGGCCGACCGCGAGGCCTACCGCGACTTCTTCCGCGACCGTGCCGGCTGCGAGGCGACCTCGACCCCCGGCAGCCCCGACGGCTGCGTGAACTACGACGGCTGCGACGCGGCGACGCCGGTGACGTTCTGCTCGCACCCCGCCGGTCACGAGTGGCCGTCGATCGGCACCGACGCGACCAAGGCGTTCTTCGAGCAGTTCTACCTGGGTGGCTGAACCCGCGCCGCGGCGGCGTGCCCGCGTAGTAGCGTGGTTGGGGTGTATGCACTGCGCCCCCCGGCTGCGGCGCTGCGGCGCTTCGTCGAGCACTACTGGTTCGTGACCCCGGACGATGGCCCGGTCGATCTGCGCGTCGACGTGTTCGTCGATGCCCGCGCCGATCTGATCTTCAACTTCGGCGCGCCCTACACCCGCGAGATCATCGGCGGCGCCGCCTCGTCGCACCACGCGTCGAACCTCGACGCGCAGCGACTGGTGCCGATCCGCATCCTCCAGCGCGGCATGGTGCGCACCACCGGCGTTCGTTTCCACCTCGGCGGCTTGGGCCCGTTCGTGCGCGCGCCGCTGCGCCCCTGGACCAACACCACGCCGAGCGTCGACGCGGTGCTCGGCGCCGCCGCGACCCGGCTCGATCGCGAGCTCGCTGGGCTCGACGATCTCGACGCGCAGGCCGCCGCGCTCGATCGCTTCTTGTTGGATCAACTCGTGCTCGATGAGGGCCTCGCAGTGTTCTCGCGCGGGCTCGAGCGCCTCGTCGAGGGTGATGGCAACCACAGCGTCGAGTCGGTGGCGGGTGAGCTCGCGGTCTCGACCCGCCAGCTCGATCGCCTGTTCGCGCGCTACCTCGGAATCGCGCCCAAGGCGGTCGCCAAGGTGCTGCGGTTCCAGCGGACGCTGCGGGCGCTGATGCGCGATCCCAAGGTCACGCTCGCCGAGGTCGCGGCGGATGCGGGCTACTTCGATCAGGCCCACTTCATCAAGGACTTCAAGCGCATGACCGGCGGGGTTCCGCGTGGCTATCGCGGCTACTACCCGAAGCAGGCGCCCGAGCACTTTGCGCCCAACGTCGTCGTGTTCGTACGAGACGCCGAAGCCGAGCCGTCCCCCTCCACCGTGGTCAGTCGCCGACCGGCGCCGTGACGACGACGTCGATGCAGCCGACGTCGTCGCCGTCGACCCGGGCCTCGATACACATGGTCCCCGGCATGTTGCCGAGCAGCACGAACGTTCTCGGCCTCGCCGCGTCACGTATGCGCAGCACCTCGTCGTCCGCGCTGTCGAGCGCAACGTCGATCTCGGGATCGTGAACGGCCGATCCGTGCCGCTCGGCGTGGGCCCGGACGAGCACCGCGACGCCTGCGGGCAGCTCGATCCGCGCGTCGTCGACCGTGACATCGACGGGCGGCGTGTTGACGATCTCGAGTGCGACTCCGTCGTAGGCCGGTGCGCACGCAGCCATCCAGAGAACGACCACGAAGCGAGCTCGTGGAAACGTCGGCCACCGATTCGTCATGTCGTGCTCCCCACCTGCCCGGTCTCCCCCGAGCTGCTGCCGACGCCCTGTGAGCTGCCGCTGTCCTCGGTCCCGTCCGCGGTGGTGCCTTCGCTGCCGGAGGCGCCCGTCGATCCATCTTCGACGCGGAGCGTGACCACCTCGGTGCGTTCCCCTGCGGTCACCGTGACCGACGTCAGGCCGGCCGCAACGGCAACGACCTCGATTGCGTCGCCGCGGTCCGTCGCCATCCATGCGGCGATCGTCGGGTCGTCGACGGTCCACGCGTACTCGAGCGAGCCGCCGAGGACCGCGGAGTCGGCGTCCCTCGGCGTCGCGTGGATCGTCGTGCGCTCACCCGCGGCCAGGCGGACGTCGCCATCCTCGCCCCCCTCGTCGACGGCGAGTTCGATCGACGCCACGTCTCGACCCCGCAGGTGCATCAGGTCGACGACTCGCTGCGCGCCATCGCGGGCGATCACCGCGACATAGCCGGCCCGGCCGAGGGAGAAGTGGTCGTCGGTGGTGACCAGCGCGTCGGATCCGCCCTCGACGATCGCTGGGATGCCGTCGCTGGTCTCGTAGTCGAGCCGAAACGCCGCGCCTACGGCGAGCGTACGGGGAAACTCGCTGGCTTCGCCGTCGGTGCAGTAGGGATCGCTGACGCCGGCACAGCGGTAGGTGAACGCCCCTGCGCCGAGCTCACCGCTCTCGGTGTCGCGCGAGGAGCCGCCGAGCAGGCAACCGGCGCCCGGGCCGATCGCGACCGAAATCGCGACGACCGCCCCGCCAAGCCGAAACCACGTTGCACGACCTGTGTGGCCGCGCCGCTCGACGCCGTCGAGCGGGGAGAATCGTCGATACGCCATCATCACCTCTCGCGAGGGACATCCGCGACGAGCCGGGATTGATTGCGCGCGAGCGTCGATCCGTCGTCGTCCGCCGCCAGCTGGTCGACCAAAGCCCGGCCCGCGGCGCGATCGGGGTCCCGCGTCCCTGGCGAGGGGCGTTACCATGCCTGGGTGAGCTCGTCGGAGCCCATCGACGCACCTGCCGTCGCCGAAGACCCGGCACGCGCAGGGCTCGAACGATCGGATGACGGCGAGGGCGACACCCGACCTGCGCCTGGCGTTCATGCGGCGCCGAGCGGCAACGAGGTCCGCCGCGCGGCGGTCAAGGCCAAGCTGTTCCCCGAGTTCGAGGCGCCCAGGATCGGTCGCTATGCAGTGCTCGAGATCCTCGGCGAGGGTGGCATGGGCACGGTGTACGCCTGCTTCGACGACCAGCTCGATCGCCGCGTCGCGGTCAAGCTGATCCGGGGCGTGGCCGACGAGCATGCCCGGCTCCGCATGCTCCGCGAGGCACAGGCGATGGCCAAGCTCAGCCATCCCAACGTCGTGCCGGTGTTCGAGGTGGGTACGCACGACGAGCAGCTCTTCGTTGCGATGGAGTTCGTCCGCGGCGTCGCGCTGCAGCAGTGGCAGCGATCGGATCACCCGTGGCGCGACGTGCTCGAGGCGTATCTGCAGGCCGGGCGTGGACTGGCGGCCGCGCACGCGGTGGGAATCGTGCATCGCGATTTCAAGCCCCACAACGCGATGATCGGCGAGGACGGCCGCGTGCGAGTGCTCGACTTCGGACTCGCAGCGCGACGCGATGCGCCGGCGCAGCTCGACGCCACGCCCCCCGGCGCCGGGCTGCACGCACTGGACACGGCGCTCACCCAGACCGGTGCCGTCATGGGAACGCCGGCCTACATGGCGCCGGAGCAGCTCGCTGGCGCGGCCGTCGATCATCGCGCGGATCAGTTCTCGTTCTGCGTCTCGCTGTGGGAGGGCCTGTTCGGCGGGCGGCCGTTCGCAGGCGTCAGCATCACCGAGCTCACGTCGAGGATCGACGCCGGCGAGTTGATCGAGCCGCCGCGCTCCGACGTGCCGGTCGCGCTGCGACGCGTGCTCGAGCGCGGCCTGAGGGCCGACCGCGACGAGCGATGGCCCGACTTGCCGAGCCTGCTCGAAGAGCTCGCGCGACATGACGTCGACCCTGCACGAGCACGTCGGCGACGGCGACTCGCGCTGGGGTTGGGACTCGGCATGCCGGGGCTCGTGGTCGGCGGGTGGGCGACCGAGTCGTGGATCGACGACGCACGGCGGCGCGGCTGCGAGACCGAGGCGGCCGACCGCGCGCGCGCGCTGTGGAGCGACGAGACCGAAGCGGCGCTGCGCGAGGCGCTGATCGCCACGGGGGCGCCCATCGCCCAGACCACCGCCCTTCGCGTGTTGCCGACGCTCGCGGTGTACGTGGGCACGTGGGAGGCCGCGACGGCCGACACCTGCATCGCCGCCAGGGTCACGCGGACCCTCGCGGACGACGATCATGACCGCGCGAGCTGGTGCCTCGAGCAGCGCGCGCTCGCCTTCGGTGCCACCCGCGACGCGTTGCTCGCCGTCGACTCGACCGTGATCAACGGCGCGATCACCATGGCCACGGGCATCGCCTCGGTCGATGCGTGTCGGGAGCCCGAGCTGCTGCGTCGCCTCCCCGCACCACCCGACGCGGCCCAGCGTGAGGCCGTCACAGAGATCCACCGAGAGCTCGCCGAGGCCCGCGCACTCGATGCCGCGGGCAAGTTCGAGCCCGGCCTCGTGATCGCAGAGGCCACGTTGGCACGTGCGTCGGAGCTCGGGCATCGGGAGCTGCTCGCCGACGCGCGGCTCACCGTGGGCGGACTGCAGTCGAGCGCGGGCGCCTTCGAATCAGCGGCGGGAACGCTCGAGGATGCCTACTTCGACGCGATCGCGGCGCACGATCACGCAAGCGCGTTGGCGGCATGCAGCCAGCTGGTCTACCTCACGGGTGAGCGCCTCGACCAGCACGCGGTCGCCGAGCACTGGGGCCGGCTCGGGTGGGCCGCCGTCGACGAGCTGGGCCTGCCGCCCGACCATCCCGATGTGGCCTCGTTGTCGAGCGAGCTCGCCGGCGTGGCGCGCGACAAGGCCGACTACCCCAAGGCGCTCGAGCTCCAGCAGCGCGCGCTCGCGATCCGCACGGCGGTGTTCGGCGAGCAGCACCCCGCCGTGGCGGCGGATCTGACCAACATCGCGATCATCCGCTTCTACATGGGTGAAGGTGAGCAGGCCAAGGAACTGCAGCAGCGCGCACTCGCGACGCGCGAGGCGGCCTTCGGTCCCGACCATCCCAACACCGCGCAGGCCGTCGATACGCTGGGCTCGTTCCACTTCGCCCTCGGCGACAACGAAGGCGCCAAGGCGCTCTACCTGCGCGCACTCGAGCTGCGCGAGCGGGTGCTGCGACCGGATCATCCCGACCTGGCCTCGACCCTGACCAACCTCGGCAACGCGTGCGTCGCGACCGGCGACACGGCCAACGGCGTGGCGCACAATCGCCGCGCGCTCGCGATCCGCGAGCGCGCGGGCGCAGACAGCCTCGAGGTGGGGGAGAGCCTGAACAACCTGGCGATCGCGTTGACCCGCGCCGGCGATCGACGAGGCCGGAGCGCTGCTCCGGCGCGCAATCGAGATCAAGACCAAGCGACTCGGGGCCGATCACCCCACGGTCGCCAACTCGTGGAGCAGCTTGGGCGCGGTGCACTCGGCGCTGCGCGAGCGCGACGCGGCGGTCGATGCCTATCGCAACGCGCTGCAGATCAAGCAGGCGCGCCTCGGCGCGGAGCATCCCGAGGTGGCCGCCGAGCTGTCGAACCTCGGAACGGCGCTGCTGGCCGTCGGAAGCTACGCGGAGGCGCGAACGCTCGGCGAGCGAGCCCTGGCGATCCGCGAGCGGGTCTTCGGCTCCGAGCACGCACAGGTGGCGCAGTCGCTCCACCTGCTGGGGCTCGTCGCTCTCGAGTCCGGCGATCCGGCCGCGGCGGTACCGGGTCTCGAGCGCGCGCTTGGCCTGTACACGACGCACCAGAGCGATCCCCACGACCAGGCGAGCGCGCAGCTCGGGCTCGCGCGAGCATTGGTTGCGACCCATGGCGATCGCGCACGTGCACTCGAGCTCGCGCGATCAGCCGCGCGCACCTATCGCGCCGCGGGCGCGTCGAAGGCGGAGGCGCTCGCGGAGGCCGAAGCCTGGCTTGCCGCGCACGGCTAGTACGATTTCGCGGGCGTGCCCCGACGCGATCGCGCGGTGCTTGTCATCGCGCGCCGGTGTTGGCGGAGCGAACCATCGCCGCCCAGCCATCGAGATCCGAGCGCGTCCGTTCGACCACCGCACCGTCGGCCGAGACCTTGCCGAGTGCCTCTTGGAGCAGCTCGCGTGCACGACGGATTCGGGTGCGCACGGTCCCGTGCGGCTCGCCGAGCGCGACCGCGATGTCCGCGGAGGTCATGTCCTCCCAGTAGAACATCTCGAGCACGACCTGGTGCTGCACCGGAATTCGCCGCAGCGCTTCGAGTAGCAGGCGCTGCTCCTCGGACTTCGCCATCATGGTCGACGCGCCGGGAGCAAGGTCGGCGCTGCTGACTGCCTCGTAGTCGAGCCGCTCGCCGTCGAGCCGGAGCTTCTCGTAGTGCTTCTTGAGCTTGTTGTACGCGATGCCGAACAGGAAGGCGCTGAACTTCCCATCGAGGATCTTCTCGACGCCGCTCACGCACGCGGCGAAGGTCTCTTGGATGAGGTCGGAAGTGTCGCCACTGACCTTGTTCGCGAAGAAACGCTCGAGCGCGCCGTAGTGTCGGTCGAACAGCTCTGCACCGGCACGACGATCGCCACCACGCCACGCCCTCAGCAGATCGAGGTCGGCCTGCATCCCACCAGGGTACTCCGGGCGCGCCGCGTGGACCATCGTCGGGCCAGGGCTCGGGCCTTGCGGGTCCTTGGGCGGCGTCGCGCGCTCGATACGACCCGCAGCGCAATCAAACCGGGCCGGCGTCGGATGGTCGGTGCAGAACCGAACATGACCATCGACGTCACCATCCCCAACACCTCTCGCCTCGCCTCCGTTGCTTCGGCCGCATGGGCGGTCTGCGTGGCATGCCTCCTCGCTGGCGTCGCGTGCGACGCGGACGACCTCGACGGCGGCCCGTGTGAGTACCAGGCGGTCGACGAGTATCGGGGGGTCATCACCACCATCGAGCGCGCCAGCAGCGAGGCGGACGCGCCGTATCTCGTCGAGATCGCGATCACCGACGCGGAGAAGCACGATGTCCAACCCACGTGCGAGCTCCGCATCGACCACACCGAGGCCGACAAGGTCGAGTCCGAGGGCATTGCCGTGGGACGCACGCTGACGCTCGATCGGATGGAGATCACGCGAGGCGCGTGCACGCCCGAGTCCTTCGCGGTCCGCGACCTCGATCTCGCGAACACCGAATGCTACTAGCCGGCGGCTTTCGACGCGCGCACGGTGGATCGTTCGCGCGATCGCTTCGACTTCGACACACGGGAGCACGAGATGCACGAACGCAGAATCGACGCAGTGAGAATCTCTGGCGGCCGGCACTCGCAGGCCGCCATGTTGTGGGCGTGCTTGCTCGCGGCATGCACACCCGAGGGGCCACCGGGACAACCCGGCGTGGATGGGACCCCGGGTGTCGACGGACTCCCGGGCAAGGACGGCACGCCCGGCGCGGCCGGCCCGCAGGGGTCACAGGGCCCACCGGGCCAGCAAGGTGCACAGGGTCCCGCGGGCGCGCAGGGTCCCGCGGGCGCCCCGGGAACGGTGACCACGCTGAGCTTCGATGCGTCGTTGGGCGACTTCTGGGCGCAAGCGGGAACGTGGAGTCGGTACTCCGACGACCCGATCTACCTCGCCGGTCCCAACGAAGTTGCCATCATCCAACTCACGGCCAGCTTCCAGACCCAGACCGACGCCACCGACCACATCATGAACCTGGCGGTGAACCTCCACCACAACGGCGTCGACGACGAATATGGGGCGACGTACGCGACGATCGACGCCAGCACTCGCGTCGGTCACCTCGTCGCGGTCGCGCGGGTGCCTCTCACCGAGGGTGAGAATCATCAGTTCGGATTCGCGATGCAAGACAGCGTCGGCATCGTGCTGGCCGTCGGTACCGCGCACGAGGTCATCACCATCGTGCGCGAGTGACCGGGCCCGCCGGCTCGCTCGGCCGACGCAATCAAACCGGCCGGTCGCCGGATGTTCGTCGCGAGCAACGACCATGACGATCCAAAGCCTCTGCCATCACGCCACCTCCATCCTCTGCCTCGCCGGTATCGCGGTGGCGAGCGCCGCTTGCACCGCGCCCGCCGATCCCGGGGCGATCGGCGGCGACGACTCGGGCGACTCGAGCGGGTCGAGCGGTTCGAGCAGCGATGACTCGGGCGACGACGAGTCCAGCGGCGGCCCGGCCCCTGCGAGCGACGCGACCGGCGGGAGCTCGGGTGGCGACTCGTCGGGTGGCGACTCGTCGGGTGGTGAGGGTCCGAGCCCCGAGCCGGAGCCCGAGCCCCAGCCCGGGTGCGTCCCCACCGGCAACGAGTGGTGCAACGGCCTCGACGACGACTGCGACGACGCGGTCGATGAGATCTGCCCGACCGACGGCACCCTGGTCACGCTCAGCAACGAGTACATGGGCGGCTTCTACGGCCTGTCGGCGGCGGGCACCTCGTCACCGCCGCAGATGGCCGACTTCGATGTCGCCGGCGACCGGGCGCGGTGGATCGTCCGGGACCTCGGCGACGGCTACTTCCGCTTCGACAACGTCTACTACCTCGAGCACTCGCTGGACAGCTCGACCGAGGCGCCGAGCCTCGGCGAGACGGCGCCGTACAGCGGGCAGTTCTGGCGCCCCATCGAGATCGACGATAGCTGCACGTTGATGACCAACATGTACCTCGGTGAGATGCGCTCGCTGAGCAACGTCCTCGACTCGCTGCAGGTCGTCATGGGCGACGACTCGGGCTGGGCCGGCCAGTGCTGGACGATCTACCCGCTCGGATAGCCGCCCCACGTCGTCGTGTTCGTACAAGACGGCGAGCCCGAGCCCGGGCAGGCTAGCGGCCGTGACCGCCGAGCGAACCCAGTCGACCTTCTCCCTGCGCTACGCCGTGCGCGCGTCGATCCACGCGAGCCCGGCGGCGATCTGGGCCCGGCTCACCGATGCGGCGGGCTTTCCCAGCTGGAACTCGACGGTGTCGTCGATCGAGGGCGAGATCGCGGTGGGCCAGAAGCTGAGCATCCGGGTGCCGATCGCACCCGGCCGCGCGTTCACGCCGAAGGTGGTCGAGCTGGTGCCGCAGCAGCGCATGGTCTGGCGCGACGGCTTCGCGCCGATGTTCCAGGGCACGCGCACCTTCACGCTCACGCCCCGCGGCGACGTGACCGAGTTCGAGATGGTCGAGGAGTTCCGCGGCTTGATGCTGCCGATGATCAAGGGCTCGCTGCCCGACTTCGCGCCGGTGTTCGATCGCTATGCGGCCGACCTGACCAAGGCCTGCGAGCGCGCGTAGCGGTCGTCGTCCGCGGCGCGCCCGCGTCAGAGCATCCCTGCGCGCGCCGTCTCGGGCACGTCGCCCAGTGCGTCGGCGAACTGGGCCTCGAGCATGCCCGCCAGCTTCGCCCGCTCGGCCTCGAGGATGTTGTCGGGCGCACCGGCCTCGACCATGGTGTCGTACTCCCAGCGGAAGCGCTCGATCTTCACCGTCGTCGCGGGCATGTACGACAGCAGCGGCCACACGTAGCGCTCGAGCGCGTGCTCGGGGGTCGGTGAGAGTCGCCAGCGGTTGCCGAGGTTGAAGCGATCGGCGCCCTCGAGCGCGGCCGACAGCCGCACGCCCGCCACGCCGATCACCACCGTGCGGGCTTCGAGCAGGCGCGACTGCACGCCGAACGCGTCGAGGCGTTCGAGGCGATCCTTGGCGGGGTAGCGCTCGTCGGCGCGGCGGAACGCGAGCCACGACATGAACTCGTGGCTGTGGCGCCAGACCAGCCGCTGGGCCTCGACCTGCGCGACCATCTTGGCCAGGCGGCTGCCGTGGCGGGTCGCGAGGTTGCTCGCGGTCTCGCTCATCTGCTCGCGGAGCTCGCGGTCGAACTGCGACAGCGAGGCGCCGCTGTGGTGCTCGTCGAGCACCGAGAGCGCCAGCGCGACCCCGAGCCCGATGTGGCCGGCGAGCTGGACTTCGATCTGCACCATCTGCTCGTAGAGGCCCGGCATCACCAGCCGCGCGCGCTCCTCCTCGACCACCTTGGCCTGGGCCAAAGCCTCTCGCTTGAGGTTGGTCAGGTTCTGCCGCAGCTCGAACACCTCGGTGTCGAGGTCCGGGGTCCGGACTTGGGCGAGGAACGACTCGCGCGGGTTCTGCATCGACAGTCGCAAGCGTATTCGCCAACGGGCGGTCTTGTCATGCCCCCGCGGGTGACGTTTCTGGGTGCATCGCCCGCGGTGGATTGCCGGGGGTGGTGGCAATCGCAGATCCTCGGCTGGGCCCGCGCGTCCAGTCCCGGCAGGGGCCGAAGGCTCGTCGCGGCCCCATCTCCGAGACCGGACGCGGGCGCTCGCGCGTTCCGTCGCTCCTCGCCGCACCCTGAAAGGGAGCCCATGCCCATGTCGCTCACTCGTCCCCACTCGGTTCGCGCGCCGCTGGTCGCACTCGCGCTCGCGACCTCCTGCAATCAGGTGCCGGTCGACCAGATCACACAGCAGGCCGGTGCAGCGGCGCCCCTGGCCGATGCCGCGGCCACGGCGGCGAAGTCCGCCGAGGTCACCGCGATCAGCGGACCCGGTGGGCTGCGCTCGAGCGCGCTGGCCGAGGGCACCTTCCTCGGCAAGGGTGCGAAGCTCGACGCGGGGCAGTCGGTCGAGACGCCCAAGGGCACGCTGGCCGAGATCGCGCTGACCGGCGGCACGCGGCTGCGCGTGAACGAGGACACCGGGCTCGTGGTCCCCACCGAGGGCGGCGAGGTCACGCTCACGCGTGGCGAGGTGGTCGCGCTGGTCGACGGGGGGGTGACCACGCCGCTGCTCGTGCGTGCAGCAGACGATCTGATCCGGGTCGAGGGCGGCGAGGTCCAGATCGTCCATGCGGGGGCCACGCGGCAGGTCGCCGTGGTGCACGGACGCGCGGTCGTCGAATCGAGCGGGCAGCGGGTCGAGCTCGGCGCCGGTGAGCGCATCACCGCGCCGCTGGCGGCGCCCGAGCGTCGCGATCGACCCGAGCTCAGCCTGCGTCCGCTGAGCGAGACCGGCTGGTCGCGCACGTTCGAGCAGGCCGCCGCTGCGATGGACGCGGTGCCGCGCGGCATCGGCAGCCTGACCGCGCGCGTGCCCGGATCGCAGCAGGAGCAGGGCCAGAAGATCCGCCTCACCGAGCAGCGCGTGAGCGTGAACATCACCGGCCGCATGGCCCACACCGAGATCGAGCAGGCGTTCTTCAACGAGCGTGCCGCGGTGCTCGAGGGCATCTACCGCTTCCCGCTGCCGGGCGACGCCTCGATCGCCGGGCTCGACCTGTTGGTCGGCAACACGTGGATGCAGGGCGAGATCGTCGAGAAGCAGCGCGCACGACAGATCTTCCAGCAGATCGTCGACGCCACCGTACCGCGGGATCCGGCCCTGCTCGAGTGGGAGCGCGGCAACGTCTTCAAGCTGCGGCTGTTCCCGATCCCCGGCCGCGGCGAGCGACGCGTGAAGCTGTCGTACACGCAGGTGCTGCCCGAGGTCGGTGATGCCGTGCGCTACCGCTTCCCGCTCGGCGGCACCGGAGCCAGCGGCACCACGGTCGACAACTTCTCGCTGACGGTCAACGTCGACAAGAGCCAGCTCGACCTCGCGCACCTCGACGAGATCGACACCCCGATGCTCGCGCTCGATCGGCGCGACGAGGGCAACACGCTGCAGCTGTCGACGGAGCAGAAGAACTTCCAGCCCACCTACGACCTCGGCGTCGACCTGCCGGTCGCGCAGCGCGAGTCGGGCTTCTCGGCCAGCACGCACCTCGATCAGGACGGCCAGGCCTACTTCATGCTGACCCTCGACCCTAAGCTGGAGTTCGCCCGCGACGAGCGGCCGGTCAACTTCGCCTTCGTGGTCGACCGCAGCCACAGCACCACCCCCGAGCTGTGGACGGTCGCGCGCGGCATGGTCGAGGCCATGGCGGGCGGCATGGAATCCAATGATCGCTTCACCGTGCTGGCCTGCGACGCGGCCTGTGACGAGCTGCCGAGCGGCCTGCAGACCCCCACCGCGGCGGCGATCGACGCCACGCGTCGCTTCCTCGACGAGCAGGACATGGCCGGCGCGAGCGATGTCGGCTCGATGATGATCGAGGCCGGCGAGGCGCTCGCGCGCAGCGGTGGCACCGACGCGCAGAAGGTCGTGGTGTACATCGGCGATGGCTCGCCGAGCAGCGGTGAGCTCGCGCCCGACAAGTTGGCCGGCCTGGTGCGCGATGCGCTGCCCGACGTGCGCGTCGAGGCGCTCGCGCTGGGCGCCCGCGCCGATCTCGTCGCGCTCGGTGCCGTGGTGGAGGCCACCGGCGGCGATGTCGTGCAGATCGATGCGCGCGATGATCTGCGCGAGCTCGTGCGAGACCTGCGGCTGCGTGCACAGGTGCCGATGGCCAAGAACGTGCGGCTCGAGCTGCCCGACGGCATGGTCGATGTCCGGCACTCCGAGGCCGCGGGCCTGCGCCCCGGCGACGAGTTGGTCGTGACGGGCAAGCTCTCGCACCCCGTGAAGGGCGAGGTGACGCTGCTCGCGGACGGGCCCCAGGGGCCTGTGCGCGCCACGTTCCCGGTCGACATCACGGCGACGCGCACGGGGGCGCCGGCGCAGAACCAACACCTGCCTCGGACCTGGGCGGCGATGCAGATCGCCCACCTCACGAAGACCGCCGGCTTCGATGCCCACGACCGCATCGTGGCGCTCTCGAAGGACTACACGGTGCTGTCGCGCTTCACCGCGCTGCTGGTGCTCGAGAACGACGCGATGTACCGCGAGTTCAACGTCGTGCGCACCGCCGCGAGCACGGACAAGTGGGGCGGCAAGGTCGACGCGAACAAGGAGGCGGAGCAGCCCGCGGCCGAAGTGCCGGGCAACGTGCAGGGCGGCCTCGCCAGCGGCCCCGTCGCGAGGCACGAAGACGTCGACGCCCGCAAGGCCGAGCCCACCCCCACGCCGACCGAGGCGCCACCGGCCACCGTCACGCCCGCACCCGCACCGCCGGCGGCCGCCGAGCCCAAGACCGATCGCGACGACAACTTCGCGCCGTCGCCCGATCCCGCGCCCGCACCACGTCGCGAGGTCGCCCCGGAGGAGGAAGCGGAGAAGGGCGGCCGCGCGCAGGGCCCGGCCAGCGGTGATTTCGCGCCCGACGACGCCCCCGGTGACCTCGGCGCGGCGCTCGATGAGGGCGATGGCTCCGATGCCGAGGCCGATGCCGCATCGGAGGTGCGCACCAAGGACGTCGCGAAGGCGAAGAAGACCCCGGCGCCGGCCAAGCCCTCGTCGTCGTCGAGCAGCCGACCGGCCGACCCATGGGGCGGTGGCGTCGCGTTCGATGACGAGCGCTCGCGTCGGTCGGGCGGCTGGGGTGGTTTCTTGCGGCGCATCCCGGTGCTCAAGATCGCCGCGTCGAGCGGCCCCTCGAGCAAGAACCTCGCGACCATCGCGGGCCTCCAGCGCACGCTCGCGCTCGACCCCACGCGACGTTCGTCGCACGGCGCACTCGTGCGGGCCGCGATCCGCGTCGGTCACCCCGAGGCGCTCGCGTTTGCCCGCGCTTGGGCCGACACCGATCCCGACCACGCGCCCGCGCTCGAGTCGTTGGCCGACGTGCTGGCGTCGCAGGGCGATCCCCTGGCGGCGCGTGCCTACGCCAGCGCGCTCGAGGTCACGCCGTTCTCGAAGTCGCAGCACGAGGCGCTTGCGCGTGCCTTCGCGAGCAAGGGCGATCTTCGGCGCTCGTGCTCGCACCGTCGGGCGCTGGTGAGCATCGACCCGTCGAATCTCGACGCCCACGCCGCGCTCGCGCAGTGCCTCGGCCGTAGCGGTCGCGTGACCGAGGCCCGCGTCGCGCTGCGCGATGGCATGGTGCGAACCAAGGCGACCTCGCGTGCGCTCGCGCTCGCCGAGGCCGAGCTGGCTGCGGGCGCGCCGGCGGCCCTGCCGGCGCTCAAGGGCCAGCTCAAGGCGACGCTGACGTGGACGGGCGAGGACGATCTCGACATCGCGGTCGTCGACGCCAAGGGCCGGCGCCTCGGCGCCACGCACCCGCTCGGCCTGACCGTGCGCGAAGCCGCAGGGCTCGAGCAGGTCGCGCTCGCGAAGGTGAAGAAGTCGGTGTTCGTCGAGGTCACCCGCAACGGCACCGGGCTCGCCGACGAGGCCGCGCGGCCGATCCGAGCGGTGCTCGAGCTGCGGACCCCGAACGGCAAGCAGAGCTTCCCGGTCGTGATCGAGCGCGGCAGCAGCCGCGTGGCGCGGGTGTTCTGGTCGGGCTGACGGGCCGCGCCGGCGGCCAGGCGCACTACTGGCGCATCGCCATGTAGATGTCCTGGCCGCCCATGCCCGCGCGCGTACTCGAGAAGAACAGCGTCGCGCCATCGGGCGAGACCCACGGGTCCTCGTCGCGCGAGTCGTCGTTGACCTCGTCGATCACCTCGGCGGTGCCGCTCGGCAGTCCATCCACGAGGTCGATGCGCCAGATGTCCTCCGCGCCTTCGCCACCGGCGCGGGTGCTCGCCCACCACAGCTCGGTGTTGTCGGCGACCACGAACGGCGTGCAGTCGCGGCCGTCGGCGTTGAGATCGGCGAACACCGCTGGCGCTCCGAATGCGTCGCCGGTGTGCTCGCGGGTGGCGAATACGATCTGGTCGTAGTCTGGCGGATCACCCGACTCGCACAGGTAGACGGTCAGGAGGTCGCCGGTGAGCACGACGCTGCCCTCGTTGGCGATCGTGCTCAGCTCGCCGATGTGCGTGGGGTTGCTCCACGCGTCGTCGCGGTTGTCGCGGGTGCTCACCCATACGTCGAGGCCACCGAGTGTGCCCGGGCGATCGCTCGTGACGGTCATGGTGAGGCCATCGAACGAGAGCTCCGGCGTCGAGTCGACGAAGGTGCTGCTCAGCTCGTCCACGCGCACCGGCTCGTCGAAGTCCTCGGTCACGCTGCCGCGGTGCGCGACGAAGATGTCCTCGTTCCCGAGGCGCGTGCTCGCGAAGTAGACCTCGAGCATGTCGGTCGAAAGCGTCGCGTCGTCGTCGTCCGACTCGCTGTTGAGTGCGTCGACGGCGATCGGCTCGCCGAAGTCGCCAGTGGGCACGCCGGTCGACGAGCTGCCATCGGCGCCGTCGCTGCTGCTGGAACCGCTCGGGTCGGTGGTCGTGGTCGCCCCCGAGGTGGGGCCATCGCCGCTTCCGCTGCTGTCGGAGGCGGTGGTGCCCGCGGTCGTTGCGGTATTGGTCGTGGTCGTGAGCGTGGCGCCCGCGCTCGATTCGCTGCCGCTGCTGCCATCCGAGCCGCCGCTGCCACCGCTGCTGTCGAAGCTGCACGCGGCCGAGGCAAGTCCGATCCAACCACACCGAATGCATGTCCGGAGCCACGCAAGCGACGCCATGGCATCACCCTAACACGAAGGCGCCCGCGGTATCGACGGCGAATGGCCTTTAAAGTCCCCGGCGGGGGGCGCAGCTTGAATGCGGCGCCGAATTGTTCTTTGCTGCGCCCGCCAACGCGGCCCTTCGATCGGGCCGCGCGCGAGAACGACGAGCGCCCCATGACCGCAGCCCCCCATGACTCCGCCGCGACCGCGGGCGACCCGACCACCGACCACGCCGCGGCAGGTTGGTCGCGTCGGCGAACCTTCGCCATCGTCAGCCACCCCGACGCGGGCAAGACCACGCTGACCGAGAAGCTGCTGTTCTTCGGCGGTGCGATCCAGATCGCCGGCGCCGTGCGAGCGCGTCGGGCCGGCCGCCACGCGGTGAGCGACTGGATGGCCATGGAGCAGGAGCGCGGCATCTCGGTCACCACCAGCGTGCTCAGCTTCCAGTATCGGCTGCCCGAGCAGGCCGAGGCGGTCGCGCCCTTCGAGGTCAACCTGCTCGACACGCCCGGCCACGCCGACTTCGGCGAGGACACCTACCGCGTGCTCACGGCGGTCGATGCCGCGCTGATGGTGATCGACGGCGCCAAGGGCGTCGAGTCGCGCACCGAGAAGTTGATCGAGATCTGTCGCCTGCGCGACACGCCGGTGGTGACGTTCGTGAACAAGTTCGACCGCGAGTGCCGCTCGCCGATCGAGCTCCTCGACGACGTCGAGGCCAAGCTCTCGATCCACTGCGTGCCGATGACGTGGCCGATCGGCATGGGCAAGCGCTTCCGCGGGGTCTACGACATCGTGCACAAGCAGGTGCACCTGTTTCGCTACGCCGACAGCCACGGCGAGGACCAGTGGCCGGATGCGGGCATCCCGGTGAGCGGTCCCGACGATCCCAAGCTCGACGAGCTGCTGGGCGACCAGGCCGACGAGCTGCGCGGCGAGCTCGAGCTGCTCGCGGGTGCGGCCCCCGAGTTCGATCCCGAGGCGTTCGCAACCGGCAAGCAGAGCCCGTTGCTGTTCGGATCGGCGATGAACAACTTCGGCGTGCGCGAGCTGCTCGAGACCTATCTGCGGCTCGCGCCGCGTCCACAGCCGCGGGTCGCGATCACCGGGCCGGCCGCGGTCACGCCCCCGGCGCCCGGGCAGCCGGTGCCGACCCGACAGATCGAGCCCGACGAGCCGGGGTTCTCGGGCTTCGTGTTCAAGATCCAGGCGAACATGGATCCCAAGCACCGCGATCGCATGGCGTTCCTGCGCATCTGCTCGGGACGCTTCGAGCGCGGCATGCGGGCGTTCCACTGCCGGCTCGGGCGCGAGGTCGGGCTCGGCAACGCGACCATGTTCTTCGCGGCGAACCGCGAGATCGTCGAAGAGGCGTTCGCCGGCGACATCATCGGCCTGCCCAACCACGGCACCATCAAGATCGGCGACACCTTCACGCAGGGCGAGCTGCTGCGCTTCACCGGCATCCCGTCGTTCGCACCCGAGATCTTCCGTCGCGTGCTGCTCAAGAGCCCGCTCAAGGCCAAGGCGCTCGGCAAGGGGCTCGAGCAGCTGGCCGAGGAGGGCGCGATCCAGGTGTTCAAGATGTTGCTCGGAGCCGAGTACGTGGTCGGCGTGGTCGGCCAGCTGCAGCTCGAGGTCATGAAGCACCGACTGCTGCACGAGTACAGCGTCGAGGCGGACTACGAGGCCGTCGAGTACACCACCGCGCGCTGGATCACGCCGAAGGTCGAGGGCAAGTCGGCCGACGAGGTGCGCAAGCTGATGGACCAGTTCCAGCGCAAGAACGACATGAACCTCGCGATCGATGCCCACGGCGATCTCGCGTACCTGGCCCCGAACAAGTGGAACCTGCAGAAGGTCGAGGAGCGCTTCCCCGACGTGCGCTTCTCGGCGACGCGCGAACACACCTGACGGCCTGCGCGCGCGGACACGGCCCGCACGGGCGCCCGCGTCAGTCGGCGTCGACCGGGAGCTTGGCCTGCGCGGCCTCGACCCGCGCCAGTGCGCGCAGGACCTGGTCGCGGTGGTCGCGGAGCTGGTGGGCGGTGACGGCGATCTCGAGCAGCTGGCAGCCGGCGGGGTCGAAGCGCAGCTGGCACTCCTGCGCGTCGGCGGGCTCCGGCCTGCCGGCCTCGTCGGTCACGACCTTCATCAGGACGCGGAAGTAGCGGTTGAGCTCTGCGCCGGTCTTCGCCGGCGAGAACAACCACGTGGCGAGGTCGCCCGGCACGCCTGCGGTGGCCTGGGCGGCGGCGAGCTGCTCGAGGCCGACCATCGTGCGCAGGTAGTGGGCCACCACCGCGCGATCGAGGTGGGGGCCGAACTCGGCCGTGCTCGCGAGCTCGAGCAGCTTGGCACGCAGCTGCGGCTGTTGGCCCTGTGCACCCGCGCGGGTGACGAGCGCGACGGTGGCGGACATGCCATCGGCGAGCATCTCGGCGGCGGCGACCTGCGCGACGACGTCACGCGCGGAGGCCTGGAAGTCGAGCTCGATCTGCAGCAGGCGATGCATGCCCTCGAGCGCTTCGTCCCAGTGTTCGCCGCGCGCGTCGAGCAGGAAGTCGAGCACCGCGATGCGATGCAGCTGCACCAACATGATCGTCGGGCAGTCGGCCATCGCGACCCAGGCGCAGCCGTCGGCGAACGCCGGCAAGGCGCGCGCGCGATGCCACACGTCGCGGTAGGCGCTGCGCTTGAACGCCGCGATGATCGGCGACATCGTGGCATCGCGGGCCTCGAGTTCGCTCCACACCGTGTCGGGGTCGGCCAGTAGCGCCGACACCTCCGCGAGGTTCTCGGTGGGGTAGTCGACCGGTAGCTGCGCCCGCGCGTCGACCACGACCTGCCAGCCGTTGCTCGCGGTCGGCGGCAGCGTCGGCAGGTCGGCCTCGCTCCACAGCCGCTCGACGTCGGCGACCGAGCCCCGGCGCATCGACACCATCGTTGCGACCGCGGCCACCGCCGCAATCACGACACCGAGCAGGATCCACCGCGTCCGCTTGCCACTCACGCCCGCAAAGGTGCCAGGGCGCGCGCTGACGCGCCAGTGGGTTCAACCCTCGGAGCCGTCGGGGTCGCGCAGGAGATCGTCGAGCGCACCGAGGTCCACGCGCACGACTTCACCGTGGCGAGCGAGCGCCTGCAGGTCGATGCGACGTACGTCGCCGATCACCGAGTAGATGATGGGCTGACGCGCGAGGCCCTCTTCGTAGTGCTGCACGTCCTCGTGCGTCAGACCCGGCAGCGCGAGCCACTGCGCGACACGGGGGTCGGTGCTGTCCTCGTCCCACAGGCGCACGGTCTCTGGCACCAGGCGCGCGGGCGTGCGGTAGCTGCGGAACGAGACCTCGAGCGCGTGATGGTCGGCGGCAAAGTCCACGGCCGCGACGCGCGTACGCATCAGCTCGTGGAGCGTCTGGGCGGCGAGATCGACGTCGTTCGGCGCGCACGCATAGGCGGCCCGTGTCGCCAGTGGGTGCCGCGTCGCCCACCACGGCGCCCGTTGCCAGCGGGGCTCGAGTGATGGCGGGCCCAGCCCGACCGCATCGTTGATCGCGTCGGCGTGGATCTCCGCCGCCAGCTGCAGCCGCGGCGGGAGATCCGGCCAGGTCGTCGACGCCACGATCTCGACCGACTCCATCGAGGGATCGTCGAGCACGAACACCATGTCGTGCTGGGGCGTGCGCACGCGAGGGCGTCGGGTGCCGGAGGCGCCGATGCCCTTCGAGGCCGGCACGAGCTCGCGGATGCGCTCGGGGGTCGGACCGACGTAGAGCAGATCGGCGGCGCGCGTGCCCAGGCGTGCGAGCGCGTCCGGGATCTCCTGAGCGCCGCGGCGGCGCAGCTGATCGTCCGACGGCATGTGGGCGTCGATCGCGTGCTCGCCCCGCAGCGCGAAGGCGTGGAAGGCTCCCTCGCGCCAAGTCGCGCTGGTGCGGCGGGCAGCGCGTTGCTGCAGCGCGCGCTCGATGTAGTCGTGGATCTGCGCGTCGCTGGGCATGCCGCGTTCGAGCCAGTCGAACACGAACGTGGCGTCCTGCACGAAGCGGTGGGCAGGCGCCACGACGTCGACCCACACGAAGTCGTTCGTACAGTACGCGCTGAAGTCGACGCCAGGGATGCCCACGGCCCACATGCGGGCACGCACCGCGTCGCAGACGAAGGGATCCTCGTCGACGCCCACGGGGTACACCCACGCGACGGTTGCCAGCGGCGCCTCGGATGCGGTCGAGATGAAGCGGCGCGTGCCGACGAGCTCGTCGCGGTAGTGGCTGCCCGCGACCAGGAAGCGCGGCTCGGGCGGAGTCACCGGCGTGTCGACCAGCGCGCGCACGAACGCCGACTGGCGGCCGTACTGCAGCGGCAGTCGTCGACCGGGCAGCGATGGCATCGGCTGATGCCAGGTGTCGCCGGTGCGCTTGTAGACCACGACCCGCGAGCGATCGAGCAGGGCCTTGGCGGCCGCCACCAGCTCGGCGCGCGCCGGCGGCGTGCTCAGCTCGCCGGCGACATCGCGCCACGCTCGACGCTCGACGAACGACGTCGCGATGGTGTCCGCCAGCGAGCTCGCGCTCCGAGACCAGCGCAGGCGCGTGAGCTCGGCGCGTGCGAGCGCGGGTCGCCAGGCCTCGTCGGGGAGGCGATCGGTGGCGATGTCCTGCAACGTCGCGAGCGTCGCGGCCTCCGCTCGATCGAGCGTCTGCCCCGGCAGCGCGGTGACGCGGACGTCGAGGCTGCGGTAGGGCGTGATGTCCCACAGCACGTCGGCGGTCGCCGAGCGCAAGGTCGAGCCGAGTCCGTCGTGGTGGCCGAGCGCCTGCCCCAGCGCCACGAATGCGGGGTACTCGGGGCTCTGTGTCGGCGGCAACGGCCACGACATGAACACCGCCGGTGCACCGCCGTCCTCGATCTCGTGGCGCACGACGCCTTGCGCGAGCGGTTGATCCTGCGGCGGCGTGAACGGCACGCTGGCGGGGACCCAGCGGCCGAAGTGGGCCTCGACCAGCGGCAACGCCTGCTCGGGCGTGATGTCGCCGACCAGCACGATCGCGGTGTTGTTGGGGCGATAGAACGCGTCGTAGAAGCGCCGCGCGTCGGCGAGCGGTAGCCCGAGCACGTACGCACTGGCGGTCTCGTAGTCCTCGCGCAGGCCGGTGGCCGGCGTCAGCTCGCGCTGCAGCAGCTGCCACGCGCGCTCGTTCGAGGTCGTCGACGCATACAGATCGAGCTGTGACTGCACCTGCGCGAAGACGTCGCGGAACGCGGGGCGCTGCAGCGCCTCGGCGGTGAGCGCGAGTACGGCGTCGAGGCGGTGGGCGGGCACCTCGATCTCGAACGTCGTGCCACTGCCGGTGCGCGAGCCCGACACGCCATCCCCGACCAGAGCGCGTGCGCCGTCGTCCAGATCGTTTGGCGCCACCCACGGCAGCTCGGCGTGCTCGGCGGCACTGATCGCAGCGATCATCGCATCGCGAGCCGCGGCGTCGCGAACGGTCGGCAGCGCCGCGAGCAGCTCGTGCTGTAGCACCAACGAGGGGCGCGCGAGCGTCGGTTCGAGCACGCCGAGCTGGTCGCCGCCGCGGTACAGCGTGTTCATCACGAGGTAGGCCAGGCCGGGGCCGAAGCCGCGCTCCTGTTCGCTGCCGGCCCGCACCGCGATCGTCACCGCGATCGACGGCTCGAGCGGACGTCGTGCGAGATAGACCGTCAGGCCGTTGCGGAGCCGATGCACGCTCACGCCCGCGGGATCGTCGGCGTCGGGACGATCGATGGTCGGCGGCAGATCGGTCGCCGCGACGATCTCGTGCCACGGATCGGCGGGTGGCAGCTCGGGTTGGTTCTGCGGCGTCGACACCACCGCGCGCGCTGGCTCGCCGCCGCCGAGCTGTACGACCGCAGCGGTTGCACCCGCGGCCACGAGCGCGGCGACCCACGTGCGTCGCGAGCCCGGGGCCCGAGCCTTGCGCAGTGCCGCCAGCAGCTCGTCCATCGACGCGAAGCGGTGCTCGGGGTCGCGTGCGAGTCCCCGCAGCAGCAGCTTTCGCACCGCTCGTGGCACGCCGAGCGGACCTGCGTCGGCCTCGACCTGCAGCCCGGTCACGATCGACCGCACCAGCTCGGTGTACGTCGAGCCCGCGAAGGGGCGTCGCTCGTACAGCAGCTCGAACAGCGTGACGCAGAAGGCGAATTGATCGGTGCGCGCGTCGGGGTCGGCGCGCGCGATCTGTTCGGGCGCCATGTAGGCCGGCGTGCCGATCACGGTGCCGGTGCCGGTGAGGTCGAGCAGGCGCGCGCGGGTGCCCGAAGTCGGGGTCGCGAGCAGGGCCGCCTGGCCGTCGGAGCTGCCGGTGTCGTCGCCGCCGCCGCTGACCCCGGGGGCCCGCGCGAGGCCGAAGTCGACGACGCGCGCTCGACCGCGCTCGTCGACCAGCACGTTGTCGGGCTTGAAGTCGCGGTGCACCACGCCCTGCGCGTGCGCGGCCGCGAGCCCCTCGCCGGCGCCGATGCACGCATCGACGATGTCCTGCCAGCGCTTGCCCTTGCAGTGGTGTCGCAGGGTCTGGCCGCGAATGAGCTCCATCGCCATGAACACGTGGCCGTCGCTCTGAGCGACCTCGTACACGTGCACGATGTTGGGGTGCGAGAGCCTGGCGATCGCTTGGGCCTCGCGCAGCAGTCGCTCGCGACCCGAGAGGTCCTTGGAGAGGTCGCTGCGCAGCAGCTTGATCGCGACGTCGCGATCGAGCTCGTCGTCGTGGCCGAGGTAGACCACGCCCATGCCACCCTTGCCGATGCGCTCGAGCACGCGATAGCGGCCGAGCACCGTCGGCGCGGGGTCCGACCGCGGCGTGCGGCCCTGGGCCAGCACGTGTCGCGCCTCGGTCGCGAGCTCGCCATCGGCGAGGGCCACGGTCTCGACCTCGACACGGGCGTCGTCGCCCGCGGCCACGGTCTCGACCCCCGCCGATGCGCCGGTGTCGTCGGGCGGCTCGCGCTCGTCGTGCGGCATGCCGCCTCGATCGTGCCACGGCGGCGCATCGCGCCGCAAACTAGCCGGGCGGCTCCTCGCAGGCCTCGCCGACCGGTCGCGTCAGCTCGCACTTCACCTCGACGCGCGTGCCCGGCGACTCGAGCGCGCCCGGTGGGCGTTCGACGACGAGCTCGAGGTTCGCGCCCTGTGTCACGCACTGCTGCGACATGTCGTCGGCGCCGGTCGCTGTCGCGCCGTCGGTGTCGAGCAGCGCACGGTGGCACAGCGTCGGGCTGGTGGCGGGGAAGCTCCAGCCGTCGCTGCGGACGTTGCAGCGCGGCACGATGCGCTCGTCACCATCGGTGGTGCGCTCGACGAGGCGGCAGTTGGGCTGCAGGCCGGGCTCGTCGGGATCGTGGTCCGCGACGCAGCCAGGCACGCACGTGCGCGCCGATAGCTGCGCGAGCCCATCGACGATCTGCTGCAGCGCGGCGGTGTAGTCGTTCGAGCACACCGAGAAGAGGTTGCGATCGTCGGTCGCGAAGGCCTCGGCGAACGCTGCGAGTCGCACCGGCGGGATGCCCGGGGGACTCGTCGTGGTCTCGGTGCCGATGCCGCAGCCGGGGCCGATGCCGTACTGCAGGTTGAACTCGGGGATCGCCGAGTCGGCGAAGACCATGCGACCGGTGCTGGGATAGTCGAGCGGGACCCCGCCGATCACACCGACGAGCACCTGCGACGATCCCCCGCGGGCAGCTTTCTCCTTCGATCGACCACGCAGCGCATCGACGTAGCGCGAGATGGGGTACAGCACCGCCTCGTCGGGTGTGGTCGGCTGGCCGTTCCAGCCGATGTCCTCGACATGACACTCGTCGTAGGTGCCAGGTCCGCCGCTGCAGATCGTGCCGGCCTTCCAGCACGCGCCCGAGCTGGGGGCCTCGGGATCGGTCCACAGTGCGGCACCGGCGTCGCTCTGCAGACGCGCGCGATCGTCGTCGGAGAGCGAGCAGTCGTTCTCGTCGGTGACGAAGACGATCGCGAGCAGGGCTTCGTCGCGCAGGAAGCCCGCGGAGTTGCCGTTGCCCTGCAGGACGCCGTACATCGACTCGAGCGGGGCCTCGAAGCCGCTGCCGTTGATGCCCTGTGGCCCGGCGCAGCGCATTGCGTCGGCGATCGAGAGTCCGTCGCCGAGGTTGCTGCCGTCAGCGGTCTGCTCGATCCACGGCTGACCCACGGCGTCGGCCCCGGTGGCGACCGTCGCGACGGCGTCGTGGCCACACGATGCGAGGCAGCCCGCGAACGACTCGTCGATGTACGTGCCCGCGTTGTCGTCGAACACGAACTCCCACAGACGCTCGCGGCAGCTGCTCACGCGCAGGGCACCGCCGGCGTCGGTGGTGGTGATGCCGATGCGATAGCTGGCGCCGAACTGCTGCTGCTCGAGCACCTCGACGAAGGCGGGGAAGTTGGCCGCCAGCGTGCCCTGCTCCACACCCATCGATCCCGAGTTGTCGATCACGAACAAGATGTCGACCGAGCGCTGCAGCGTGGACACGGAGATGCAGGCATCGTCGCCGCAGGGATCCTCGGGAAACTCCCAGAACGGCCCCCGGCCGCAGGCGCCAGCGAGCATCACCGCGCCCAACCACCACATGGGGGAGCGGTCGCGCGTGCGCAGGTCGATGCGGCGCGACGCCGGAGCCTTCGACGCTGCCACGGCCACACATCGAAGGTAGCACGCACGGGCGCCTGGGGTCGGCGCGGGAGGCTTCGCCGAACAGTGGCGCGCGCGGTCGCGCCTGGGGTATCCACGCATCAGGACATGCTCGCGTCGATCGCCTCGCTGTTGCTGGTGGTGCCGACCATCGCCCTCGCCGGGCCGCGGACGTACGCGGGGCCCGACGCGATCGCAGCGGTCGCAGAGCCCGCAGCGGTCGCCGAGCCCGCGCCGTCGGCGTCGTCGGGTGAGCCCTCGGCGCCCGACGAGGTCGCGCCCCAGCTGCGCGCTGCCACGCCGCCAGGCGCGAGCTCGGCGTCGGCGGAGGTGCATCCCCGCCCGCGTGAGCGCGCGACGGACGAGACCTTGGTGCGCCGCGTGACGCGTCCGGGCGATGGCGGCCCGCGGCGCACGTGGGTGGTCGGCGGCTTCGTCGACGCCGACTACGTGTTCAACTCGAACCTGCCGCGCAACCACATCAACCGTGGCATGGGCACGGCGCCGCGCAGCGGCGAGTTCTCGGTGCCGCTCGCGGCGGCGTACGTGCGCCACGACGCCGACCGTCGCGAGCCGTGGTTCCTCGAGCTCGCGCTGCAGGTCGGGCCCGCCGCGACCGGCCTGGTCGCCAGCGATCCCGAGCCCGGTGGCGATGCCAGTCGCCTCGCCGGCGCCAACGTGTGGCAGCACATCGGGCGTGCCAACGCGGGCGTGCGCGTCCCCAAGCTCCGCACCGAGATCGGCGGCGGCCTGTTCGGCACGCCGATCGGCTACTGGAGCTTCTGGGCCAAGGACAACTGGACCTACTCGACCCCGTGGCACCTCAACGCGGCGCCCTACGTGTTGATGGGCCTGCGTGTGCTGCAGCCGATCGGCAAGCGCGTGCTGCTGCAGGCCTGGGTGCACAACGGCTGGGCCACGTTCGCGGACCTCAACCGGGTGCCGAGCTACCTCGCCGGGCTGATCGTCGAGCCGGTCACCGGTGTCCACCTCGGACAGTTCGTGCACTTCGGGGCCGAGGACCACGACACGCGACCGCGCGCGTGGCGGATGCTGAGCGACACCTGGGCCGCGTGGGAGCACGGGCGCGTCGGACTGGTCGCGACCTTCGACGTGATGCGCGAGCGCGTCACCGCGTTGCCCGGCAGCCCGGTGGCGTTGTACGTGACCGGCGCGGTCTCACCCCGCGTGCAGATCGCGAGCTTTCGACGCGATGCCATCCACTGGTGGCTGGCGGCCCGCGGCGAGGCCTTCTGGGATCGCGACGGGCGCATCTACGGGGTGCCGCAGCTGCTGGGCTCGGCGGTGGCGAGCAGCGACCTGCGGCTGTTCGAGTACCTGCAGCTGCGGGTCGAGTATCGCTACGATCGCAGCAACGCGACCGCGGGCTTCTTCTACCGAGGCGCCGCAATCCACGACGGCGACGCCGGCCTCGCTCGCTCGCAGCACGCGGTCTACGTGGCGCTCATCGGGACCTTCGAGCATTGGTTCGGTCGGCGCGACCGCTGACGACTCACGGCGCACCGACGACCGACGCGACGGTGTCGAAGCGCCAGCGCCAGCCCAGCTGCTGCAGCTTGGTGTGCACACCGTCGCGACCGGTGTTGCGCAGCATGTGTTCGAAGCGCGCACGCCAGCCGGTCTCCGACTCGAACCCGGTCGGCCCGTAGGGGTCGAAGTCGGCCAGCTGCAACAGCACCTGCGGCACGAAACCCTGACCTTCGGCGAGCTCGAAGACCACGCGCAGCGTCGGCAGTGGCAGCATGCGGAACGCGGCGCTACCGAGGAACATGATCTTCTGCCCCGCCATCGGCAGGTTCGCCGGCAACATCGGCATCGGCAGCGCGATCACGCGGCCATCGCTGCCAGGCAGTGCGAAGCAGCCGTCGTGGGCGTCGTCGGGGAGGCTCGCGCAACGCAGCGACGCGTCGCGCGTGTAGCCGGCGGTCGCCAGCGCCTCGCCGAACCATGGCTCGCAGCCGTCGGCGGAGAAGTCCGGCGCACGAAAGCACCGCACCGCGGTGCCGCTGGCGTCCTCGAGCGCGTCACGGCCGCGCTTGGCGTCGTCGCCGAAGCGCTCCGGCCCCAGCCGCGCGACCGAGGTGCGTGACAGCCCCTGCGAACCGAGCTCGTGGCGGGCGAGCAGCGGTGCCCAGCAGTCCCGCCGCAGCTCGGCGGCGAGCCGGCCTTCGGCGAAGAACGTCGCGCCCACGCCGAGCGACTCCAGCGACTCGAGTGCGCGCTCGAGTCGGCGCTCGACCAGCGACGGATCACCGGGTGTCGCCTGGCCCACGCGCTCGTGCTCCACACGCGTCTCGTCCTCGAGCATGATGGTCAACACGGCGCGGCTTCGGTCGTGCTCGGCGGCTTCGGTCATCGTTGGATCTCGTCGGCGTCGGCTCCCGTCGGGGCCCGAGCGTCCGGGGCGATGTTGCCCGGCTTTGACGAGCCTCGCCAACTCCCGCGATGCCCGCCCTTGCGCGTCCCGGCGCAGGCGGCTCGCCGCGTCGGACGCTCGGGACGGCAGCCGCGGCCCGAGCGTCGTCGGCTACGTCGCCTAGGCGTGGCCGACGAGGCCAAGGTGCGTGTGACGGAAGCCGGTGGCGTACTTCAGGCCGTAGCCGAGCATGCGGTCGAAGCCGATGTGCGCGAGCCAGATCGACGCGGCCAACCACGCCGCCGGGGTGCCGAGGGCGAGCCCGAGGCCGGCGAGCACGACCGGCCCGATCGTGCTGTGACCGACGTTGTAGGCGACCGCGCCCACCCGCGCGCCGGCGAGGTAACCGAGCAGCGAGAGATCGGGCAGCAAGAAGGTGAGCGCGAAGGTCGACCACGCGCCGCCCATCAGCGCGAACGCGGTGACCGACGCCGCCAACGAGGCCGCGCCCTCGAGGCGCAGCAGCAGCCTGGCGGTGCCTGCGACCGCGCCGGTGGCGGTGGCGGTGGGGAGCGAGGTGGTGGCGGTGGCGGGCATCGAGAGGGTCGCGGCGTTCATGGTGGCTCCGTGGCGGCGGCCTTCGTGGCCCCCGCCATGACGCGAGCATGCGGCCGCGGGCCGCTAAAACACATTGTCCAAATGTGTCGATGCGATCATACATAATAGATGAGCGGCGAGGCCCCGGCGTGGCACCTGTTCGAGGCGTTCCTGGCGGTCATGCAGGGCGGCAGCCTGTCGGCCGCCGCGCGGGCGCTGCGGGTCGCGCAACCAACCGTGCGGCGGCACATCGAGGCGCTCGAGCAGGCCCTCGGCGTGGTGTTGTTCACCCGCGCGAGCAACGGCCTGGTGCCGACACAGCTCGCGCGCACGACGGTGCCGTACGCCGAGTCGATCGCCGCCAGTACCCGCGCGATCGTGCGGTCGCTGTCCGGTGGCGTCGACGACGATCGCGGCACCGTGCGGGTCGCTTGTAGCGAGATCGTCGGCGCCGAGGTGCTGCCACCGCTGGTCGCCGGGCTGCTGCGGGCGCACCCGCGGCTGCAGCTCGAGCTCTCGCTGTCCAACCGCAACGAAGACCTCCTGCGGCGCGACGCCGACGTCGCGATCCGCATGGTGCGGCCGACCCAGCAGGGCCTGGTGACGCGCAAGGTCGGCGTGGTCGGCCTCGGGCTCTACGCCAGCGTCGACTACCTCGCGGTGCGCGAGCCACCGCGTGCGGTCGGCGATCTGCTCGAGCACGTGCTGGTGGGGGCCGATCGGGAGCGGGGGCTGATCGACGCGCTCGGGCATCTCGGGGTGTCGGCGCGGCCTCGCGACTTCGCAGTGCGCTGCGACAACGACCTCGCCCAGCTCGCGGCGGTGCGGGCCGGGGTCGGCATCGGGGTGTGCCAGCACGGCATCGCGGCCCGCGACGAGCGATTGCGGCGGGTGCTGCCGGCGGTGGCGTTCGAGCTCGAGGCGTGGCTGGTCATGCACGAAGATCTGCGTGGCGCCGGCCGGGTACGCCGCGTGTTCGATCACCTCGGCGACGCGCTCGCGCAGTACCTCGGCGCCGCGGCCCCGCGCGCGGCAGCTCCGCGCCGTGCCAAGCGGCGCGCCTAACCGCCGACCAGCGCTCGTAGCTCGTCGAGATAGCGATCGGCGAGCTGCTCGCGATCGAAGTGCTGCTCGACGTAGGCCCGTCCGGCGCGGCCGCGTCGCGCGGCCTCGTCGGGCGACGCTCGCACCCGGAGGATCGCGTCGGCCATCGCGTCGGCGTCCTCGGGTGGGATGACCCAGCCGCAGTCGGCCTCGAGCGCGAGCTGCTTGGCCTCACCGCCCACCGCCAGCAGCAACGGCCGCGCGCAGCCCATGATCTCGAACAGCTTCGACGGCAGCACGGTCTCGAACAGCGGCGTGTCCTTGAGCATCACCACCGGGAGGTCGGTGGCGGCGAGCACCGCGGGGATCTGCGCGCGCGGCAGCTGGCCGACGAAGTGCACGTGGGTGAGGCCGCGGGCGCGTGCCTCCTGCTCGAGCGCGCCGCGCTGCGCACCTTCGCCGACCAACACGAACTCGATCCCGGGGTGGTCGCGCAGACGCTCGGCCACGTCCAGCAGCGTACCCAGACCGTGGGCCATGCCGATGGTGCCGATGTAGCCGACCACGAACGCGTCGTCGGTCAGCCCGAGCGTCGCACGCATGGCGCGGCCGTCCTGGTCGGGGCGGAAGAAGCCAAGGTCGACGCCGTTCTTGATGGTGCGGATCTTCTGCGGATCGACGCCTTGCTCGCGCCAGATGCGGGCGAACGAGTCGGTCACGCCGACCAGCAGATCGGCCTGGGCGTAGGCGAAGCGCTCGAGCGCGCGCAGCCCCAGCACGATCGGGTGCGAGGGTGGCAGCGCGCCGACCTCGACGATGCTCTGCGGCCACAGATCGCGGATCTCGAGCACGTAGGGCACCCGCCACGCGCGTGCGAGCGCGAGCCCCGACAGCGCGCACAGGAACTGTGGCGAGGTCGCGAGCACCAGGTCGGCGCGGCGGACCTCGCGTGCGAGCCCGCCCAGCAGCACCGACGAGCCGGCGAACGAGCCATAGGCGAGCCCGCGTCGCAGCACGCCCTTGTTGGGCGCGGCGTAGATCCACGTGCGCAGCACCTCGATGCCGCGGTAGCGCTCGCGTTGCAGCACGCGTCCGCGGTACT
Organism: Deltaproteobacteria bacterium; assembly: GCA_016709225.1. Lineage (NCBI taxonomy): Bacteria > Pseudomonadati > Myxococcota > Myxococcia > Deltaproteobacteria bacterium. The sequence goes on along the minus strand of JADJEE010000012.1, from coordinate 1,224,750 downwards.
CTGGCGGGATCACCCCGGTGGGGTGGTTGGGGAAGCCCGTGAGCACCGCGACCTCGTGTCCGCGGGCCACCCAACGCGCCGCGAGCTCCGATACCCGTGCCGCCGGCGCGCCCATCTCGGGCGGGAAGTACTGCGACAAGTAGAGGATCCGCATCGGGCGCGCGCATCGCTGCGCGGCGCCCAATCTATCATGGTCGCGGCGCGAGGCCGGACGTCACAGCTCGCGCCCGAGCTGGATCAGCTCGGGCAGGAAGTGGCCGCGCAGCGTGAGCAGGCTGGGGAACTTGAGCTTGGCGCGAGCGTCGACCTGCGTGCCGGTCGGGCTCAGCACCTCGCCGGTCAGGCGATCGCCCTCGACGAAATCGTAGACCGCGGTGATGTTGCCGCTGCCGTCCTTGCGCGCGGCCTCGTCGGCGTCGGTGTCGTTCGCTGCTTGGGGCTCGGCGCGACGCGCCTTGGCCGGCGCCGCGGCTGCGGTGCCCGCGGTGAGCGCGACGGTGGTGGCGACGACGGCGGTGGCGATGGTTCGCGTGGGCTTCATGTCGACGTCCTTGTCCGTCGCGCCGTGAATCCGTGGCGAGCTCGGGCTCGTTGCGAGTGCGGTCGCCGACGGCTCGCGCGCGGCGATGGTCGGACGCGGCGCGGGGTCGAGGTCGCGGCCGCCCAACGCGGTGGTGGGTACCGCCGCCGACATCGCCACCAACGATGCACCCACGCTCGCGGTCAGCCACGGCTTGGGTACCAGCGGCAACCACGCCAGCCAGGCTGGCATGCGCCCGCGACCGTCGGGCTCGACGAACGTGGCCTCGAAGCGCTGACGCGCGGCTCGCAGGCGTGCGTAGGTGGTGTTGAGGTTGAGCCCGAGCGCCGCGGCGATCTCGGGCCCCGCGCGGCCTTGCAGCTCCGATTGCACGAAGACCTCGCGGTGGATCGCGGGCAGCCGCGCGACGAACTCGGCGATGCGCCGCGCCGCGCGGGTGCGCGCGACGACGTCGTCGGGCTGCGGCGAAGCTGGCGTCGGCTCGGCGCACAGCGCCTCGAGCAACGCCGCGCGACGTCGACGGGAGCGGCGGTGGGTCGAGGCCACGCCGCGCGCGATGCCCCAGATCCAGTTGACCAGCGAGCGCTCGCGATCGAAGTCGCCCTGCCGGCGCACGAGCACCGCGAAGACATCCTGCATCGCATCGTCGATCGCATCGGCGTCGACCCCGAGGCTACGCAGCGCCCGGCGCACCAACGGAGCATGCGGCGTGGGGTCCAAGCGGGCCCGACCAGAAGGCTGCGCCATGTCGCAGGGTCCTTGGCCGGCCGTGGGTGGATCCGTGTGCGCGCTTGCCATGCCGTTGTTCGATGGCCCACGTGCCGGGGTAGGGCGGGGTTCCCGGGGTTCCTGGTCCCAACGGAGGTTTCCGCGCCGCGCGGGTACAATGCCGGCATGTCCGACCATGGCCCCATCGTCGCGCTGCCGACCCACGAGGTGCACAACGTGCCGGGTCCGATGCCCGCCTACGATCTGTTCGGCAGCGACCCCACGCTGCGCGAGGGCGTGCGGCGCGAGGGCGGCGAGTGGGCGCTGGCGCCGTGCGATGCGCTCGGCCGCGCGCTCGGTCGGCCGGAGGTCTTCGAGCTCGGCGCGCTGGCCAACGAGCACAAGCCCCTCCTCAAGACCTTCGATCGGTACGGCCAGCGCATCGACGAGGTCGAGTTCCACCCCGCGTACCACGAGCTGATGGGCATCGCGATGCAGCACCGTGTGCACTCGCTGGCGTGGCACGACCCACGGCCGGGCGCGCACGTGGCCCACGCGGCGCTGGTCTACCTGATGACGCAGGTCGAGGCCGGCGTGCTGTGCCCGATGGCGATGACCTACGCGGCGGTGCCAACCCTGCGCGTGCAGCCGGAGCTGGCCGCGGTGTGGGAGCCCAAGCTGGTCTCGGAGCGCTACGACCGGCGCTTCGTGCCGGTCGAACAGAAGCACGCCGCGACCTTCGGCATGGCGATGACGGAGAAGCAGGGCGGCTCCGACGTGCGCGCCAACACCACCCGCGCCCGCCCGCTCGGCACCGGCGGCCCCGGGCAGGCGTACCTGTTGACCGGGCACAAGTACTTCTGTTCGGCGCCGATGTCCGATGGCTTCCTGACGCTCGCGCACACCGAGCGCGGGCTCACCTGCTTCTTGGTGCCGCGCTTTCGCGACGACGGCACTCGCAACAACTTCTTCATCCAGCGGTTGAAGGACAAGCTCGGCAATCGCAGCAACGCGTCGAGCGAGATCGAGTACGCCGATACGTGGGCGCGCATGGTCGGCGAGGAGGGCCGCGGTGTCGCGACCATCATCGAGATGGTGCATCACACCCGCATCGACGCTGCGGTCGCGCCCGTGGGGCTCATGCGGCAGGCACTCACGCAGGCGCTGCACCACACCCGCGGGCGCAACGCGTTCGGCAAGCGGTTGTTCGAGCAGCCACTGATGCGTGCGGTGCTGGCCGACCTCGAGGTCGAGATCGAGGCCGCCACCGTGCTCGGGCTGCGGGTCGCCCGCGCGTTCGACGAGGGCGCCCACGATCCTGCGGCGCGGGCCTTCGCGCGGCTGGCCACCGCGGTCGCCAAGTATTGGATCAACAAGCGCGTGCCGGGCGTCGTGGTCGAGGCGCTCGAGTGCCACGGTGGCATCGGCTACGTCGAGGAGACGATGATGCCGCGGCTGTACCGCGAGGCGCCGCTCAATTCGATCTGGGAGGGCTCGGGCAACGTCATCTGCCTCGACGTCCTGCGCACGCTGCAGCGCGAGCCCGACGCGCTCACGATGCTGCTCGACGAGGTGCGACCGGCGGCGGCGCAGCGGCGCGAGCTGGCCGAGCACGTGCGCGGCATCGAGGCGCTGCTGCGCGGCGGTGAGCTCGAGCCGCGCGCGCGCACCCTGGTGCAGGCGCTCGCGCTCGCGCTCGAGGGTGCGCTGCTGGTCCAGCACGGCGACCCTGCGGTCGCCGACGCGTTCTGTCGCACGCGCCTCGCACGGGATGCGCCAGCGATCTACGGCACGCTGCCCGCCGACGTCGACGTGGCCGCGATCCTCGCTCGTGCCACGGTCGACGCGTGATCGCAGCGGCGTCGTTGGTGCTGTCGTTGGCGCCGACGCCGGGGCCCGCCCGCGGGGTGCCGGCGGCCGATGCCATCGCACACCCCGGCGACGCCGTGGTCGCGCCCGGCGAGGCCGTGGTCGCGCCTGCCGAGGTCGTCGCGCCGCCCACCGACGACCCGGCGGCGCAGGCGTTGGCCGACGCCGTGGCCGTGAAGGCTGGCGCGACGTGTCTCGATCGCGCGCGACTGGTCACGCAGATCCGAACCTGGCTCGACATCGACGATCTCGATCCGCGGTTGGTGGTCGAGGTCGTCGGTGACGCCCGCGATCCCTACAAGCTGGCGTTCACGCTGCGCCGCGACGAGCACGTCATCGCCGTGCGTCGCTTCGAGCCCGCGCCCAAGCGCTGCGCCGACCTGCACGCAGTGGTCGGACTCGCGATCGCGCTCGCGATCGACGCGACACTGATCGAGGCCGTGTCGGGCGATCCGACCGCGGGTACCCGCGGCGACGACGACGTCGCGCCCGCGCCCGCGCCCGCGCCCGCGCACGACGACGAGGTGCCGGCCAACCTCACGCGCCCGCGGCCGCCAGCTGCGACCGGTCGCGTATCGCCGTGGAGCCTGCGCGCGAGCCTCGATGGCGTGTTGTCCTTCGGCATGCCGCCGGGGGTCGGCGGTGGGGTCCACTTCGGCCTGGTCGCGCGGTGGCGCGACGCGCTCGATCTCGGGTTCGGGGCGGTCGGGGTCTCGTCGGGGCGCGAGCGGGTCGGGGACGCCGGGGCGCTGTTCTCGGCGGTCGCGGGGCGCGCGGATCTCTGCGGTGGCCGCAGCTTCGGTCGCCTGCATCCGCGTGGGTGTGGCGGCTTCCTCGCCGGCGCGGCGCTGGCGGCCGGGCAGGGGTTCGCACGGGCGACCAGCTCGACCCTCCCGTGGCTGGCGGTGCCGATCGGGGCCCACCTCGAGGTCCGCCTGACCGATCGCTTCGGGCTCGATCTCGGCGTCGAGGGCCTGGTCGGCGTCACGCGGCCGGTGTTCGAGGGTCTCACCCAGCGCTCGGAGCTGGTCAGCCGGGCGTATGCGCGTTTCGGCGTGCTCGCCAGGGTGGGCTTCACATTCCTCATCTGGTCGCCGTGAGGCGGGGCGGCGCCAGCCCAGGCGCGGACCTCTGCGAAACACCTTGCCACGTGCGTGCGATCGCTGACAGCTGCGAAGGGAAAGGCCTGGAAGAGCCATGCAGACCGTGGGACCCTCCTTCCGGTCGTGACCGGTGAGCACCTGGACGCGGAAGCGCTCTACCGCGCCCACGCCGACTTCGTCGCCCGTTTCCTGCTGCGCTTGGGGGTGCAGGGACAAGACGTCGCCGATCATCTCCAAGAGGTCTTCCTCGTCGCCCACCGCCGCGGTGGGTTCGTGCTCGGCCCCGCGAAGCCCACCACGTGGCTGGCCGAGATTGCCTTCCGAGTCGCATCCGATCGCCGCAAGAAGACCAAGCGAAAGCTCGAAGATGCCGACACCGATTCCATCGTGCTCGCAGCCGCCGCCGGGGCCACCCCCGGTGATGCAGCCGAGTCGCGACAGGCGCTCGACCGCGTGCAGCGGGCGCTCGATGCCCTCACGGTGGACAAGCGCGCGGTGTTCGTGCTGTTCGAGCTCGAGGGCGAGTCGTGCGATGCCATCGCGCGCGCGCTCGGCATTCCGGTGGGCACGGTCTACTCGCGGCTGCACGCCGCCCGCCGCGAGTTCGCAAGGGTCCACGAGCGGCTCTCGTCGGATCCACCCGCGGCGGAGCCCCGCGCAGGCAAGGCGATTGTCGGAGCAGGTGCATGAGTGACGAATCGATGAGTGAGCCGACCCGTTGGCTCGACGATCCCGGCGCCGCCGCTGGATTGCGTGCAGACCTCGCGCAGGTCGCCGGTGCCCGCGTGGTCGGCCTCGATCACGCCGGCGGACTGGCCGCGTTGCGCGGCGCGATCGCGATCGAGCCGGCGGCACCGCTGGCCGCCGCCACCAAGGCCGCCGGCGCGAAGACGCTGGGGCTGGTGGGCGGACTCGCGATCGGCGTGGTTGCGGCGGGCTGGTTGGCGCTGCGCAACCCCGCGTCGCAGTCCGTTCCACCCACGGTGCCCGCGGCTGCGGAGACGCACGTGCAAGCGCCGGTCGCCGCCGCGCCGATCGCCGTGCCCGAGCGTAGGTCGAGCCCCACCGTCGTCGCGCCGCCGCGGCCCGAGCCGGTGCCCGACGCCGAGCCGATCGTGATCACCGATGACGTGCCGCCGGTCGCCGCGGCCGAGGTCGACCTCGCACCCACCAAGGAGCGCCGGCCCGCCCGTGACGACGCCGCTCGTGCGTCGACGCGCGAGCGCGACGGCGCCGACGCTGCGACCGTGGACGCCCCCAGTGCCGACGCGAACCGGTACCTCGAGGAGGCCAAGCTGGTCGCCCGTGCCCGCAAGCAGCTGACGAGCGATCCCGCGGCCGCACTGGCGCTCACGAAGCAGCACGCGCGCGAGTACCCGGAGGGCGCGCTGGTGGAAGAGCGCCGCGCCATCTCGATCCGTGCGCTCGCGCAACTGGGTCGCATGGACGAGGCGCGGGCCGAGGCCGACGCGTTCCTGGCCAGCTCCGGCGACGGGCCCTATGCCCAGGCCGTTCGTCGCGCGATCGCGGGCACCGACAGCCCCGACTGAAAGTCCGAGGGTGGCGCCGTGGCGCCGACCTGGGCTATGGTGGGACCATGGTGGAGGCGCGACGCAACGCGGGGCTGGGGGCGGCGATCAGCCTGCTGCTGGCCTGCGAGGTGCACGGCTTCATCGGCTCGAACGCCGGTGGCGACGGCACCGGTGGCAGCGGGCCCGGCGACGAAGGCTCGGTGACCACACCCGCGACCGGCAGTGCGGACGATGCCGGCACGGTGGCGGACGACGGCCCGGGCGAGACCACGTCACTGCGCTTCGACGTCGCGCTCCCCGATGCGCCGGCATCGTGCGAGCCACCGACGCACGACCCGTGCGACGACGACGACGATCCGATCCACGCGCTCGGCATGGGTTGTCCCGGCGACGCGACGGTGCACGGCAGCTTCCGCGGTCACAGCTCTGCGATGATGGTGCACCGCGGTGTCATCGGGACCTCCGGCGAGTACGGCCCGCGCGAAGGCGAGCGCTTCGTCGTGTTGTCGACGGGCAAGGCGGGGCAGCTGCCCCGCACGCCCGCGCAGCTGCAGATCGAGGACCCGTCGTGCAACCCGCTGCAGTGCCCCAGCACGCAGCTGAGCGACGAGGTGCTCGGGGTGCTGCCGTCGCCGATCGACGTGCGCAGCGTGTCCGACTCGGGCGTCGACTGCAGCGACGACCCCCAGCTGGTCGGCTCGGGTGACTGCTCCAATTCGATCGAGGAGCTGTTCCAGCGGGGCGGTGGCGCCTACGACTACGCCGAGCTGCGGGTCGAGACCGAGGTGCCCGGCAACGTCGACGGACTCTCGTACGAGTTCGCGTTCTTCACGGCGGAGTACCCTGACTACGTCAACCACGCGGCGCCGTTCTCGGACATGTACATCGCGTGGCTCGAGTCGGAGTCGTGGACGGGCAACATCTCGTTCGACGAGGGTGGCAACCCCATCTCGGTGAACACGGTGCTGCTCGACTACAAAGACGCGCCCAGCGCGAGCTGTGGTGAGTGTGCCGCGCCGGAGCTCGCGGGCTTCGCGATGCAGGGCCACGCCGCGACGCGCTGGCTCGCCACCAACGCGCCCGTGCGTGCCGGCGAGGTCATCACGCTGGTGTTCTCGATCTTCGACATGAACAACGGCAAGTACGACAGCGCGGTCGCACTCGATCACTTCGAGTGGACCTGCTCCGGCGCGCCGCCTTTCACGACGCCGGTCGGCTGACGCCATGGCGAGGACCGTGCTCGCTCGCGCCGTCGCGATGGCGGCGATGTCGGCTCCGGCCGCCTGCATCCTCCCGTTCGACGATCTGCCGCAACCATCGGGGGCGACGACCGGCGACGGCGGCACGATGGCGCCCGGTGGCGACGAGGTCGGCGGCGGTACGCGAGCCGGTGGCGGGCCGGAGGCCACCACCGATGGCGCGTCGTCGGGTGACGGCGCCGGCGGCGGGTCGGCGCCGGTGTTCGACCTCGGGGCCGGCGACGGCGACGACAACCGCGGCGACCCGCCACCGCACAACGACGGCGAGTGCTGCCTGCCGGCGTCGGGATCCGGCTGCGGCGACACGACCGTGCAGGACTGCGTGTGCACGGCGGATCCGTACTGCTGCGCGTCCGCGTGGGACGAGCTGTGCGTGTCCCACGTCGAAATCCTGTCGTGCGGGTCATGCGACATGCCGGGCCCGCAGGGGGTCGACGTCAGCCTGCTCGAGTGCTGCCAGCCCCACGACGGCCCCGGCTGTGGCGATCGACCGCTGGCGCAGTGCGTCTGCGCCAGCGATCCCTTCTGCTGCGACGTCGCGTGGGACGACGTCTGCGTCGACGCGATCGCAGCCAACGGCTGTGGTGACTGCATGCCGCCGCCGTCCGATGACGTCACGTGCTGCACGCCATCGATGGCGCCTGGGTGCCTGGATCCGGAGATCCAGACCTGCGTGTGCGCGATCGATGCGTACTGCTGCGATGGCCAGTGGGACGAGCTGTGCACCGACGAGCTGGTCGAGTACGGATGCGGTGCGTGTGACGGCGGCGGGTCGAGCAGCGGCAGTGGCAGCGGCAGCGGCAGCGGCAGCGGCACCGGCTGACGCCCGCGGGTTCCAGAACGGCTACAGCAGCTTCTCGAGCACCGCGCGGTACTGGCCGGGCACGAACTGCAGCGCGAGCGCCTTCGGGTCCTCGCCGAGCTGCTTCAGGAAATCCTTGTGGGTCCAGATCAGCTCGTGGTGCATGCAGTCGCCCCGCCACTTGAGATCACCGGCCCACCAGGTCGGCGTCACGCCGGCCGCGTAGATGCGCGCGCACTTCACCACCGGCTTGTCGATCACGATGCTGTGCATCGCGAAGCGATCGCCGAGCTGCACGGTGTCGCCGACCTTCTTCGAGCTGCCGGCGGGCGGGAGCAGCTTCCACTGCACCGCGCCGTTGCCCTTGCTGCCCGCGCGGGCCTTGCACTCGGCGTCGTTCTTTCCCCAGTTCAGGTTGATGCCGTGGTCGCGTTCGCCGTAGCAGATGTAGCCGCGATCGCCGTCGCGCGCGATCGAGATCGCCACCACATCGCCGTAGTGGATTTCGGCGCCTGCAGTGTCGCCGACGGTCTTCTCGAACGCGATGTTGTCACCGCCCTTGGTCTTGCTGCAGTCGGACACGTGGCCGAGGTTGATGCCGCGATCCTGCGACTTGTACGTGAGACAGTGACCCGAGTAGTCGCTGCCGACCTTGACCCGCGCGCCCGAGGTCAGCGCGCCGGTGCGGGTGGTGATGAACTTCCAGTCGCCCGGCGTGCCGTCGATGATGAGCTTCTTCGCGTCGGCCGGCGTGATGGTGGCCGGTGCCGCGGCGGGTGTGCTGGGCAGGTTCTGCACGATGTTGCCGCCCAGCCCGAGCTTTCCCTTGGCGGGGGCAGCGGCGGCCGAGCCGACCACGCCGACGGTGGTGACGAGGGCGATGATTCCGAGGCAGGTGGCGGTGCGCTTGGTGGTGTTCGACATCGGGAGGGTCTCCGGCGGCGTTGGACCTTCGCCGCCGCGATTCGATCGCCGGTTACGTTCACTTCTTCGCGCGGACCACCACGCGACGACTGCTGCCGAGGTCGGCCTCGCGCACCTTGCCTTCGAACACGCGCGCGACGGCAGTGGTCTCGTCCACCTTCGTCATGCGAAAGCGCAGCTTGGTGCCGCCTGCATCGGTGACGTACGCGTCGGATGCGTCGCCGACGTAGATCATCCCCGCTGCGTCGTCGCACACGCGGTGCTTCCAGCCGACGCCCTCCAGCGTGAGCGTCGCGAGCGTGCCGTCGTCGTTGGTGGTCCAGCTCCGGATGCGCCCCGACTTCCAGTAGGTGTAGTCGCTCTCGCACGAGCCCAGGCTCGGCTTGGCACTGGCCGTGGTACCCGCCGCTGCGCCGCCGAGCGCCTTGCCGGCGAGTGGCGCGGGCGTCCGGCCCGGGGTCGCGACCACGGTCGCCGCGAGGTTGCCCACCATCTGCGAGAACGGCACCGGTACCCACGCCATCGCGCTGGTGGCATCGACGCTGTCGACCGTGAACCACCCCTTGATGACCTCGGCGTCGTTCTCGATGTAGCCGTGATCGCCGGCCTCGATGTCCGAGCCGGCGCCGATGTCGAGCTTGAGCAGCGTGCCACCCTTCTTCGGCAGCATGCCGATGACCGTGCCCTTGATCGCCATCACGTGATACCAGCCGCAGATGTTCTTGGCCTTGCGGGGGGCCACGCCGACGCGCCGCCAGTCGAAGGCCTTGGGGTCGCCGTGCGAGGTGCCGACCACCTCGCAGTGCCCGAAGATGCCGTCGGTGCTCGCGATGGCGTGCCGGCTGCCGATGTCGTCGACCAGCTTCGCGAGTGCCTGGTACTGCGCGAGCGTCGGGCCGCACAGATCCGCGATCACGTCCTCCTCGGCGATGCCCTCGGCGGCCGCGATCTTCGCGACCTTGGGCAGCGAGTTGCACGTGCCACCGTACTTGCGCTTGATGGCGAGCTCGATGCCGACCGTGTCGTGGTTCTCCGGCGCGGCGTGCCACGACACCCGCTCCTCGCCGATGTGCTGGAAGATCTTGCCGTCGCGGTCGACGGTGTAGTGCGCCGAAGATGGGCGGCACTTCCAGTTCTCGTTGTTGTTCGCGCCGGTGTCGCCGTTGTGGATGACGATGCGGTGGATCGCATCCTTGCGGTCCGAAGAGCGACAGTCGACCTCGCCGAAGAAGCGGTAGTCGACCTCGACGCCCGAGCTGCGACCGGCCTCGGCGGCGCACTTGTCCGACATGACGGGCCCGTACTTGGCGCAGGCCTGCGGCTTCTTGCCTTCGCCGTCCCACGTGCACGTGCGCCAGGCGCTGGCCAGCTTGACCGGCTTGGGCTTGGTGCAGGTCGCCGAGGCTGCGTTGGTCGCCGCCGCGATCATGCTGGCGGCGACCAGCGGCGTGCCGCCGTCGCGCGGCTCTTCGCGCGGCGGCGCGACGTCGAGGCCCGCGGGCGTGGAGGGGAGCGCGAGGCCGCCGGCGACGGCGAGCACCCCGAGGGTGGCGAGCGGGACGGTGCGGGCAGACATGACGTGCCTGCGGGAGACCGCCGGTGCGTCGATTCGATCAAGGCCCCCGCGTCGGCGCGAAGCCGCGCCACCCGGACGTCAGCCGCCGACCAGGCGCACGTCGACCTCCGCGCTGGGATCGAACGGCGACCCCTTCACGTCGGCGATGCACTTCACCTGCAGGCGGATGTTGGGGTTGTCGACCGCTGCGTTCGGATCGTGGATGCCGTTGTTCGCGAGCACCTTGGCGAGGTCGACGTCCATCACGAGCCACGACTGCCGGATGCTCTGCCCCGCCTTGAGCTCACAGGGCATGATCAGGCAGCCCTCGCCGTACGACGTGTTGGGCTCGGGGTCCTTGGCGGAGCACACGAAGTTCGGGTGCTCGGCGCCGTCCTTCTTCACGTACAGCCACAGCTCGTACTTGGTCGCGAGCAGGGTGCAGTCCTGCTTCACGTCGATGACCATGGTGCCCTTCAACACGCTGTCGGTCACTGGGAACGTCGCGGTCGCCGCAGGCTGACGCTCGATCACCGTGATCGAGACGTCCGCCATGCCCTTGCCGCCCATGAATGCCTTGGCCTTGTCGAAGAACCCCATGGCCCGCTAGACGGCGGTCGAATGCCGCGGTTGCGTGGCCGGGCATGCGAGGCTGTGTACGCCCGTGCACGACCGGCGTCGGCGCGGCTACGAGCGCACGTGATGATGGGTCTCGGCCACCGCAAAGCCGGCCGCGCCCAGTGCCTCGCGAATCACGCGGTTGGTATCGAAGTAGACCTGCCAATAGTGGTCGTTGTGGCAGTAGGGGCGCACCGCGAGCACCGGGCCGGCGAGGTTGAACTCGAGCACCTCGATGTCGGGGGCCGGCGTGGTCTGCACGTGCTCGATCGCCGACACTGCCTCGCGCAGGATCGCGATCGCGCGGGCGTGATCGGCCCCATGGGCGAGCTGGGCGCTCCGGTCGACGCGGCGATAGGGGTTGGTCGAGAAGTTCTGGATCGGCTCGCCGAAGACCTTGGCGTTGCCGACGATGGTGCGGACGTTGTCCATCGTGTTGATGACGGTGACGAACATCCCGATCTCCTCGACGGTACCCACGAAGCCGCCAGCCGCCACGAAGTCGCCCTTCTTGATGGGGCGCAGCAGCACCAGGAACGCGCCGGCAGCGAAGTTTGCCAGCAAGCCACCCCACGCGGCACCGATCGCGAGGCCGGCCGCGGCGAGTAGTCCCGCGAACGTCGTGGTCTCGATGCCGACGAACCCGAGCAGCGCCGCCACCAACATGATGTTGAGCAGCACGTTGACGATGTTGTCGGCGTAGGTGATGAGCGTCTTCTCGACCGCGCGTGCCCGGAGGCTGCGCTCGAGTACGGCTTGGATCGCCCGGATGACGAAGCGCCCGACGATCCAGAGGACGACGACGCCCAGCAGCTTGGAGCCGACGTCGACGGCCTTCTCCAGCAACAAGTTCACGACTTCGGTGGTCACGCCGCGGCGTCCAGCAAGCCCGGTGCCACGGCCGCCGACCGTGGGCTTCCGGCACATCGAGACCGCGGCCAAGGGGCAGTGCTGGACATTGCGGCGTGGTGCCCCGACCCACCCGTCGCCGAAGACCTCGCGCAGGCGTGGGTCCGCGGCGGCGCCATCGACCACGCGCACGCGGGCGGCGAGCGATGGCACACTCGCAGCCGCCCGTGCGTTCCCCCATCCTCCTCACCTCTGTGCTGCTCGCAATCGCCTGCCACTCGTCGGCCAAGCAACCCCCGCCGGACACGCCGCCCGACGCGACCGCGGTGCCCGACGAGCCACAGCCGGCGGAGCCGATCGCGGCCGTCGAGCCCGGTCGCAGCTACGACCTCGTCGTCAGCTTCTTCAGCCCTGGTGATGGCACCGACGCGGCGGCCTCGCAGCGACTCGACGAGGCGGTCGCGGGCGTCGCCGGGGTCGTGCGTGCGACCGGACACTGGGGCCGCGAAGGCGAGCACGACGAGTGCTTCATCCTCACCGGGCTCGCACAGGCCGATCGTGCGGCCTTCATCGCGAAGGCCAAGGCCGCGGTCGCGGACAGCAAGAAGGTCAACGTCAGCGAGCAGGCGGTGTGTCAGGACCGCGGGCTGTGATCGCCACGGATCAGCGTGGCAGCGGCACCGAGTAGACCAGGTCGTTGTCGCCGGCGCCGGCATGGCAGCCGGTGCAGCTGGCCATCTCGAGGTCCACACCGGGCATGAGCCCCGGCGTACAGCCGTAGCACTCGCCGTTGGGCGGCTTCTCGCCGCGCCAGACCACCAGCGGCTGGCCGTCGTCGGAGATGGTCAGCTCGAACCACTCCCAGCCGTTGGCCTCGGGGTTGAAGCCGCCGCCGCGCTTGACCATCGCGAACACCAGCGGCCCAGCGGCGGCAGCGGGGTCGAGATCGGCGGCGTCGACCTCGATGGTCTTGACGAGCATGCTGCCGACGCCGAACACCTCGCCGTCGGCATGCACGTCGCCGTAGACGGTGCGCGCTCCGGCGGGGTGGCCCGGCACGGTCTCGCCGTCGCCCTGCCACAACACCGGCCAGCGCTGGAAGTCGGCGAAGTCGCGCTGCAGCGCGATGAAGACCTCGGGGTCGTCGCCAGCTTCGTCCGCGCACGACGTCAGCGCGAGCACGAGCGCGAGCGCGTGGCGTCGCGTCACGGCGACACCGGGATGCCGAGCCGATCGGCACCGTCGAGCATGCGCGCGACCACGCCGGTGTCGGCCTGGTTCTGCTGCTGCAGCAGCTGCCACAGCTGGCCGTACGGGGTCTGCAGGTCGGCCTCGCTGGGCGCGGTGGCCGACCAGGTCGCCGGCACCGCCGGCAGTGCGTCGCCCTCGATGGCGTCGTATGCCGCCGCGACCACGTCGAGCTGCGCGTGGACATCGTCGATGACATCGTGGGCCCCGGCGTCCTGCAGCCACGGTGTGAACGCATCGAAGATCTCGCGCGCGCCGGCCAGGTTGGCGCGCATGTCGGCGAGCGTGCGCTGGGCGTAGCGCGACTCGTCCTCGCCGGTGGCACCCAGCGAGATCTTCTCGGCTTGCTCGGCCATCGAGCCCATCACGCCGCCGTACGCAGCCGCGGCGTCGAGCGCGAGCGGCTCGAAGTCGTCGCGCATGCGATGGGTGTCGTCGACGAGGCGCGTGAGCAGTTGCTCGCGGAACGCGGTCGCCTGCGTCGCGTCGGCCGGGTACGCGGCCGGTTGGTAGCCCGGCAGCGCCGACTCGAACTCGACGACCCAGCCCGGCTGGGTATCGGCCCACAGCACGCGCTCGACCGCGTGGATGCCGATCACGCCCTGGTCGTCGAAGAGGTCGTCGTCGGGCGCCTCGGCGATGAAGCCGTCGTAGCGCTCGTCGGTGGCGGCATCGAGGTCGGGGAACAGCACCGCGATCGCGCCCTCGACGTGTTCGTAGGCATCGCGCGCGTCACCCCAATGCGCGCGCATGTCGGCCACCGCGGTGGCATCGGCCTGGGCGTTCCAACCATCGGCGTCCGGGGCCGGGGCGGTCGTGCGCAACCCCTCGGCCCCGGCGACGAGCCCGTCGAGCTCGCGCGCGACGATCTGCTTGACGCGATCGATCGCGACCTGCTCGGGGTCGTCGTCGTTGGCAGCGCAGGCCGCGGTCACGAGGGCGAACAGCGCGGCGCGAAGGACTCGGGGATGAACGGGGCAGGTCATGGCGTGGCTTTCGTTCGGGTGTCAGAGGCTGCCGACGAACGCGAGCAGATCGTCGCGGTCGTCGTCGGGCAGGGCGAGGTAGTCGGTGACGACATCGAACGCCTCGGAATCCGGATCGCCGTGGGCGACGATGGCGTCGTCGAGGTCGTCGGTGCGTCCGTCGTGGAGATACGATCGCAGGTGACGCAGGCCCATCAGGGGTGCGGTTCGCCAGTCGCGGGGGCCCGCGTCGCCCTCGCGCACGCCGTCGGCGAGCGCTTCGCCCATGTCGTGCAGCAAGAGGTCGCTGTAGATCGGCGCGTCGATGTCGGCGAGCTGCGGCAGCGGCCAGCTCGCCGCGGTGCGCAGGCTCGGCACGTGGCAGCGCGCGCAGCCGACCTCGGCGAACAGCGCCCGCCCCCGCGCCCGCTGGGCGTCGTCGTCGACGCGCGACGGGATCTCGAGCATGCGCACGTAGTCCGCCAGTAGGTTCACGGTCTCGAGGCGATCGTCGACGCCGGGGAGCTCGTCGTCGGTGATGCCGTCGGGGTTGGCGAGCTCGTCGGGGCGCATGGGCGACGTGATCGACATGTCGCCGACCAGCGCGCCAGCGGCGAAGTCGTCGAGCGTGGCGATGCTGGCCTTGAGCCCGAAGCGACCGACCAGCGCATCGTCGCCGGGGGCGGCGTCGTGGAAGCGCGCGTCGGGGTTGGCGGCGGAGTGCCACGACACCCGGTGGATGCGCCCATGGATGCGATCGCCGACCGCGGCCTGCTCGGCCGCGACGCGCTCGAGCTCGGCGACGTCGATGGCCTCCATGTAGCCGCGGCCGAACACCGCGGGGCCGATGCGCGTCGCGGTGCGCACGCCCTCGCCCGGTGCGATCGGCGTCGTCGCACCGCCGCCGGTGTACGGCCGCGCGGTGTCACCCCACGGCAGCGGCGCGTCGTCGGGGGCGGACATCTTGGTGACGAAGCCCGGACCTTTGGCGTCGTCGGCGTGGCACGAGGCACATGCGGTGCGCACGTAGAGTGGGCCGAGCCCCTGCGCGGGGCGATAGGCCAGCTCGAACGCGGTGTCGCCGAGGTCGAAGCGCGTGCGCCACTGCGTCGACAACGAGGCGATGGGCGCACCGCTGGGATCGGGCCCCACGAGCATGGGCCTGTCGCGCTCGTCGGCATCGCAGGCGAGCGCGAACAACAGCACCGTCGAGGCAGCGACGCGGGTCACGGGGTGTCATAGATAATGAAAATTAATTTCATTTTCAATCAATATCTTACAGGAGGTGCTTCTACGCGCCGTTCCCGGGTACACCCTCGGCCCCGCGGGTGGGGACCCCGGGCCCGGCTGCGGCCTCACCCGCGGGCGCGCGAGTCGAGCACCGCAATGCTCTCGACGTGGGCGGTGTGCGGGAACATGTCGAGCGGTTGCACCTGCGTGAGCACGTAGCCGTGGTCGCACAGCAGCCGCAGATCGCGTGCCAGCGACGACGGATCGCAGGAGACGTACACCACGCGGCGCGGCGCGAGGGCGATCACGGCGTCGAGCGACGCGGGCAGGCAACCCGAGCGCGGAGGATCGAGGATCACCGCGTCGATCGCGAAGCCCTCGGCGACCAGCGCCGGCAGCACCAGCTCGGCCTTGCCCAGCCGCAGCACGACGTTGCTGAGCCCGCCGAAGTTGAACGCGGCGTCACGCACCGCGGGGCCGGATTCCTCGATCGCGATCACCACCTCGACCGATGCGGCCAGCAGCGCCGCGAAGGTGCCGACCCCGGCGAAGGCGTCGACGGCGACGCGCGCGTCGATCGCCGTGACGGCGTCGCAGACCAGCGCGGCCATGCGCTCGGCCTGGGCGCGGTGCACCTGGAAGAACGCCGGCGTCGAGACCCGGAACTCGCGCCCGCCGAGCGACTCGACCACGTAAGCCTGGCCGCTCGCCGGCTGTTCGAGCGAGAGCCGCGGCTGGATCGAGATCGAGGTCGGCGCTGCGCCGACGCGGATGTTGCACTGCGTGGTCTCGTGCAGCCGACCCTGCAACGATTGCAGCAGGGCGTCGATGCGCGGCTCCATCAGCAGGCAGGTGGGGACCTCGAAGAACGCGCGTCGCTGTCGTCGCACGAAGCCGAGTCGACCGTGCTTGACCGTGAAGCGTGCGTGGTTGCGGTAGTGCCACGGCGAGGGTGCCGGCAACACATCGCCGAGCGCGGGATCGACGAAGCCACCGATCTCGCGCAGGGCCTCGGCGACGAGGCCCCGCTTGAGCACCAGCTGGTGGGCATAGTCGACATGCTGCAGCTGGCAGCCGTTGCAGTGGCCGAACAGCGGGCAGGGCGGCTTCACGCGGTGCGGCGAGGGTCGCAGGATCTCGACCACGTCGGTGCCGGTGCAGACGTGCCCGGTCTTGTACACGCGCGCGAGCACGCGTTCCCCGGGGATCGCACCGGCGACGTAGATCGGCTTGCCGTCGGCGTCGCGGGCGGCCGCATCGCCGCGGGGTCCCAGACGATCGGGCTCGAGCTCGATCAGCGTCTCGTCAGCCATGGCGCTCCGCGAGCGGCAGCGTCCACGGCAGCTCGCGCCAGCGTCCACCGTGGAGGTGGGCGATGTTGTCCCGGATCGCGGTGGTCGAGGCGTCGTCCTCGGTGCCGTCGGCGGCCAGCGAGCGTGCCTGTCGGCGCGCGAGCAGGTACGCGTGGGCCATCGCCGACCACTCGCCGTAGGCCGCCTGCAGCCGCAGCGCGGCCGGACGCACCGCTGCCCACGAGCCCGCCTCGTCGAGCCAGCCCGCGGCCACGCCGAGCCGCGACAGCAACACGTAGCGGACCAGGTCCCACGCGTTGTCGGGTCGACCGGCGTCGAGCAACGCGGCCAGCTCGCGTCGGAACTCGGTCGGCCCGTGCACATCCCACCACGACGACAGCATGCGCAGTGCTTCGCCGCGCGGCAGGTGGGCGTAGTCGCAGTCGCCGGTCACCACCAGGAAGCAGTTCTGCACCCAGCGCTTGAACGGATCGGCCGCGTCCTGCTCGAGCCGGGCGTGCACGAACTGCTGGGGGTTGGGCCGCAGCAGGCGACGCAGCAGCCACCATGCAACCGAGAGCGCCGCGACCAGCAAGGCGATGTTGCGAACCGACCACGACATGGACGCGATCATCACGGGCGAGATCAGCTACGGGAGCGTAGCAGCCTCGGGCGAAGCGCAGCAACAACGGCGACGGCGCATCCACGCACGGCGATCACGTCGTGATGGGCTCGAGGAACTCGAGCGTGCAGTGGTCGGCCGACAGCCGCGCGCGGGCCCCGAACGGCAGCGCGGCGTTGCGCTGGTGGTCGTGGCCGAAGGGGAAGCCGGTCACGACCGGCACGCCCAGCGTCGCGAGTCGCTCGTGGACGACCTGCGCGGCGGTGGGCCCGAAGTTACCGTCGGGCGGCTCCTCGCAGCCGATCAACTGCCCCACGACCACGCCGCGGATGCCCCGCAGCGCGCCGCTCGAGAGCAGGTGCGTCAGCGATCGATCGATGCGATAGGGGCGCTCGCCGATCTCTTCGAGCGCCAGGATCGCGCCCGCGAAGCTCGGCATCATGCGGGTACCGACCAGCGCGCGCAGCACCTCGATGTTGCCGGCCAGCAGCGTGCCCTCGACGGTGCCGCCGTGGAGCACCGAGCCCTCTTCTGCGACCAGCGGGGCCGGCACCTCGCCGCGCAGCCAGTCGACCACGCGATCGAGATCCTCGGGCACCAAGGTCGACATCTGGGTCAGCACCGGGCCGTGCAGCCCGACCACGCCGCAGCGCATCCACGCCCAGCACAGCAGCGCCGTGATGTCGGAGAAGCCGACGATCGGCTTGGGGTGCGCGCGCAGGCGCTCGGGATCGAGGGCCGCCAGCAGACGCGTGGCGCCGTAGCCCCCGCGCGCACACAACACGCAGCTGGCCTCCGGATCGGCGAGCGCGAGCTGGGTCGCGGCCAGCCGCTGCGCGTCGCTGCCCGCGAAGTAGCCCTCCTGCTCGAGCAGGTTGTCGGCGTGCAAGAGCTCGAGATCGATGCGCCGACGCAGCGCTCGGACACCGCGATCGAAGCGTTCCACCGGCACGGGACCCGACGGCGCGATCACGCGGGCGCGATCACCATCGTGGACCGGTCGGCCCCGCAGGCTCATCGTCGTTTCCGCCCGCGTCGCTTCTTCGCGGGGGTGCCGGACTCGTCGCTGCCGTCGTCGTCGCTCGTGCTCGCGGAGGCCTCGCCGACGTCGACCGGCTCGGAGTCGTCGTCGCCGATCACCGGCGCGGGCACGGCCATGTGCGCGCCGTACCCGGGCTCGTCGACCATCGCCGTCGCTCCACCCGCAGCGTCGCTGGCGTCCGGATCGCTCGCGCGCGCGGCGGGCTCGGGCCGCGGCGGCGCGACACCGTCGGGGAGCCCTTCGCTGCCGACCCGCGCTGGCGGGCTCGCTTCGAGCACGCGCACGACGCAGCCGCGGTCGGCGGCGTCGGCGATTTCGACGGCGCGCACGACCTCGACCGCCGTCGAGCTGCCGTCCGCGGCCGCGAGCTGCAGTACGGTTCGTACCGGCGGAGGTGCCTCGAGGCTGACGAACCGCAGCCCGCCGTCCTGCTCGGCGACGGTGGCCGCGGCCGCGATCTCGACGTGGCGATACAGGACGCGAACGTGGCTCTGTGCGGTCATCGGCGGGGTACGGACTCGCGAGGATACCGGCTGACGCGACCCCGTCAACCGCAGCACGGCGCGACATCGCTCGGGTGGTTCGACGCCACATCGCGGGCTCGCGAGGCCGCTCTCGCCGCGGAGTACGGCGCGCGCAATCCCTGCAAGCGCGCGCACGCACCCGTCGCTGCCGCATGCGCGAGGGCCGAGCCGCCCCACCGCGTGACGCCGGCGATGCGGCGGGACTGATACGCTGGTGGCATGACGAGGTCGACGCGCGGAGTGCAAGGGCGCACGGTGCTGGGGTTCGCGATCGCGGCGATGGCAGCCTGCGGTGACGATGCTCGCGGCGGCCAGGGTGGTTCGGCGAGCAACTCCGCGGGCGACGGCATCGGCACCTTGAGTGCGACCGGTACCGACAGCGCGAGCGGCAACGTCGACGGTGACGGCGGCGACGACGACGTCAAGCTCGATGCGCAGGCCATCGGCGATCTCGGACTCGAGGGCTGCGGTGGCGACAGTCACGGCGGCGGCGGTGGCGGAACCGGGGGCGACGGCGATCTCGACTTCTCGTACATCTGGATCGCCAACAGCGGCGAAGGCACGATGTCGAAGATCAACACCCGCACGATGGTGGAGGAAGGCCGCTACGTCGTGCGCCCTGATCAGGCGGGGAATCCCTCGCGCACCTCGGTGAACCTCTCGGGTGATGTCGCGATCGCCAACCGTGCCGGTGGCCTGACCAAGGTCGCGGCCACCGCGGAGCGTTGTGTCGACGTCAATGGCGACGGCATGATCACGACCGCCAACGGCGCGGCCTACCTGCCGTGGGGCCAGGACGAGTGCGTGCTGTGGCACGTGCCCTACCAGACCGAGTCGCAGCGTCCGGTCGCGTGGGCGCCCGGCACGTGGAACGCCCAGACCTGCGCCTACGACAACGAAGACGTGTGGACCGCGACCGGCTCGAGCGCCGCGGGCATCGACGTCTACCTGCACGATGGCGACACCGGCACGCAGCTGGGCATGGCCCACATCGGCGAGATGACCTTCGACGGCTACGGCATCTACGGCGGTGCGGTCGATGGCGAGGGCAACTTCTGGGGCACCATGCTGGGCGGCATCCTGCTCACCCGCGTCGACAAGCTGACCTTCGATCACCAGGTGTGGCCGGTGCCGATCAGCAGCTACGGCATGACGGTGGACTCCGACGGCTTCGTGTGGGCGTGCTCGTTCGACGTCGCGCGCTTCGATCCCGAGAGTCAGACCTGGCAGACCGCCATGGGTGTCGGTGGCAGCGGTGGCTGCATGGGTGACGGCGCCGGCAAGATCTGGCTCGCCTCCGATCCGCTGGTCGCGGTCGACACCACCACGCTCGCGGTGGTCGACACCATCGACATCCCCAGCTACGCCCACGGCGTGAGCGTCGACTTCGACGGCTATGTGTGGGGCGTGACGTTGCAGGAGCCGTACGCGTACAAGGCCGATCCCACCTCGCACATGGTGCAGACCTTCAGCGGTCTGACGCTGCCGTACACGTACAGCGACATGACCGGCTTCGCGCTCAAGAACGCCGGCACGATCCCGACGCCGGCGGGCTGACGCCGGCGCCACGCGGCAACGATGACGGACTCCGACGCCGGCGTGGGCCGCTACGTCGGGCTCGCCTCGGACGTCGATCAGACCATCGCGTTCGATCCAGAGCTCGGTCGCGAGGTCGTGCTCGAGCGCTCGGATGCCGTCGACCCGGCTCGGTTGGCGGCGTTGCGGCATCGTGCCCGCGCGCTCGCGACGGTGGTGCATCCGGTCGTCGCGCGGGTCCACGACGTGGTCGTCGAGCACGGCGTCGCGCACGTGGTGACCGAGCGCGTGGTCGGCGAGCCGCTGCTGCAGTGGCTCGCGACCCAGCCGTCGGTGCCGCGGCGGCGCGCGCTGCTGCAGGCGATCGCCGCCGGGCTCGGTGCCATCCATGCCGCGGGCGTCGCCCACGGCAGCGTCGACGCCGATGCGGTCTGCGTGGCGCAGGGCGGTGCGCCGCGGCTGACCGGCCTGCTGCGCGTCAGCGAGGGTGCGAACGCGATTGCGGATCGGCAGCGGTTCTGCGAGCTCGCGCTGCGGGTGCTCGACGAGGAGCGGCCGGGCACGCGAGCTGCCGTGGGCCTGCGCCTGCTGGCGCTGCTGCGCCGCGGTCGCGACGATCGCGACGGCCCGGGGCTGGCCGAGCTCGAGCAGGCGTTGGCCGTGCGCGGCGGTGGTCGACGTTGGCTGGGGCTGGCGGCCGCGAGCGCAG
Organism: Deltaproteobacteria bacterium; assembly: GCA_016709225.1. Classification (NCBI taxonomy): domain Bacteria; kingdom Pseudomonadati; phylum Myxococcota; class Myxococcia; species Deltaproteobacteria bacterium. The sequence goes on along the minus strand of JADJEE010000012.1, from coordinate 1,203,822 downwards.
TCGCGGCCGTGATCGCGCTCGGCGTCGGCGATCGCCGCTCGGCGCTCGCTGGAGGTTGGTGCGAAGAGGTCGAGCGCCAGGTCGACGCGCTGTGGGGCCCGCAGGCGCACGCCGAGCTGCACGAGGCGATCGCGGCCAGCCACGCCAGCTTCGCGCTCGAGGCTGGCGGCCGCGTCGAGCGCGATCTCGATGCGTTCGTATCGCAGTGGCGAGACGCGCAGCGCGACTACTGTGCCGCCGATGCCAACCCCGGCGCGGCGGTGTGCCTGCTGCGGCAGCTCGATGGCGTGCGCGCCATCGTCGACGTGCTCCGCGAGGCCGACGTGGAGTCGCTCGCACGCGGCAGCGAGGCCGTCGAAGCGCTCGGTGCACCGGCGGCATGTCTGCGCGCCGATGCGCCTGCGGCGGTGATGCTCGCCGACGAGTCCGTGCGCGGTGATCTGGCTGCGTCGCAGCTGCTGCGGGAGCTCGGTCGCCACGTCGACGCCCAGCTCGCGGCCGAGCGCGCGATCGCGGCCGCGACCGCGCAGGGCGACGACGCGGTGCTCGCCCAGGCCGAGCTCGAGCTCGCGCTGGCGTTGTGGGCCCAGGGCCGCGAGCGTGAGTCCGAGCGGATCCTGCACGACGCGTTCACCCACGCGCTCGCGGCCGGGCACGACGAGACCGTCGCCCGCGCGGCGACCGAGCTGGCGGTGGCGTCGTGCCGCCGCGCGCGGCTGGCCGAGTGCGAGCTGTGGCGTGATCATGCCGCGGCCGCGCTGGCCCGGGTGTCCGATCCACGTCTGCGCGCGCGCCTGTCGGTGGTCGATGGCCGTGCCGCGCTCGAGCGCGGCGACTACCCGGCGGCCGAGCGCGGCTACATCCACGCCCTCGAGCTCGCGAGCGCGCTCGAGCCCCGCGATCTGCCCGCCGAGCTGCATGCGCGCCAAGGCGTTGCGCTGGCGAAGGGGCGCAGCGGCGATCTCGTGGGCGCGCTCGCGCTGCTGCGGACCAACGTCGAGCAGACCGCCAATCGCTTCGGCACCCATCATCCCGACTACGGCCGGCAGCTCAACAGCGTCGCGACGCAGCTCGCTGCGCTCGGCCGCGCGAACGAGGCGGTCGCCGCCCGCACCGAGGCGCTCGCGGTGCTCGAGGCGGCGCTGGGCCCCGCGCACCCCGACGTGCTCGCGGCCAAGGGCGCACTCGCGACCGATCTCGGACTGGTCGAGCGCGACGCCGAGGGCATCGCGCTGCTGCGCGACGTCGTCGAGCAGGCCGAGCAGCGCTACGACCCCGACGATGTCCGCATCGCCGCCCACCTCGCCGAGCTCGGCATGGCCGAGGCCAGCGGCAACCGCCTCGACGACGCGATCGACCACCTCGGCCGCGCCGTCGAACAGGCCGAGCGCGCGCTCGGGCCCGATCACCTGGAGGTGCTGGGCATGCTCAACAACCTCGCGGCCACGCTGATGTTCGCCGATCGCAATCTCGAGGCGCGGGCGATGTTCGAGCGGGTCATCGCAGGTACCGAGCGTGCGGTCGGGCGCGAGCATCCGCAGCTCGTGCCGGGCTTGCTGGGGCTCGCGAGGACCGCGGTCGCGACCGGCGATCTCGACGGCGCGATCGCTGCGCTCGAGCGGGCGTTGCAGCTGCTCGAGCGTCACGAGGATCGGGCCGACCGACGCGGTCTGGTGGCATCGGAGCTGGCCCAGCTGCTGTGGCAGCGCGACGGCGACAACCCCCGCTCGCTCGCGTTGATGCGCGCGGCGCATCAGTCGTTCGTGTCCGCGGTGGGGCAGGGCGCGCTGTCCTCACGCGACGAGGCCGAAGCCGCACAGGCGTGGCTGGAGGCGCACGGCGGCGGGTAGTGCAGGGCTCGCGTGGCGGCGCGTCAGGGCCGCACGCCCTCGAAGATGACGTTGTCCGCAACCGCGTGTGCGCGCGCCAGGGCAGCCGGGTCGGCGATGGTCCACGCGATCAGCGGTAGGCCCAGTCGCCGCAGCACGCCCGCGGGGAGCGACGGCAGGCAGCGCAGCTCCCACGCGACGTAGTGCGGCCGTGCCAGCGGGCTCAGCAACGCGTTCGCCAGCGCGAAGCGCTCGTGCGGTGCGAGCTGGGCGTCACGGAAATCCGACACCAACAGGCCGCGCGTGCGCTCCGGTGCGAGCCGTCGCAGCTCCGCGAGCGCGAACGGCTGGTACGACTGCAGTGCGAGCGCGCCGCGGTAGCCTGCGATGGTCGCGGCGACCGCCCGCTCGAGCGCGCCCGGGCGTCGCTTGGACTTCAGATCGAGCACGATCGGCGCGCGCCCACGCACGTGCGCGAGCGCCTGCGCCAGCGTCGGGACGGCCTCGCCGCCGGGGCGCAGTCGGAGGTCGGCACTCGCGCCGCGTTCGAGCGCGTCGACCGGGCCGGCCTCGCCGGTCATGCGCGCGAGGTCGTCGTCGTGGAACACCAACAGCTCGCCCGCACGGGTGTGGTGCACGTCGAGTTCGATCGCGTAGCCGTGCTCGACCGCGGCCTCGAACGCGGCCAACGAATTCTCGGCGCGCTCGCCATCGTGGAGGCCGCGGTGGGCGATGGGTTGCGACGACAACCAAGCGGGCGCACGCGACCTCACCGCCGGCATCTTCGCCCAAGACGCGCGCCGGCGCAGCTTTGGGTTGTGTGCTGTGGGCGGCACTGCGATGCTGGCCCGCAGGTGGAGGTGGCCCCCAAGGCCCGGGATCGCAGCTTCGTGCCGGCGCTCCTGGCATGCGCGGCGGTGGCGGTGCTCGGCGTCGTCACGCCCGATCTGCTGTCCGAGTTCGTCGTCGGCGCGGTCGTGGGCGTGATCGATGCGCTCGACGTGGTGTTCCTCGCGATCACCCTCGCGCTCGTGGTGCTGTCGGCGTGGTTTGCGTTCGGTCGCCATGCACGCCGCCGACTCGGCGGTCCCACGGCGCAGCCGGAGTTCTCGAGCTTCGCGTGGATCTCGATGTTGTTCGCGGCCGGCATGGGCAGCGGTCTGATGTTCTGGGGCGTCGCGGAGCCGCTGATCCACGGTGCCCAGCCGCCGCTGGCGATCGATGGCGTCGCGCAGGCTCGGCGCCAGGCGCTGGCGATCGCCGACATGCACTGGGGCCTGCACGCGTGGGCGATCTACGGGGTCGCCGCGCTGGTGCTGGGGTACTTCCACTTCTGCCGGGGGACCGACTACCTGCCGGGCGCGCCCATGCGCGAGGTGATGTCGCGGCGTTGGGGGCGACCACTCGCGGCCGTGGCCGACTTGATCGGTGTGCTCGCGATCGCGTTCGGCGTCGCGGGCTCGGTCGGCATGGGCGTGCTGCAGATCCGCAGCGGCTTGTCGCGTGCGTTCGGCGTGGTCGACGACACGCCGCTGCTCACCGTGGCGATCCTGGTGCTGCTGGTCACGGCCTACACGGCATCGGCGGTGACCAAGCTCGATCGCGGCATCAAGTGGCTCTCGGCACTCAACGTCGTGCTGGCGGTGGGCTTCATGCTGCTGCTACTGCTGTGGGGCGACACGGCGCTGCGATTGCAGGCGTTCGCGACCTCGCTGCTCGACTATCCGCGGCTGCTGCTGCCGATGTCCACGATGTCGGGCCCATGGTCGCAGGCCCGCGATTGGATGCACGACTGGACGATCGCGTATCTCGTGTGGTGGATCGCGTGGGCGCCGTTCGTGGGCGTCTTCGTGGCGCGCATCAGCCGTGGTCGCACGTTCCGCGAGTTCATCGTGGCCGTGCTGCTGGTGCCGACGGTGTTCTCGATGCTGTGGTTCGCGGTGCTCGGCGGCACCGCTGCCGCGCTCGACGGCGACGGTGCGATCGCTCGCGTCGCGGTCGCCGATCCACCCACGGCGCTGTTCGAGACCCTCGCGCGCATGCCCTTCGCGTCGGTGCTCTCGGCGCTCGCGGTGGTGCTGGTGTTCCTCTTCCTGGTCACGAGCGTCGACTCGGCGGCGTACGTGCTCGGCGTGATCACCAGCGGCGGCGCTGCCGACCCCAGCCCGCGACGGAAGCTGGCGTGGGGCGTCGTGTTGGGTCTGCTCGGCGCCGGCCCGGTGCTGAGCGGACGCGTCGACGTGGTGAAGGCGGTCGCGATCGTGGGCGCGATCCCGTTCACGCTGGTGCTGGTCCTGCAGACCGGATCGCTGCTGGTCGCGTTGCGTCGCGATCGCCTGCCGCGATCACCGCCGGGCCGGCCGTAGGGCCCCGTGCGGGGCCCGGGAACCCGACGACCGCCGGCGTCGAACATGGCGAAGGCATGGACCGATCGATCGACGACGACACAGGCCACGTCGCGGGGCGCTACGCCCGGGGACTGATGCTGGGGCTCTCGCTGCTCGGAGCGCTGGCCGCGACCGCGGGCTGCGAGCGCGGAGGTGCAACGGTGGCACCCGCCGACGCGCACGCCCGCACTCGCATCGTCGGCACGTTGCATGGCGCCGACGGTCGCGTGTTGCCGATGGCCCACGTGCGTGTGATCGACCCGGCGACCGCGGCCGCCGACACCGTCGCGGCCGGTCGCGGCGGTCGCTTTCGCCTGTCGACGCGTCGCACCGGCTTCGCGCTGCTCGAGTTCACCGGCGTCGATCATGCCCAGCTGCGCGTGCCGGTGTGGCTCGATGGCAGCACGCTCGAGCTCGAGGTCCGGCTCGGCACGTACGCGCCCGCCGGACCCGACGACACCCTGCGCGCGTTGGTGTGGTCGGGCTCGCCCGCGTCGTCACCGCCCCAGCAGCTCCCGCTCGTGCGTGGCACCGACGGCCACGCGCGGGTCGAGATCGCCGGTGGCGTCGCGCCGCTGCGCGTGCAGCTGACGGGTTTCGCCGGCGAGGGTCGGGCGATGAACGTGCCGGGGACGGATCGTTTCGAGTACGACGGCGGCGGCGACTACCTCTCGGTGATGCCGGTCGTGCGCGGCAAGCTGGTGCTCGACGTCGATCTCGCGCTCGCCCCGAAGGGGGTCGAGTCGCAGCTGCACTTTGCAGATCCGCAGGCACTCGCGGCGCGCGTGGCCGCGCTCGGTGAGCACTGGCCACCGCGCGCGAGCTCGGATGCCAGCGATGCCACCGCGCTGTGGCGGGTGGCCGCCGCGGGCGAGCTGCCGCAGCTGCGTCGGGCCGCCACCGCGATGGCGCTCGAGCTCGATGCGCGCGAGTTCTCGGCGCTCTCGGCGGGCGAGCAGGCGCTGGCGATCGAGGCGGTCGAGCGCAGCGCGTTCGGAGACACGCTGTGGGGCCTGGCGCCGCGAGGCCTCGTGAGCGCGGCGCAGGCCAGCGGCCGGGCCGAACTCGTGGCGCGGGTCGAACGCGTGCTCGGGGAGCAGCTGCCGGCGGAGGCCACCGGCATGCTGCTGATCGAGCAGCTGGCGCAGGCGGCCGATCGCGGCGACATGGCGGGGCGACGACGGGTGTGGGCGCAGCTGCAGCAGCCGCGCTACGCCGAGCTCGGCCTGCTCGAGGTCGGTGCCGCATGGCGACCCGATCGCAAGGTCGAGCGCGGCGGCCAGCTGCCCGCGTTCGCGGCGCCCGGCCTCGTCGATGCCGCCGCACCCGTGAGCAACCAGGATCTCGGCGGCAAGGTGGTGCTCATCGAGCTGTGGGCGACGTGGTGCGGGCCGTGCGTCGAGGCCATGCCCGAGCTCCACGCGCTGCACGAACGCTTCGGTGGGCCGCCCGCGCCGGGGCGTCCCGGCTTCGAGATCGTCAGCATCTCGATGGACGAGCGGGCCGACGACGTGATCCGCTTCCGCGAGACCTGGCCGATGCCGTGGACCCACGCGTTCGCCGGCGAAGCCCGCGATCGGCTGTACGAGGTGTTCGAGACCGGCACGCTGCCCTACGCGGTGCTGGTCGACGAGCGCGGCACCATCCTCGAGGCCGCGGCGCAGCTCGACGCGCCACACCTGCGCGAGCTGTTGTCGGCGCACCTGGACGCGCGCGCCGCTGCGGCCGAGGGCCCCACGGCCGACGCGGCGCCCTGACGCGTCGACCCGGTCGCACCGCGTACACCCGGTCGCGCCGCGTCGACCCGGTCGCACCGCGTCGACCCGGTCGCGCCGCGTCCACCTGGTTGCACCGTGCGCTGGCGCCACGTCGCGTCGGGCGAGCACACCCCGAGTCGGGGTCGCTGCACGCCGCAGCGCTCGCTGCGTGCCACGGCATCGCGCTTGCTAAGGCTGCCCCCGCGACGCGCACGCGCGGGTCGACGACGGGACGGAGCCGGACATGGTCGGAGCGAACTCGAGTGCGCGCACGCGTGCCGTGGCACCGTTGGTGGAGGCATCGACATCGGCGCCGGCGGGCGCTCGGATCCTGCAGCCCGGGCGGAATTGCTGGCGCATCGCGAAAGCCGATCGTGTGGCGTTCGTGGTCGACGCGGCCGCCTACTATGCGGCGGTGCTCGAGGCATTCGACCGGGCCGAGCACGACATCATCATCGTGGGCTGGGACATCGACGCGCGGGTGCGCATGCGGCACGAGCAGCAGGATGTCAGCCTCGCCGACGCGCTCAGTGCCTGCGTGCGCGCCAAGCCAGGACTGCGGGCGTGGGTGCTGGGCTGGGACTTCTCGCCGATCTACGTCTTCGAGCGCGGCGTGCTGTCGCGGCTGCGCTTCGCCTGGGGCACCCCGCAGCGCGTGCACTACCGCCTCGATGCCCACCACGCCGCCGGCGGAGCACACCACGAGAAGCTGGTCGTCATCGACGACAGCGTCGCGTTCTGCGGCGGCCTCGACCTGTGCGACGTCCGCTGGGATACCCCGGCGCACGACCCCTGCGATCCCCGGCGGGTCGACCTGACCGGCAAGTGCTATCGGCCCCACCACGACGTGCAGATGGCAGTGGATGGCGCGGCCGCGGCAGCGCTGGGCGAGCTGGTGCGGCAGCGGTGGGCGGACGGCGGTGGGCGTGCCCTGCCGCCGCCGGCCCAGCATACGGACTGCTGGCCGCCCTTGCTGCGCGTCGACGTGCGCGACGTCGAGGTCGGCATCGCGCGCACGCGCGGTCCAATCGACGACGGCGCGCCCGTTCGCGAGGTCGAGCAGCTGTGGCACGACAGCGTCGCCGCCGCGCGGTCGCTCATCTACATCGAGAACCCCTACCTCACCAGCGAGGCGGTCTCGCGGGCGCTGCAGGCCTCGCTGCGCGCCGCGCAAGGGCCCGAGATCGCGGTCGTCCTGCCCCAGGACAGCAGCGGCTGGATGGAGGACATCACGGTCGGCGTCCTGCGTGAGCGTGCGATCGCGGCCACGCGCCAGGCCGACGATCACGATCGTCTGAGCATCGTGTCGCCCTGGCTGCCGCCGGCGGAGGCGGCCAGCGAGCCGATCTCGCTCAACCTCCACGGCAAGGTATGCATCATCGACGATGCCTTCGTCCGCATCGGCTCCGCCAACCTCACCAACCGGTCGATGGGGCTCGACAGCGAGTGCGACCTGGTGATCGAGGCGGGCGATCGCGAGGACGTTCGCGCTGCGATCGCGGCCCTGCGGGTGCGTCTGATGGCCGAGCACCTCGACTGCCACGAGGCACACGTCGCCGAGGCCACGGCGCAGACCGGGCTGCGCGCGACGATCCGCGAGCTCGCCCACGGTGATCGGGCGCTGCGCCCCTATCGACCACAGCCCTCGCCGCTGGCCGAGGTGCTGCTACCGCCCGCCGAGCTCATCGATCCCGATCGGCCGCTGGGCTCGCAGCAGATCGGACGCTGGCTGACGCAGCCGTCGGTCGCCGCCGCGCGCTCGCGGCGATGGAAGCTCGCTGCCGCGGGATGGTGGGCGTTGTGCGTGGCGGTGCTGGTGGTGCTGCGGGTCACCGGCGTGCTCGACGACGCGCTCTTCACCGAGGCGTTGGCGGCCGGGCAGGGCCACCCGTGGCTCGCCGCGATGGCCGTGATCGCGGTGTTCGTGATCGGCGGGATCGTGCTCGTGCCCGTGACGCTGCTCATCGCGAGCTGCGGTGCGGCCTTCGGCCCGTGGCTGGGGCTCGGCTACGGCCTGCTCGGCGCCTTCACCGGCGCGGCCCTCTACCACGGCCTGGGCCGACTCGGCGCCCGCGCGTGGATCGACACCCTGGCTGGTCCGCGCGTGCGCGCGACCCTGCGTCGCGTGGCACGACGCGGCGTGTTCGCGGTGGCACTGCTGCGGGTGCTGCCCGTCGCACCCCACATGGTGGTCGGGCTGGCCGCGGGCGCGGCCCGCATCCCGTGGTGGAAGTACATGCTCGCGACGATGCTGGTGATGACGCCCGGCGCCTTCGTGCTCACCGTCCTGGGCCATCGCCTGCGCGGCGGCGCCACCGATGGCTGGGCATTGACGGCGGTCGCCGTGGGACTGGCGGCGTTGGTGGTGGTGGTGACCTGGGCGGTGAAGCGCTGGGCCGCGCGCGGTGGCGGGGTCGTGGCCCGGCCGGAACGGACGACATGACGACACTCGACTCTTCCCTCGTGTTTGCGACCTACAACGTCCACGGTTGCGTCGGGCTCGACGGGATCGTCGACGTCGCGCGCATCGCCGACGTGCTCGCCGATCTCGACGCCGACGTCATCGCGCTGCAGGAGGTGCTGGCCGGCCGCGAGGGCGTCGACGGCCAGCTCGCCGAGCTGGCGGTGCGGCTCGGCATGGATGCGGTGGTCGGCTCGACGATGCAGCGGGGCGAGTGCCGCTATGGCAACGCGTTGCTCTCGCGCTTGCCGATCTCGGACGTCCGCGTGATCGACCTCAGCGTCGCGGGCTACGAGCCGCGCTGCCTGCTGCACGCGCGGGTCGAGTTCGGCGGCTCGCACATCGACGTGTTCAACACCCACCTCGGGCTTCGCGTCCGCGAGCGCCACGCGCAGATCCGGGCCTGTCACCGCGTGCTCGACGACGACCCGGTGCTGCCACAGGTGATGATGGGCGACTTCAACGCCTGGCTGCCGCGGGGCGACGTGCTGGGTCCGCTGCGCGCCCGCTTCGGCGCTCAGCCGGCGCCGCGCAGCTTCCCGTGCCGGCGCCCGGTGTTCGCGCTCGATCGCATCTGGACCCGACCGCGGGCGTGGTTGCAGGAGATCCACGTCGGCAGTCATCGCCACGCCCGCGTGGCCTCCGATCACCTGCCGGTGTGGGCCCGCGTCGAGACGGATCTCGTGGCCGACGTCGACGACGACGCGGTGCTGCCGCTCGCGGGCTAGTACCTCGACACAGCAATCGCTGTGTCGAGGTACTAGCCGATGCGCTCGGCGAAGAGCTCGTCGAGGACGCGACTGGCGGCGTCACCCAGGACGTTGCGCTGCAGCGCCATCGGCGAGTCGAGGAAGAAGCCGGCCAGCTCGCGGTCGAGCAGGTGGGTCGCCAGCAGCGTCACGGCGTCGTCGATGCTCTCGCCGCTCTCGGCGTAGAGCACACGATGCTCGCGCTGGGCACCAGGCCCCTCCGACTCGCCGAGCAGGCGCTGGAAGTACTGCTTGGTCGACTCCTTGTAGCGGGCCTGATGGTTGGCGCAGACGACCACGTGCAGGCGCTGCCACTGCGCGATCGTCAGCGACGCGGTGTGGCGCCGCACGGCGGCGTCGAGGCCGACCAGCTCGAGTCGCGTGGCCTCGTCGATGAGCGCGCGGGTCGGTGGGTCGACCGCGGTCGCCATCGTCGTCAGCGCCTCGAGGTCGACGCCGCCCCGTGCCAGCGTGGAACGCAGCGCGTTGGCGACTGCGGCCAGCACCTCGCGCTCCGCGGGCACCGCCGCGCGTCCGAGCGCGGCGGTGGTGTCGCGATGCATCCGCTCGAGCGCGCGATGGTCGTCGGGGGTCAACGCGGTGCCGGTGAGCTCGGCGAGCCACACGTAGGTCGCGACCGGCAGGTGCGCGAGCGCCTTGCATGCGTGGTAGCGCCGTGTGACGACCGGCACGCGACGGCGCTGGCGGTCGTGGAGGAACACCAGGTCATCGCCGCAGCGGATGATCAGCGGATCGGTCCCCGCGAGCAGTCGCTGCCGCAGGCCGTGGAGCCGCAGCTCGTAGCGAAGGCGAAACCACTCGTCGAGGCCCTCCATACACGTTCACGCCTCGGCGGCACGGGCATTGCTGAAGATGGGCTCGAGCGTGGCCTTGTGGCCATCGGTGAGGATGCGTCCGGCCTGCTGGAACACCTCGTGCTCCTCTTCGTCGAGGTGGTGGTGCACGCGCTCGGACAGCTTGGCGAGCTTGCCGAGCCAAGCTGGGCTGCTGAACTCGGTCTCACGCACGGCATCGAGCAGGTCGGACAGCTCCTTGTGCTCCGCGACCGAGTGGCGCGCGACCTCCTGGCCGCCGTCGACGGTCATCAGCGCGGCGTACAGGCTCTTCTCTTCGGCGGTCGCGTGGGCCTCGAGCTCGGACGCGAGCATGGCGAACAGCTCGCGGCGCGTGGGCGTGTCACCCTGGGTCTCGGCGAGCCGCGCGAGCAGGTCGCGCTGGGTCTCGTGGTCCTTGCGGAGCGCTTCGAAGATGGCGGCAGACATGCGCACAGGCCAATGCAGGGGGCGTACCGCGGCATCGCGCAGGCGTGGGCGTCGGTTCGGCCCACGCCCGTCGACGCGCGGACGCACGGGCGTGCGCCGCCGCCCGTGCGCTGGCGGGTCAGGGCGTGGCGCACGACGTCGACGCCGGACGCCGTGCACTCATGGCGCCGTGCACACGCCGAGCGAGCCCATGCCGGTGCAGGCCGGATCCGGCGGCCCCTCGGGGTACCACGGCGTGCACACCGTGCCCGGCGCGAGCGCGTCGCAGGGATCGACTGCCGCGTCCATGTCGCAGTACGGCGAGCAACACCCCGTGGCATTGGGGCACTCCGGGAAGGCACCGGCGCCGATGCAGGCGAGGCCCGACGGGCAGGCGTTGATGTACTCGCAGCCACTGCCGATCATCTCGCCCATCGACGCATCGGGTACGCACGCGAAGGTCTCGCCGTTTGCGGCGTAGCAACCCTCCCCCGGTGCGCAGTCGCTCGCGAGCGGATCGCACTGCGGGAGACACAGGGTCAAGATGCCGTCGCCGGAGATCGTGCACCAGTCGCAGGCGTCGGGGCAGGTGGGATCGGACTCCGAGCCGCTACAGAAGGCGCGGCAGATGCCGGTGCCGGCCGCCTCGTCACCGAGCCAGCACAGCGAGCCGTGTGCGCAGTCGTCGATTCCATCATACGGCAGCTCGCCGCTCGAGCAGCTCGCACCGATCGGCTTGGCGTCTGCATCGACCGGTACACATACGGTCTCGTCGAACGAGCCGCTGCCCTCACTCGCGCGGATCGAGCACTTGTAGCCGGGCGGGCAGTTCTGATCCCAGACGCTGCACTCGCTCGGGAGATCGAACTTCGGCCCGATCGTGGTCGCGGTGTCGTCGTCGCCCGTGGTGTCGGTGGTGGTCGAGGAACCAACGCTGGTGCCGACGGACGTGCCGACGGACGTGCCGACCGAGCTGCCGACGCTCGTGCTGGTGTCGAGCCCGCCCGAGGCCGTGTCGACGTCGGTCCCGTCGCCCGCATCCACCTGCGGGCCACACGACACGAGCCCGATCGCCAATCCCGACCACCGCCAAACTCGACCCATGCCACCAGCGTAGTCGAGTCAAACCATGATTCCTAGAAAATCATGCATTCCTGCCGTCGAGACGCCAGGGGGGCCTGCGAGCGAGAATTCGGCCTAGCGGGCGCGAAAGTCCGGTGGCCGCTTGGCCAGGATGGCCTCGACCGCCTCGCGGTGATCGGCGGTGTTCTGCACCACGCCCTGATAGGTCGCGGCCAGCTCGAGTGCGGTGTCCATGTCGAGGTCCCAGCTGCGATAGGCGGCGCGCTTGGTCAGCCGCAGCGCGAGCGGTGCATTGGCGGCCACGAGATTCGCGAGCTCGCGGGCGGCGTTCATGAGCTCCTCGGGCGCGACGACCCGGTGTACGAGGCCAAGCGCGAGCGCCTCGTCGGCGTCGACCAGACGCCCCGTGAGCACCAGCTCGAGCGCGCGCGCAAAGCCGATGGTGCGCGCCAGGAAGTACGCGCCGCCATCGCCCGGCACCAGTCCGACCTTCACGAAGGTCGAACCCAGGCTCACGCCGCGTGCGGCGACCCGCAGATCGCACATGCACGCCAGATCGAGGCCGGCTCCGATCGCGGCGCCGTTGATGGCGGCGACGATGGGCTTGTCGAACTGCGCGAGGGCTCGCGGCACCCGCTGGATGCCGTCGATGTACTGGCGGCGCAGCGCGACCGGATCGCCGGCGAACATGCCCGAGGCGTCGCGCATCTGCTTGAGATCGCCGCCGGCGTGGAAGGCCTTGCCGGCGCCGGTCAGCACCACCGCGCGCACGTCGTCGTCGTGCTGGGCGGCATCGAGCGCGGCGACGAGACTGTCGACCATGGCGCTGGAGTAGGCGTTGCGGGCATCGGGGCGATCGAGGGTGACGATCGCCAGCGCACCCTCTCGTTCGTACGCGAGGTCGGTGTACATGGCGTTGATGTCGAGGCGGGAGGGCTGGGCCGGGCGCGCAGTGTACCCCGTAGCGCCCGCGCGTGGCCCGGGGCGCGCGGGCGCAAGGGGGCGCGAGCGCGCCGCCCAAGGGCACCCGGACGCCGCGTCAGATCAGCGGCTTCGTGGCGCTAATCTGCGGCCTTGGGGGCCGGCGACCCGCCGCCAAAGCGTGCACGGCCCCGCGCCGGACTTCCCGCATGGACACGGACGCACCCGCGCCCGTACGCTTCCCGCCCACCGCCTCGCACGCACGCGCGAGGCGGCAGGCAGCGCCTGGAATTCGACATGTTCTCGTCCCTCGTCAAGAAAGTCTTCGGCACGAAGTTCGACCGCCAGATGCGGAAGATTCGGCCGATTATCGAGCGCATCAATTCGCTGGAGGCGCAGTTCCAGCCGCTCAGCGACGAGCAGCTGCGGGGCAAGACCGCCGAGTTCAAGCAGAAGCTGTCGCAGGGCGCGACGCTCGACGACCTGCTGCCCGACGCGTTCGCGACGGTGCGCGAGGCCTCGCGCCGCACGCTCGGCCTGCGCCACTACGACGTGCAGCTGATCGGTGGCTTGGCGCTGCACCGCGGCACCATCGCCGAGATGCGCACCGGCGAGGGCAAGACCCTCACGGCCACCTGCGCGCTGTACCTCAACGCGCTGCCGGGCAAGGGCGCGCACCTCATCACGGTGAACGACTACCTCGCGTCGCGTGACGCCGAGTGGATGGGGCAGATCTACAAGTTCCTCGGCATGTCGACCGGCACCATCGTGCACGGGCTGTTCCCGGGCGAGCGCCAGCGCTCGTATCGCTGCGACATCACCTACGGCACCAACAACGAGTTCGGCTTCGACTACCTGCGCGACAACATGAAGGAGACGATCGAGAAGTACGTGCAGCGGGAGCTGCACTACGCGATCGTCGACGAGGTCGACTCCATCCTCATCGACGAGGCCCGCACCCCGCTCATCATCAGCGGTGAGTCCGACAAGCCGGCCGACCTGTACCAGAAGGTCGATCGCATCATGCCGTCGCTGCGTCGCGACCTCGACTACGTCGTCGACGAGAAGGCCCACAGCAGCCAGCTGACCGATGCCGGTGTCGACCGCGTCGAGAAGCTGCTCAAGTGCGGCAACCTCTACGCGCCCGAGAACAACGAGGTCCTCCACCACGTGAACCAGGCCCTGCGGGCCCACACGCTGTACAAGAAGGACGTCAACTACCTCGTGCAGGGCGGCGAGGTGATCATCGTCGACGAGTTCACCGGTCGAAAAATGGAGGGGCGGCGTTGGAGCGACGGTCTCCACCAGGCCATCGAGGCCAAGGAGAACGTCCCGATCCAGCCCGAGAGTCAGACGCTCGCGACCATCACGTACCAGAACTACTTCCGCATGTACGGCAAGCTGTCGGGCATGACCGGCACCGCCGACACCGAGGCCGAGGAGTTCCACAAGATCTACGGCCTCGACGTGATGGTGATCCCGCCCAACCGCGTGGTGAGGCGCGACGACGCCCACGACCTGGTCTACAAGAACGAACGCGGCAAGTTCCGCGCGATCGTGGCGGAGATCCGCGATCGCCACGGCAAGGGCCAGCCGATCCTGGTCGGTACCACCAGCGTCGAGAAGTCGCACGTCATCCACACGCTGCTCGAGCGCGAGGGCATCCCGCACAACGTGCTGAACGCCAAGCAGCACGAGCGCGAGGCCTTCATCGTCGCGCAGGCGGGTCGCAAGTATGGCGTCACCGTCGCGACCAACATGGCCGGTCGCGGCACCGACATCATCCTCGGCGGCAACCCCGAGATGATGGCGCGCGAGCACTTCGACCCCGACAGCAAGCCCGAGGAGTACAAGAAGCTCTACGACGGCCTGAAGAAGCAGTGCGAGGACGAGCGCAAGGAGGTGCTGTCGCTGGGCGGCTTGCACATCCTCGGCACCGAGCGCCACGAGAGCCGCCGCATCGACAACCAGCTCCGCGGCCGCGCCGGTCGTCAGGGCGACCCCGGCTCGTCGGCGTTCTACCTGTCGCTCGAGGACGACCTCATGCGCATCTTCGGCGCCGACCGCATCAGCGGGCTGATGGAGCGTCTCGGCATGGAAGAGGACGTGCCGATCGAGGCGCCGCTGGTCAACCGTGCCATCGAGAACGCGCAGGAGAAGGTCGAAGCCATGCACTTCGACACGCGCAAGAACCTCTTCGAGTACGACAACGTCATGAACGAGCAGCGCAAGGCGATCTACGCCCTGCGCAAGCAGATCCTCGAGGGGCGCTACCACCCGGAGATCCTCGACGACGCCGCGCGCAAGGAGCAGGGCCATCGCCTGCCGGCGGCGCCCGAGACCTCGGGCCCCCACACCGTCGACTCGCTGTCGAAGACCGTGCGCGAGCGCGTGCAGAGCATCATCGATGGCTACTGCGCCAAGCGCCTCGCCGGCGGTGCCGAGCCCGACCCCGCGCGACCGAGCTTCCCCAAGGACGGCATCGAGCCCGAGGCGCTGACCCACGAGCTGTACCGCCACTTCGGCGCGATGGTGCCGTTCGCGGCGGTGAAGCACGACTACGACGCGATCCTCAAGCTCGCGGTCGACGACATCGCGCGCGCGCTCATCCAGCAGCGCGAGCGCCTGCACGACCTCGCCTACGCCAACGTCGGCAAGATCGTCGAGCAGCTGTGCCCCGCCGACGTCCACCCCGACGAGTGGGAGATCGAGGCCCTCGAGCAGCAGATCAAGGAGCGCTACGGCGCCACCATCTCGCTGCGCGAGGTGCCGCAGGACCTCGAGGAGCTCATCGATCTCTGCTGGGCGTCGGTCGAGAAGCTGCTGCTGTCGCGCGAGCAGGAGTTCGGCCTCTACGTCTACCTGTTCCACATCCGCCAGCTGTGGCTGGGTGAGATCGACGCGCAGTGGATCGCTCACCTCAAGAACATCGAGCACCTGCGCACGGGCATCGGCCTGGTGGGCTACGCGACCCGCAATCCCAAGAACGAGTACAAGATCCGCGGCTACAACCTGTTCCGCGAGATGTGGGAGGGCATCGAGCAGACCGTGCTCGACAAGGTCATCAACATGCGCCTCACCGAGGAGCAGCGGCAGCAGGCCGAGGAGGGCGCCGAGTACGAGACCGCGCTGACCCGTGCCAACTCGCGCCAGCGCGGCCCCGCCGGGCAACAGCGCACGGCCGCCGCGCGGGCGCAGATCGACCGCATGCAGCAGGCCGCGCGCGAGGCCACCGAGCAATTGCGCGCCGCAGGGCTTGCGGCGCCTGGGGCCGAGGCACCCGCGCGCGCGCCCGCCAAGCCGTCGGCACCGACGATGCCCGAGGTCGGCGCCAACGACCCTTGCCCGTGCGGTTCGGGCAAGCGCTACAAGAAGTGCCACGGCGCGCGCAAGACCGCCGACGCCAGCACATAGGCCTCGCGACGCACACATCGCGGCCCCTGGCGTCCGCGCGCGGTCTCGGGCGGGTGTGCAACGACGGGCCGCATCCAGCTCGAGCTCGCGCCGCGCGTCGCTGCCGAAGCTGACGCGGCGGCTGCTACGATCGAGGGCGTTGCACGACGGCGATGCGATCGACGACGAGCTCGGCGACCAGACGCAGACGTTCGGTCACCTGCCGCGCGGCGCGGTGCCGCTGTCGATCGCGCTCGAGCCCGGCAGCCGGATCGGTCGCTACATCGTGCGGATGCGACTCGGCGCGGGTGGCATGGGCGAGGTCTACGAGGCCTTCGATCCCGAGCTCGACCGCACGCTGGCGGTCAAGCTCGTGCACCCGGGCGCCGGCGCCGATCTCGATGAGCAGCGGCTGCTGGTCGCCGAGGCCCAGGCGCTCGCACGGCTGTCCCATCCCAACGTCGTGCAGGTGTTCGACGCCGGCACCCACGGCGCGCGCGTGTTCGTGGCGATGGAGCTGGTCGAGGGCCGCACGCTGCAGACCTGGCTGGGCTCGCGCATCCACGCCGAAGGCGGCCCGCCCTCGTGGCGCGAGCTGGTCGACTTGTTCGTGCCGGTCGGGCGCGGGCTCGCGGCGGCGCACGCCGCCGGCATCGTCCACGGCGACTTCAAGCCCAGCAACGTCATCGTCGGCGCCGATGGACGCCCGCGCGTCTTCGACTTCGGGCTCGCGCGTCCCATCGGTCAGGCCCCGGTGACCGTCAGCGAGGGCCGGCAGGGCTCGTCGGGGCACACCTCGGTGCGCGGGACCCCAGGCTTCATGGCGCCGGAGCAGTTCCGCGGCGGCGCGTTGCTCCCGGCCACCGATCAGTTCGCGTTCTGTGTCGCGTTGTTCGGTGCGCTCTACGGCCAGGGTCCATTCGCCGGAGAGACGCTCGTCGAGCTG
This sequence comes from Deltaproteobacteria bacterium, assembly GCA_016709225.1. Lineage (NCBI taxonomy): Bacteria > Pseudomonadati > Myxococcota > Myxococcia > Deltaproteobacteria bacterium. Next base: position 1,187,034 of record JADJEE010000012.1, on the reverse strand, counting down.
CGACGCAACGTGCTCGCGGGCGCCGTGCGCGTGCCCGCCTCCGCCGACGTGCCTGCACCGCTTCGGCGCGCGCTGCTGCGGGGCCTGCGGGTCGACCCCGCCGCGCGGCACGGGTCGATCGACGCGTTGTTGCTGGCGCTGCTGCGCGCTCGCGGTCGCCGGCGTCGCCTGCTGTTCGCGGGCGGCATGGTCGCCGCGGTGGCAGCGACCGCTGCGATCGCGATCGGTGTACCGCGCAGACAGGCCTGCGACGACGGCTCCGCGCGGACGGCCGCGGTATGGAACGCCGAGCGTCGCACCAACGTCGAGGACACCTTCACGCAGCTGGGCAAGGCCTACGCAGCCGACGGGGCGCGACGTGTGGCGTCGGCGATCGACGGCTGGGTGGTGCGCTGGGACGAGGCCTATCAGGACGCGTGCGAGGGCGCATCGGCGGGCAGGGGGCGGGAGCTCGATCGCGCGATGTCGTGCCTCGGCGACGCGCTGTTCGAGCTCGATGCCACCGTCGACCTGTTCGGCCGCGCCGATGACAGCATCGCCCGCAAGGCGATCGCGATGGTCGATCAGCTGCCCGACCCGTCGCGCTGCTCGACGGTGGCCCAACGCACGCAGGGCTCGCGCAGCGCCAACGAGACCGACGAGGCCGTGGTCGAGCTGCGCGAGCTGGTCGCGCGTGGCCGCGCCCGCACCCACGCCGCGCGCTTCGACGACGCGATCGACATCATCGAGGATGTCATCCGGCGCGCGGAGCTGCAGCAGCTGCCGTGGCTGCTGGCCGACGCACGGCTGGCACTGGCCGAGGCCCACGATCTCGCGGCCCATCGCGAGCTGTCGCTCGGGCTGTATCGCGCCGCGCTGACGGCCGCCGCCGAGGCCGGCAACGATCGCGCCGAGGCCTACGCGTGGATCCAGCTGGTGCGGGTCGCGAGCGCGGCCGCCGACTTCGAGGAGGCCGATCGCGCGCGCAAGCAGGCCGAGATCTGGATCGAGCGCCTGGGCGACGTGCCGACCCTGCAGGTCGATCTGGCGCTGAACGTCGGCATCGCTGCGATGTCGCGCGGCGAGTATGTCGACGCGTGCGAGGCACTCGAGCACGCACTCGAGATCGCCGGGCGCGAGCACACCCCAGAGTCGCAGCTGGCCGCGATCGAGAACAACCTCGGGGCAGCGTGGGGCATGCGCGGTGATCATCGACGCGCGCGGCGGTACTTCGAGGCCGCGGCGGCGCGCAAGCGGGATGCCTTCGGCCCCGATCACCCCGACGTCGCGACCGCGCTGAACAACGTCGGTGTCTCGCTGCAGGCGGTCGGCGACTACGCGGCCGCGGCCGAGCAGCTCGAGTCGGTGCTGCGCATGCGTCGGGCTTCGCTGGCCGCGGATCACCCCGAGATCGCGACCACCTGCCACAATCTCGGCGTCTGCGAGCGGGAGCTCGGTCATACCGAGCGGGCGATCGAGCTCTACCAGGAGGCGATCGACATCCGCGAGCGCACCATCGGGGCCGACCACCCGAGCACTGCGATCACCCGCAACAACCTCGCCGACGCCTACCTGGCCCAGGGACGACTCGATCTCGCGCTGCCGCTGGCCGAGCAGGCGCTCGCGCACCTGCAGCGGCGGGTCGGCGACGCCCATCCCTATACGTCGTACGCCCTGCACACGCTCGGCGAGATCCATCTCGCGCTCGGCAACGCCGGCGCGGCGGTCGAGATGCTGGAGCGCGCCGAGGAGGCCCGCGTGGCCGCGCAGGTCGATCCGATCGAGCTGGCGACCACGCGGTTGGTGCTCGCCAAGGCCCTGCGGGCCGCGCATCGCCCGGAGGCCGAGGTGCGCGCCCGTCTGACGGCGGCGATCGAAGGCTTCGGCGATGGCCCGCGGACGCGCGAACAGGTCGCGCAGGCCGCAAGCCTGCTCGCGGAGCTGGGCAACCCGTCCGGCGTGCGGTGACTACCGCGTCAGCGTGGCCAACGCGAGCGCGACCTGCCGCGCCTGCTCACCTGCGGGGTCGTGGACGGCCAGGCCCATGCGAACCGTGCGCTCGAGCAGCGACTTCGACTCGAGCAGGCGATGGAAGAGCTCGGCGCGCCGATCCTCGAGCGTGCGCAGTCGATCGAGCCCCTCGAGGATCGGCAGGCGCACCGCTTCGCCGTCACCGCGGGCGTCGCAGGCGGCGAGCGCCCGCACCATCGCGCCTTCGTCGAGCTCGCCGAGCTCGCGGCTGGCGTCGCGCAGATCGGCGACCAGCCGCTCGACCGCGGCGACGATTGGCTCGACCGGCGCCGTGAGCATCGCGACCTCCTTCGCCTCGGGGCCGAGCAGGCGGGCGCGGTGGTCGACCAGGCGCTGCACCAGCAGCGCGAGCTCACCGATCACCGAGCGGACGTCGCTCGGAGGGTGTGCCGCGAGCAGCGCGGCCAGACGCGCGACCAGGGGATCGGAGGCGGGCAGCGCTGCCGGCATCGGACGCAGACGGTAGTGCGGCGGTACGCGCTCCCGCGATACCCGCTCGTTGACCAGCGCGAGCCCGGCGAACATCGACACCAGCCCCGGCGCCAGCATCCACCACGGCGAGAGGCCGACGAGCGCGAACAACAGCGCGAGCAGCGACGTGACGCCGACGGTGCTACCGACCAACAGCCACGCCTTCTTCAGCGCCTCGGGACGCACGATGCGGGTGCGGACACCGTGCTCCTTGGCCAGCTGCTGCAGGCTCAGGGCGGTGTCCTGCGTCAGGCGGTTGTACAGCCGCGCGGGCAGGCGAATGCGCTGCACCCGTTCCTCCTCCGAGTACATGTGGATCGAGCCGATCACGAACTCGGGGCGGCGGATGGGGTGCTCGGACACGTCGCCGATGGTGTTCTGCAACCACCGCAGCGGCTCGGCCTCCTCGTTGAGGTCGAGCAGGTCGAGCGCGAACGCGGGCTCGCCCTCGGGCGCGTGCTCGAAGCGGACCGCGACGCGGCCGCAGCCCGTGCACAGTCGCTGGCCCACACGCAGGCGCGCGCCACAGTGCTGACAGCTCGCGGACTCGCTGTCGTCCCACGGCGTCTCACCGCCGCGCAGCACCCACGCGATCTCGCTGACGCTGCCGGGCCGCCCGCCGGGATCGACGCTGAGGCAGCGCCGCAACAACGCCTCGAGCGCCGCGGGGGCATCGGCGCGCAGGCGCTCGATCGAGGGCAGCGACTGGTGATCGGCGAGCAGCGCGGGGCCGTCGCCGAAGGGCAGGGCGCCGGTCAGCGCCTGCCACAGCATCATGCCGAGGCTCCACACGTCGCTGCGCTGGTCGACCGCGGTGCGGACCAGCTGCTCGGGCGCCGCGTAGGTCGAGCCGCGCAGCAGCAGGCTCGAGGCGGTGTGGCTCGACAGCACGTCGACGCGCGCGAGGCCGACGTCGACCAGCACGATGTGGCCCTCGTCGGTGCGGACGATCTGCTCCGGCCGAAGATCGCGCAGCACGGCGCCGCAGCGGTGCACGGCATGCACCGCGTCGGCGATCGCGGCGAACAGGATCGCGGCCTCGTCGATGGGCAGCGGCGCGCGGGTGAGGATGGCCGAGAGGCGCTCGCCGGTCGGCTCGAGCCGCAGTCGCCACGGCGCCACGGGCCCCACCACGCGGGGATCGGGCTGCGGCCCGATCGCCAGCGTCGGCGCGAGGCTGTGGGCCGGCAGCGTTCGCACGCGCTCGATGTCCCGCACCCAGCGGCGGCGGATCGACTCGTCACGCGCCAGATCGGGGGCGAGCTGCCCGACCACGGCGATGCGGCCATCGGCGAGTCGTACCGTCCACCGGGTCTCGGTGCCGACGTCGACGGCGTCGCCCGTCACCGCGTGGGGCAGCGGCAGGAACTGGAGCGTGGACGCGGTGGCGAGCGTCGTGGTCACGGTCGCTGGACCTCCTCGAGCGCCTCGACGTTGGCGCGCAGCGAGGCGAGCAGCTCCTCCGAGTCCGCCACGCGGCTGCGGGCGTGGGCGGCGGCCATGCGAGCCGTGAGTGCGTCGAGCGTGGCCGTCAGGTCGAGCAGCCGCGCGGCCCACATGTCGCGCTCCTGCATGAGCGCGCGGTGCTCGGCATCGGCGGGATCGAACGTGCTGCTCGACATCATGCTCTCGATCTCGTCCATGCGGCCCGCGGCCACCGTCGCGAGGTTGAGCGCGTGGTCGAGTTCGTGGTCGGCCATCTGGGTGGCGGGTGCGCCCGCACCGTGCACGAGCCCCATCACACGGCGTACCACGGCGCCGAGCGCCTCGCGATGGCGGCGCTGGGCGATCTTCGGCACCGCGTGGGGCAGCGCCAGCAGCCGCCGCGACAGCGCCGGTGGCAGCGCCGGGCGGGCGTGCGACGAGCCGGTCACCGACGTGCGGCCGGCCGCCCGACGGGAGACCTGCCACGCGATCAACCCGGCCACACCCACCAGCGGTGCGAGGGCCACCGCGATCGGTCCGTAGGCGAGCGCCGGTGTCATGATGACGGCCGCGGCGACCGTGAAGCTGCGGCCGGTCATGCGTCGGACGTGCGCGCGCATGGCGGGGTGGGCCATCGGCGAGCGGCTGCTGAGATCGGCCTGGAGATCGAGCCGCTCGAGCGACGCGACCACGCTGCGTGCGCTGGCGCCCGAGACCCCGCGCAGCAGCACGAACGGCAGTCGTGGGATGCGTTGCTCGAGCCGCTCGGTGCGGAAGCCGACCGCTGCGTTGGCGCGCAGCCACTTCACCAGGCGATCGCGTCGCTCGCTGTCGAGCTTGTCGGAGATGCGACCGGGCCCGACCACGATGACCGAGTCGGAGCCGGGCTCGAGGATCACGGGGATCAGGCCGCAGCGGAAGCACACGCGCACGTCGGCCAGCACGTCGGCACCACATCCGGCGCAGCGACCGTCGTCGGGATCTTCATGACGCGCCGGCAGCATCAGCGCCACGCTCTCGGGGTCGCGTAGCTCGGCGAGCGCGTGCAGGACGGCGCCGGCCGACTGCGGGCGGTCGCCGGCGCTCTTGGCCAGCAGCTGCGTGATCAGGCGTCGCAGCCGTGGCGACAGCTGCTCGGGCAACGCCGGAATCGGCGCGCTGCGATGGGCCTCGAGCACCGCGAATGGCGTGGCACCGCCGTACGGCGGCGAGCCGGTCGCGAGCTCGAACAACATGCAGCCGAGCGCGTAGAGGTCGGCACGGGGATCGACGGCCAGCGGATCGAGGCACTCGGGGGCCATGTACGGCGGCGTGCCGAGCACCGTCATCGCGCCGCGGTCGGCCTCGGCGAACGACGACGCCCGCGCCATGCCGAAGTCGGCGATCTTGGGTCCGCTCGGCGCGAGCAGGACGTTGGCGGGCTTGAGGTCGCGGTGGATGACACCGCAGCCGTGGGCGTACGCGAGCCCTGCGGCGAGGCCCTCGGCGATGCCGAGCAGCGCCGGCTCGTCGAACGGGCCCAAGCGCGCCAACGCCCGCGCGAGCGTGGGGCCTTCGACCAGCTCCATCAGCAGTGCGGTGTGGCCGGCGATGGTGTCCGCGCCCCACACTCGCACGAGGTTCGGGTGCACCAGCCGCGCCGACAACTCGGCCTCTCGACGGAAGCGCGTGACCGCGGTTGCATCGCGCTCGTGTCGAGGGTGCAGCAGCTTGGCGGCATAGGTCTCGCCACCCACGCGATCGCGGACCCGGACCACGCGGGCGATGGCGCCGCAGCCGAGCTCCTCGCCGAGCTCCCACCGCGACCCGCTCGGGTCCGCAGCGATGGTCGCGCTCACGGTCGGATTCGCTGGGTCCATCCGCGTGGGCCGGCGTGTGCCGCATCGAACTCTACCGCACCGTACGCGGTCAGGCACGGACCCCGGCTGTTGGAACCGCCGGGGGCCATGCTAAAAAGCCTGCAACCGATGGGGCCCACCACCTGATGCGCACGATGGCGCTCGATGTCGGCAGCAAGACCATCGGTCTCGCGGTCAGCGACGAGGGTGGCGTGATCGCGAGCGCCTGCGAGACCTTGACGCGCCGTGGCCAGGTCGCGGACGCAGGCGCGGTGTTGGCCTGGGTGCGCAACCGCGGCGTCGCCCGGGTCGTGATCGGGCTGCCGCTCGAGCTCGATGGTCGAGAGGGCCGACGCGCCCGCGCGGTGCGGGCGTTCATGCGCGAGCTGCAGGCGCAGGTCGTCACGGCCGCCGTGCCGGTGGCGGTCGAGACCTGGGACGAGCGCTTCTCGACCGCGGCCGCCGAGCGCACGCTGGTCGAGGCCGACCTCTCCCGCGCGCGTCGCAAGCAGCACATCGACGCCATGGCGGCGCAGTTCATCCTGCAGGGCTGGCTCGACGCCCACACCACGGAGCACTCGACGTGAAGCGCAAGTGGTGGAAGCCGAAGCGCTCGCGCATGTGGCAGCGCATCGCGTTGGTCGCCGTGGTTGCGACCGCGGTGTTCGGCGTGTGCACGCTGCGCTCGGCCTACGACGCGCTGGTCGAGTACCCCGATCGGCCCGGCGTGGGCGGCAGCGAGGCCATCGAGGTCGAGGTGCCGCCGGGTGCCAGCTTCCCGCAGGTGCTGGAGCTGCTGACGGGCGCCGGGGTGATCCCGCCCGACGAGGCCACCAAGTTCCGCCTGTTCGTGCTGCACAAGGGCGCGGCCCGCAAGGTCACCGCTGGCAAGCACAGCTTCCGCGGCGACATGACGCCGACCGAGGTGCTCGAGGAGCTGCAGCGCAAGCAGAAGCGCAAGACCCTGCGGGTCACCATCGCCGAGGGCAAGAACATGCTCGACGTCGTCGGCATCCTCGCCCACGCCGGGCTCTCGGACGCCGCCGCGCTCGAGGCCGCGATGCGAGACCGCGAGCTGCTCGATCGGCTCGGCATCACCGGCGAGACCGCCGAGGGCTACATGTTCCCCGACACCTACCAGTTCAACCTCGACGACACGCCCGCGGCGATCGTCGAGAAGCTGGTCACGCGGCACCGCGAGGTCTACGGCGAGCTGCGCCGGCGCTACCGCAGGGAGGCCCAAGAGCTCGGCGACAAGCTCGGCTTCGACGACAACGCCGTCGTCACCCTGGCCTCGATCGTCGAGAAAGAGACCGGTGCCAAGCACGAGCGTCCGCTCATCGCCGGCGTCTTCCTCAACCGCCTGTCGTTCTCCAGCTTCAAGCCCAAGCTGCTGCAGACCGACCCGACCATCATCTACGGCTGCACGGTCCCGACCACCAAGTCGCCCGCCTGTCAGAAGTTCGAGGGTCGCATCCGCCGCATCCACCTGCGCGACGAGGACAACCCGTACAACACGTACACCCACGAGGGCCTGCCGCCGGGGCCGATCACCAATCCCGGTCGCGCGGCGATCGAGGCCGTGTTCGCCCCCAAGAAGTCGCGGTTCCTCTACTTCGTGGCCCGCAACGACGGCACGCACCAGTTCAGCAAGACGGTCGCCGAGCACGAGGCCGCGGTCGAGCTGTACCAGCGACGCGGAGCCGTCGGCGACGGCTCGGCCGCTGGTGCCGTCGAGGACTAGCGGGCCGTGGTGGTCCACAGCTTCCACCTCGCCCGGGCCGGTGTCCTCACCACGCTCGGGGCGATGATCCACCCGCCGCGCGCCGGCGTGGTCGCGGGTCTGCAGCACGCCGAGTGCATGATGCCGATGCAGTTGGGGTTGCCGATGCTGTCGCCGCGCCGCTGGCAGCTCGGTCGCCTCGCGATGTTCGCGGCCTGGGAGAGCGAAGCGGCGATCGAGGAGTTCCTCGTCGGCACGCGGTTGGGTCGCGCGCTCGCGGCGGGCTGGCACGTACGGCTGCAGTTCCTGCGACGGTGGGGGCACGTCGCGGCGTTCGACGGCCTGCCGGCGACCGCCGCGGACACCGACCTCGACGCGCCCGTGGTCGCGGTGACCGTCGCGCGCCTGCGGATGCTGCAGGTGCCGCGCTTCATCCGGTGGGGCCTGCCGGTCGAGCGGCTGGTCCGAGATCATCCCGGCACGACGCTCGCGCTGGCGGCGACCCGCCCGTCGCGCACGATCGCGACCTTCACCGTGTGGGAGACCGCGCGGGCGATGCTGGAGATGGTCCAGGGGCATGGCGCCATCGCGGCGCCACAGCGCCATGCGATCGCGATGCGCGAGCGTCGACGCAAGGACTTCCACGTCGAGTTCACGACCCTGCGCTTCAGCTGCCTCGGCGAGTACGGCGCGTGGGAGGGGCGGACCGGCATCGTCCCGCGGCGCGCAACCGCATCGCTCGGTGCGGCCACCGACACCGTCAGCCCGCCCTCGATCGCGCCCGCGTCCGTTCGGCCGCGGGGCTAAGGTGTCGCGGGCGCGAGGGGCGGCGTTGGTGCGCCCTCGCGGATGGTGGTGATCACCCAACCATCGCCCTTGCGCAGCAGCTCCAGCGTGTCGCCGCCCTCGGTGCGAACCACCGCGCGGCGGTCGGACGGACGCTGGATCTCGGTCGCGCGCCAGCGACCCGCCGCCAGCGCGTCGAGGGCCAGGCCCAGCTGATCGCGGGTGAACAGCGGGCCATCGTCGAGCGCGTGGAAGACCTGGGCGAGGGCCTGCACGCGGGCCTGGGCGGTGCTGCCCGCGGCCCGCGCTGCGACGGCCGCCTGCGCGAGCGCGACCAGCCCCTGTTCGATCGCCTCGGCCTGGCCGGGCGCCGCGGGCATGCCGAAGCGTCGGTGTAGCTCGGCCCCGGGGGACGCGAGCGCGAGACGGAACTCGGGCAGCGCCGCCGAGGCCGTGGCGTTGGTGTCGAGGCGCAGCAGCGGTGCTGGCTCTCCGCGGGGCTCGAGCACCTGCGTGCTGCCGCTCTGATCGAAGCGCCACAGCTCGATCGCAGCGCTGCCATCGACGTGCACCACCGCGACCACGGCCTGCAGCTCGCCCTTGTTGCCGCGCCCGAGCTCGAGCAGTGGCTCGATCACGTCGTCGCCCCTGCGCGCCTTGGCGATGGTCTCGGCGTACCGCAACGGGCCGTCGGGCTTGGTCGGTGGATCCTCCTCGGTCTGGGCGAAGCGTCCCTCGGGTTCGCGCGCGCAACCCGTGGCGCCGATGGCCAGCGCTGCAGCGACACAGCCAGCCGCGACGACAGCCGGCTTCGACATCCGCGACGACGACCCTGCGGACGTCCCTGCTCGGCTCCGCCGTGTGCGCGTGTGCATCGCGGGGAACCGTCGCGTGCTGGCTGGCCGAAGGTCAAGCGTGATAGCCTGCGCTCGTGCGTCCCACGCCTTGGCGCCGTGTCGATTCGATGACTGTCGCCGTGGCCTGGGCGCTGTGCGGCAGCCTCGCGATGGCGACGGTGCCGGTCGCGGTGGCTGCCGACGGCGCGCCTGCGACTGCGGCCGCGCAGGCCAGCACCCGCCTGCGGGCCGCGATCCTGCCGCTGGCGGTCGACGGTGAGCTCGCCGAGGGCGACCGGGACGCGCTGCTGGGCGAGCTGGTCGGTGGGCTGCAGCGCGGTGACTTCGACGTGGCCTCGCCGGCCGACGTGCTCGCTGCGGACGCGAAGGCCGACGACTGCGGCGAGCGACGTTGCTATCAGCGGGTCGCCAAGGCCACCGGCGCCAGCCACGTCGTGCGTGCGAGCGTGGTGGTGCGCGATCGCGACTACGACGTCAGCGTCGAGCTCGTCGACGGCAAGTCGGGTGAGGTCGTCGCGCGCAACAAGCAGGGCTGCGAGATCTGCGGCGTGGTCGATGCCGGTGCGTTGATGGCCTCCGCGGCCGCGACGCTGCGGACCAAGCTCGATGCGCTCGCCCAGGGCCCCTCGGTGCTGTCGGTGCGCAGCGAGCCGGACGGCGCCGAGGTGACCGTCGACGGTGAGTTGGTCGGCGTCACGCCGCTGGAGCGCCCGATCATCGCCGGCAAGCGAGTCGTGCGCGTCAGCAAAGACGGCTACATCGCGGTCGAGCGCGAGGTGACCGTGGTCGAGGGCGTCGCCGAGGACATCGGCTTCGAGCTGGAGAAGATGCCCAGCCGCCTGCCCAAGCGACCGTGGGGCTGGGTCTCGCTGGGGGTCGGCATCGCCGGCGTCGGTGTGGCCGCGACCTTCGCGGCGCTCGATGACCGTCCCTTCGAGATCGGCGATGCATGCGAGGGCGGCAACGTCGACGCGCGCGGCCGCTGCCGGCGGCTGTGGGACACCGACTGGATCGTGTTCGGCACCTCGCTGGCGGCCGCGACCCTGGTGACGCTGGGCGTCGCGGTGTTGCTGACCAGCGCCGGCAAGCGAGCGCGCGCCGGCAAGCGCAAGGCCGATCGCGGCGACTCGCAACGTCGCGCGCGGGTCGGCGTGGGCCCGGGCTCGCTGGTGGTGCAGGGCCGCTTCTGACCCTGGTGTCGAGGTACTAGCCGCCGAGCTTCGCCTTGACGCGGGCGAGGCGATCGTCGGCCTTGGTCGAGCCGCGCTGCTTGGCCTCTTCGTACTGCTCGAGTGCGTCGCGGTAGCGCAGCACCTTGAAGTAGGCGTCACCGAGCTTCAGCCGATACTGCTGGTTGCCCGGCGAGGCCTCGACGGCCTTCTCCGCGTAGACCACGGCCTTCTGATCGGCGCCGGTGTCGAACGCGATGTCGGACAGGCCCATCAGTGCGGCGGCGTTGCTGCGGTCGTACGCGATCGACTGGTTGAACAGCGACGAGGCCTCGCTGCGCCGTCCCGCCCGCAGCGCTGCGAGCCCCTGCTCGGCGAGCTCCTTGGCCTTCGCGGGATCGCGCTCGGCGTTCCCCAGCAGCGCGCGCGGATCGGCGGCGATGCGTTTCTTCCTGGCCGCCGCCTTCGCGTCGGTGCTCGACTCGGCCACGCTCGCGTCGGGCAGCGGATCGGCGCTCGCGACCGTCGTGGGCACCGCCGTGGGCACCGGCGTCGTGCTGGGCTTGCGACGCGGACGCAAGCCCGAGACCGCGAGCTCCTCACCCATCACGCTGGCGACCATGGGCGACAGCTGCTCCTCGGCGCGGTCGAGCTCCTCGCTGCGTGCGGTGCGGACGGCCTCGTCTTCGCTGGCCTGGACGGCCGCGAGCAGGCCCATCGCGAGCTCGGACTGGCTGAGGTCACCGTTCTTCACGCGTCGGACGAAGTCGGCGAGGAAGCCGGCGTCGATGCCCGCGCGTTCGAACGCATGCGCGTTGCCGCCGTCGAAGGTCGCGGCCCACAGGTAGAGGTTGGTGGCCGCCACCTTCGCGCCCATGTCCCACAGGCGATCGGCCTCGCGCGTGAGCGTGGTCGAGAACTCCCGGCGCAACTCGCCGGCACGCTCGTGCGCGAGCGTCTCGGCCTCGCCGTGGACCTCGCTCTCCAGCTCGAGCACCTTGCGGTAGGCGGTCGGCGCATCGGGGGCGTCGGGCGGCGGGAGCACCCAGTCGAGGTGCGCGGCGGCGTCGCGCGCCTGCGTGGCGATGCGATCGACTTGGGAGGTGTCGCGATCGATGGCGGCAGGGGCCGGTGGCGGCGTGCGGCCGAACGCGAGGAACAGGCCCAGCGAGACCGCGGCGAGGGTGCTGGCCCCGGCCACCAGCGGCCACAACCACCGGTTGCGCGTCGGGCCCGGCATCGCGCCGGTGGTCGGCATCTCGCGCAGCAGCCGCTCGCGGCGCTCGAGATCCGGCAGCTCCGGCAGCGGCAGGTCGTCCCACGGCGTCTGCAGCTTGGCTTCGATCTGTGCCTCGCACAGCGCGGCCTCGAGGTCGGCCATGTCGCTGTAGCGATCGTCGGCGTGTTTGGCGAGGCAGCGCAGGATCACGCGATCCAGCGCCGGCGGGATCGCCAGATCGGGCCGACGCTCCCGCATCGACGTGGGCGCCTTCGACAGCTGCAGCTGCAGCAGCTCCTCGACGCTGTCGGCGTCGAACGGCGGTGTGCCGGTGATGAGCTCGTAGGCGGTGCAGCCCAGCGCGTAGACGTCGACGCGGCCATCGAAGGCGTCGCCGAGCACCTGCTCGGGCGCCATGTAGTGGGGCGTGCCGGCGATGGTGTTCTCGGTGTTGCCGGCCGCCAACATCGACGAGATGCCGAAGTCGACGATCTTCATCGCGTCGGCGCGACCATGCTCGGTGGTCGCGATGAGGTTCTCGGGCTTGACGTCGCGGTGCACGACCTTGGCCTTGTGGGCCACGTGCAGGCCCTTGCAGATCTGCCGCAGGATGCCGATGACGCGCGCCGGCTCCATCGTCACCGTGGTGTCGCTGGGCACCAGGTCTTGGCCCTGCAGCAGCTCCATCGCAAAGAAAGAGCGGCCATCGGGCAGCTCGCCGAAGTCGTAGATCTCGACGATGTACTGCGAGCCCAACCGTCCGGCCGCGCGGGCCTCGTCGCGGAAGACCTGCACCATCCGCGGTTGCTTGCTGAGATCGAAGCGCAGGATCTTGAGCGCGACCTTGCGCTCGATGTCGATGTGCTCCGCCTCGTAGACCACGCCCATGCCGCCCTCACCGAGCCAGCGCAGGATGCGATAGCGGGTGCCGGGCACCACGCGACCGGCGGTGAGCCGCAGCTTGGGCGCCTCGGCGCCGGGGCTCGACGAGCCCATCGGTGCCCTGCATCCGCGTGCCGACCCGACTCGCGCGCGCGCCCGCGCCGCTCGGCTCCGGCGGCTTGGGTTGGGCGCGCTCGGGCGGTGGCACCACACCACCGCTGGCGATCCGCGTGCGCGCGGGTTCGCGAACCGACGCGGCAGCCGGCTTCACCGCCGCGATCGCGGGCGTCGGCGGCACCACGCTCGGGATCGTCGACGGTCGGTCGGAGTTCGGGGCCAGCGGCGTCTTGGGCATGAGCGAACGACCGGTGTTCGATCCAGTCTACGGATCACGCCGCAGCTTTCCCAGCGCTGGATGTGCGAAGGCCGTGGGTCGCGTCGCTTTGGCGCGGGCGCGAAGGCGCGACGCCGTCAACCCGGTTGGCAGTCGCTCGCGACCCCGCGGCCCACCGGGCCCACTTGCGGCCCCACCCACGACGCTCGTCGCTCGCACGCGGGTTCACATCGCGCGGCCACGACCTCGCCGGCGCACGCCGAGCAACAGCACCGCCGCCAGCAGGCCGCGGGGCAACGCTGCGTCGGCGGGCCCGCGCTGGCTGCACGCACAGCCCTCGGTGTCGGTGCCGTCGAGCCCGTAGCCGGGCGGGAGCGAGCCGTCGCCACCCTCGTCGAAGGCCCCGTCGCCGGCTCCATCGCCGCCGCCGGTGTCGTCGCCGCCCGCCGAGGTGGGGTTGCCGGCGTCGCCACCGGTCGCGCTGCCGCCGGTCGCACTGCCGCCGCTCGCACTGCCGCCATCGGTACTTCCGGAGGGCGCGTCGCCGACCGTCACCACCACGGTGTTGCTGGTCGCGATGTTGCCCGATGGATCGGTGGCCTCGACGTAGAACTCGTAGGTGCCCGCGGGCGCGCTGTTGACGGTCCAGCCGTAGGGCGCAGCGGCGTCGGTCTCGATCTGCTCGCCATTGTTGAACAGCGCCACCTGCTCCACGCCGACGTCGTCGCTCGCCTCTACGGTGATCTCGAAGCTCGCACCGACGTCGAAGGTGGCGCCGTCGCTCGGCGAAGTGATGCTGACGACGGGGTTCTGTGCGTCGGGGCTCGAGGCGCCGAACAGGGTCAGCAGCTCCTGGTGCGAGTTCTGCTGGTTCTGTGAGCCGCACTCCGCGGCGTGCTGACTGCCACAGACCACACCGCCGACGATGCCGATGCACTGATCGGTGAAGCTGGGATCGCCACCCGAGTTGTACGGGTTCATGATGTCGCCGGGCTCGTCGACGTGCTCGAGTCCGAACGAGTGCGCGGCCTCCTGACCGATGGTGGTCGCGGTGGTGGAGGCATCGAAGCTGTCGTTGACGCTGTGGAACGCGTAGACGATGTTGTTCGGCGTTTGCGAGTCGTCGCAATCCAGCGGCGCGATGCCGAGTACGCCCCCGCCGTAGGGGTTGGTCGGACCGGTCATGCACATGGTGTAGTTGCCCGACGCGGGACGCGAGTCGGTGATGATCACGTCGTACGCCGCCCAGTCGTCGCGCACGGCCTGCATCACGGCGTCACGCTTGGCCCCGTCACCGTAGGCGGCGAAGTTGCCGGCCAGCTCGTTGATCTGGGTGACGTCGTTCTGCGCGTCGTCCCACCCGCTCGAGAGCTGCGCGCCGCCGAAGTTCACGAAGATGCGACCCTGGGAGGCGGCCTTGGGCTCGCCCGGCCATCGCAGGCGCGGGGCCTCGGCCGGCACCGGCTGCGGCGCGCCGCGGGACTGCCCCAGGCCGAGCGTCTGCAGCTCGTCGGGTGCGAGCTCCCACGTCGAGGGGTGCAGGGTGTCGTCGGGTGCGGCATGGGCGGGCGCCGCCAGACACAGCAGTGCGGTGGCGCAGAGGGTCGTCGACGCCAGGGCCGGGGCGCGGCGCGGCGTGGGGAAGTGACCATGGCGTGCTGGGGGGGACAGTCGCATGGCGGGGCTCCTTGGCTGGGAGTGGCGGTCGCGGGGGATGGACGAGGGGCGGCGGATCAGACGAATGCCACGGTCCACCATAGCTGCCTTTGCGCGCGAGTCGCAAGGCCGCGATCGGTCGCTCGCCCGCGCGCCACCGGCTGGCTTCGCACACCCGTGCACCAAGCGTTGGCGGGCAGGGCTCCGCGACGCCACGCGATGTTCGACCCTCGCGACGATCAGGCGATGTCGCGAGTGTCGCAGCGATCGCCTTCGCTGCAGCGCGTGTTCACTTCGGGGTGGCGGCGGGATCGCTGGCAGCCCCCCGACGCGATGCTGTGGGCCCCTGCAGTGGGGCCGGCGAGGTCGCACGGGCGTCGCCCGGCGGCGCGGGGATGTAGCGGTGGGCGAGCCCGCTCGACACCAGCACGCGGTCGTCGCGTGTGATGAGAACCGCCTCCAGCTGCGGCTGCGACTCGATGAATGCCATGCCGCCCTCGGGCCCCATCACCGCCACCGCGGTCGCGAACGCGTCGGCATCCATCGCATTGGGACCGACCACGGTGATGCTCTGGAACGACTTCGCCGACTCCAGCGGATAGCCCGTCGTGGGGTCGAGGATGTGCGCATAGCGGCGGCCTTCGTACTCGAAGAACCGCTCGTAATCGCCGGAGGTCACGACCGCGATGTCGGTGCTCGGTAGCGCACCCACGACCCCGCCCTCGTGAGGATTCTGCACGCCGACCATCCACGGCTTGCCGCCCTTGTTGCCCGACGCGTAGGTGTCTCCGCCGCCTTCGACGACGTGGTCGGCGAAGCCGCGCGCCACCAGCAACGCGGACGCGCGATCGACTGCATAGCCCTTGGCGATCGCGCCCAGACCCACCTTCATGCCGGCCGTGGCGAGGCGACCGCTGCGGGTGCCGGCGTCGAGCTCGATGCGGCGCCAGTCGACCAGCGCGCGCTTGGCCTGGATCTCGGCGTCCGCCGGCGGCTTGGCGCCGGGCTCGAACTTCCACAGCTGGCCCACGCCGTAGAACGTGACGTCGAAGCGGCCGTCGGTGGCCTCGCTGATCTCGCGGCTGCGCAGCAGGACGGCGAAGAGATCCGGCGAGAGCTTCATCGGCGGCCCACCGGCGGCGTCGTTGAAGCGGCTCAGCTCGCTGTCGGCCATCCACTCGCTGGTGACGTGCTCGATGCGTGCGATCTCGTCGAACGCAGCTTGGATCGCGAGGCCGGCCTCCGCGGGCGTGCGCTCGCTGCCCAGCCACACGTTGATGCTGAAGTGCGTGCCCATCAGCGCGCTCTCGGCGAAGATGGTGCCGTCCTTGCGCACCGGCGGGGCCTCGCGTCGCGGCGGTTCGGGGGCCGGCGGCGGGGCTTCCTTCGCGACCACGCCCTCGCGCTTCGCCGGCGGGGGCGTCGCGTCCGTGTTCGCGGCACTCGGCGTGCGCGCGTCGCCACAGGCGAACGCGGCGAGCACCCCGAGCAGGACCCCGCACCGGCCGAGGCTCGAACCGACCCGCGATGACGTCACGGGGCGCGAGCCTAGCAGGCCGCGGGCGCCTTCGCGTCGCGCGTGCGCGAGCTCGCCATCTTCGGCCTGCGCCGGCGCGCGACGAGCAGCAGGGGCAGGCACCACACGCCCGCGCGCGACGCGTCGGGGGACCACGCGCACCCACCGTGCTTGCGGCTGGGATTGTCGACGCCGACATACAGCTCGATGGTGTCGCTGCGCGTCATGTTGCCGGCGATGTCCACCGCGATCGCGTAGACCTCGTAGATGCCCTCGTCGAGGCCGGCGACCGCCCAGCTGTAGGGCGCCGACATGCGACTGCCGATGTTGGCGTCGTCGACGAACAGCACCACGTTCGCGACCGCGTGGTCGTCGTAGGCACGCGCGATGATGTCGAACGGGGTTGCGGTCGCCAGCTCGTCGCCGTCGCCCGGCGCGCTCACATAGACCACCGGCGGCTCGTCGTCGCTGCGGGCCGGGCCCAGCAGGTCGAACAGCTCACGGAACGAGTTCTGATAGCCCGGCTCGCACTGCCGTCGGTGCTGCGCCGCGCACACGACGTCGTCGGCGGGCACGATCGGCAGGCACGCGTCCATGAAGAGCGGATCGCCACCGGTCGAGACCGGGTACATCACGTCGCCGGCGTGATCGACGTGCTCGAGGCCGAACGAGTGGGCGACCTCCTGGCTGATGGTGTTGGCCTGCGAACCCGCGCTGTAGCCGTCGCCGTCGTGGTGGAAGGCGAACACGATGTTGTTGGGCGAGTCGTTGTCGCAGTCGAGCAGGGCCACGCCCAGCACGCTGCCGACGCCGTTGGGTCCGACCAGCGCCATGGTGTAGTCGATGCCCTGCGGGCGCTCTTCGACCAACACCACGTCGTACGGCGCGAAGTCGTTGGCCACTGCCTGCACGACGGCGGCCCGCTGCGAGCTGCCGCCGTAGTCGGGGAACTCGCCGGCCTGGTCCTCGAGCGCCGTGACGTTGCGGGTCGAGTCGTCGAGTCCGTACGACAGTGAGGCGCCGTCGAAGTTGATGTAGACGACCGTGCTCTGTGCCGCGCGCGGTTCGAGCTCGGCGGTGAAGTCTCGCGCGCCGCCTCGGGGGGCGACCACGATCTCGTCGATTGGCACGCCAGGGGCAGCGCGGAGGTCACCCACGAAGGGCGAGCCGGCGGCGTCGCCCGACCACGACGCGCACGCGGCCGCGACCCACCCACTCGCCATCCATCCGAGCATCCCCACTTCGGATGTAGCGCATCGCCGCTGCGACCGCCAGCGGCGCGGGACGCGATGCGCTGGCGCTCTCTTGTGTGCTGGGCGTGGTTGGGCGTGGTGGGCGTCGTCAGGTGTCGGGGAGGCCGAAGACCTGCTCCGGCTTCGGGCCGGGCTGGCTCATGTGGTACTTGGCGACGGCGGTCTGCAGCTCGACCAGCTTGGGCAGCATCTCGCGGTTGGTGCGATTCAGGGTGTCGAGCAGCGTGCCGCTCAAGGTGCCGCCGTCGGCGATGGCTGCGTACAGGTCGTCGAAGACCTTGGCGAAGCGCGGCTCGATGCTGTCCGACTCCGGGCGCACGAAGTTGCGGTGCTCCGGCTTCACCGCCGCGACCGCGGCCTCGACGTCGCCGACGCCGATCCACTCCATGGTCGCGGCGATGACCTTGGCGGGGTCGGCGAGCACTTGGTCGTAGGTCTGCAGCCGCGCGGGGTAGCGGCGGATGCTGATGTCGCGCACCAACGCGAAGTTCTCCATCCACCACTCGAACGCCGGCGGGAACACCACCGGCTCGGGTGCGTTGGGGTTGCGGGCGAGATCGTGTTCGCGCTCGATCGCGTACAGCCGCAGGATCGAGGCCTCGTACTCCCGCCACTCGCGGATGTTGGCGACCAGGCGCTCGATGTACGCGCGCTCGGTCCGGACCACGCCCGGCACGAAGATCTTCACCGCGTAGCCCGCGACCTGCTCGGGCAAGAAGTACTTGCCGGTGACGGGATGGGGATTGGTGCGGTAGTAGACGCCCTGGCGGAGAATCGACTCGTAGAAGCCGTCGGCGTTGACCTGCTTGAGGCTCTGCTCCCAGTTGCGCGGGAACTGCTGGCCGAGCACGGGCAGGCCCGCGGCGGCCAGCACCTGCATCCACATGCTCGTGCCGCTGCGCTTGGTGCCGGATACGACGATCACGGCGTGAGCAGAGCACGGCCGGCGGGCGACATGCAACCTCCGCGCGGCGCGTCAGCGCTGGCGTCGGCCCGGCGGAGGCGGAGGCGTCGAGAGCGTCGGTGGCGGGGGCAGCAGCGCACGGATCCGCTGCAGCGTGTCGCCCGGGCGATCGACCGCGGGCGCGTCCGGCTCGGCCTCCTCGAGCTCGTCTTCGTCGAGTTCGGTGACGTCCTCGCGCGGCGCGGCGAACTCGAGCACTTGATCGAGCAGCGCATCGAGCTCGTCGTTGCCGGCGCGGCTGGGTACCGGCTGCTCGAGCAGGGCGAAGATGGCCTCGTCCTCGTCGGTCAGCGGCATCGAGGCCGACATCGAGGTCGCGGGGGTCTCGGGGCGCGACGTGGTCGCGGCGACGACGGCGGGTGCGGCGGGCTCGGGCTCGGCGTCGAGATCGATGTCGAGATCGATGTCGGTCGCGGCTTGATCGCGGCGCTCGACCGCCTGCCACAGCGCGTCGAGCTGCGGCCACTGTCGCCAGTGTTCGCCGGCGGTCTCGGCAGCGGCGTGGGCAGCTGCGCCGCGCTCGGGCACGCGCACCCGCACCAAGCCGGCGACCACGGTGACCGCGAACACGTGGCCCGCGAAGTAGGTGTCGATCGACTCCTTCAGGCGCCAGAACAGCTCTTGCGGCTTGCCACCATCGCCGATGATGGCCTTCCACATCCGCAGCGGCCCGAGCTCGACCACCGGCGCGAACAGGAACTCGCGGCCGCCGGCGAACAGCAGCTCGAAGCGCTCCTGCTCGATCACGAAGTGATGCGGCGACACGCCGATCTCCGTCAGCGCGCGCGCGAGCTCGTGGCCGGTCGGGCGCAGCTGCGCGAGCCGACGCAGCCGTCGTCCCGCGTCGCGGGCCCCCGCGTCGCGCAGCACCTCGCGGTAGAGATCCTCGGCCTCGGCCCAGCTGCCGTCGAGCGGCAGCGTCGCCAACAGCTGTCCGCCCGGCTTGGTCACGCGCACCAACTCGCGCAGCGCCTCGGGCAGGCTGGTGACCTCACCGAGCACGAGGTTGGCGAGCACGAGGTCGTAGCTGCCGGCCGTCATCGAGGCGACGTCGTCGAGGCTGCCGGCCTTGAGGTAGACACGATCCTTCCACTCGCCGAGCCGTGCCTTGGCCAGCTCACGCAGCAGCGGGTCGGCCTCGAGCCCGATCACCTTCGTGTCGGCGTGCACGCGCTGCATGAGCTCGGCGGTCGTGCGACCACCGCCACAGGCGACGTCGAGCACGAGCGCCGGCTGCTCGCCTGGCAGGTGCCGCCACATCGCGCGAGCGAAGCGGTCGTGCCACAGCGGTGCGACCTCGCGGTCGATCACGCGTGCGGTCCGTTCTTCGCGGAGGTTGGGCGCCTGGGCCACCGCCGCCGACTGTAGCAGGTTCGCGCGCGCCACCCTCGGCACTTCGTCCGCTTGCGCGGAGATCCGCCGCAGGTCCACGCTACTGCTCGGGGGGCGCCCACCTTCGATGTTGTTCTCCTGGCTCGACGATCGACGACGACGACGCATCCTGGCCCAGCCGTTCCCGGAGGCGTGGCACGGCATCCTGCGCGTGCGCGTGCCCCACCTGGCGTGGCTCGACGACGCCGAGGCGGCCCACCTGCGCGAGCTCGTGCAGGTGTTCGTGGCCGAGAAGCACTGGGAGGGCGCCGCCGGACTCGTGCTCGACGACGAGATCCGCGTGACCATCGCGGCGCAGGCGTGTCTGCTCATCCTCGGGCTCGAGCACGCGCTGTACCGCCAGGTCGAGAGCATCGTGGTCTACCCGTACACGGTGGTGGTGCCGCCGCCCAAGCCGGGCTTCTTCGCGCCCGGCGGCACGCTGCCACCGGCGGGTGTGCCCATCCACGGCCAGGCCTTCGCGCGCGGGCCCGTGATCCTGGTCTGGGACGCGGTGCGTCGCGGCGCCGCCAACCCCACCGACGGTCGCAACGTCGTCTACCACGAGTTCGCCCACAAGCTCGACATGCTGAGCGGCAGCGCCGACGGGGTTCCACCGCTGCACGATCGCGCGACCTACGATCGTTGGGTCGAGGTCTTCACGCAGGAGTACGAGGAGCTGCGCCGCCGCACCGAGCGGGGCGCATCGAGCTACCTCGGTACCTACGCGCTGACCAACGGTGCGGAGTTCTTCGCGGTCGCGAGCGAGCACTTCTTCGAGCAGCCGCTCGAGATGCAGCGCGATCACGGCGCGATGTACGAGCTGATGCGGGATTTCTATCGCCAGGACACCGCCGCGCGCGAGCGCCGGCACCGCGCGGCGGTCCGCGGCGGTCCGCCGCGCGGGGGGTGACACCGGCGGACGCCCGCGGTGTTGCACCCGCATGTCCATGTCCACCCTCGCGGCGCGCCTGTCGTTGTGTGCGCCATTGCTGTCCTCGGCGTGCGTGTTCGGCAGCGGTGACCCCATCACCGTCGAGCGCGAGCTGGCGGCGTTCGACGCCATCGACAACGACACCGTGGTCGCGCTGCGCGTGGGCGCGGCGAGCCCCGGCTCGCGGCAGCTACCTGGCCTGCTGACCTGCGACGACAATCTCGTCGACGACATCGAGACCACCGTCGAAGCCGGCGTGCTGCGGGTGCGAGCGCTGCGTCGACGGCTGCGTCCACACGTCGACTGCGAGCTGGAGGTCACGACCACCACGCTGACGCGCCTGCACGTCGACGGGCCCAGCGACGCGCTCGTCGAGGGCCCGTTCGCGCTCGAGCACGCCACCATCGATGGCCCGGCGAACGTGACCGTGCGCGGCATCGTCGGCGCCGCGGTGACGGTCGACGTCGATGGCCCCGCCGACGTCGCGCTGTCGGGCGAGGTCGACCACGCCGAGCTCGTGCTCGATGGCCCGCTGTCGCTCGATGCCCGCGGCCTGCGTGCGGCCGCGCTGACCCTCGACGGCGACGGCCCGCTGGACGCCCGCGTGTTCGCCGGCGAAGACATCGACGTCGCGCTCGACGGACCCGGCGACGTGCGGGTGTGGGGCCAGCCCGCCACGCGGCACGTCGACGTCGACGGGCCCGGCGACGTGCACTTCGTCGACTAGTACCTCGACACAGCGATAGTGATGGGTCAGAACGCCGTCATGGCCGCGACTCCGCAAGGCGCCGTGCCGCCGGAATACCGGGCGTATTTCAAGGTGCGGCAACGCAGCGAGGCGCGGTCAGGGCGGTGTTATGACCCGTCACTATCGCTGTGTCGAGGTACTAGTTCTCCGTAAACCTCTCTAGCCCTGCGGGACCATGATCACCGACCACTCGAGGAATCCGTCGAAGGTCGGGGTCATCGAGGTGTCGCAGTTGTTGCCGTCGACGTCGAAGCAGTAGTCGATCGCCAGGTTGACCACCCACGGGCGGTTCTTGAAGGCGTCGGCGACCGGTGTGTTGGTCGACAGCTCGAGGCCGTGGGTCATGAAGTAGCCGTCGGCGTCGCTGGCGAGCATGTCGTCGACGATGACCGCCTTGTCGTTGCCGGCGCCGTCTTGCAGATCGAACGGCGAGGCGTTGATGAAGAACGAGAAGCTGTACGAGCACACGCCGCCCGGGCAGGCGCTGCCGGCCTCGGCGCGGAACAGCGGGTCGCCGGGGGCGCCCACCATGATGCTGGCGTCGGGGTTGAACAGTCGCATCAGCGGCACCAGGGTCTGGGCGGTCGCGCCGGTGTGATCGACCTCGATCGCGAACGTGCCGGCGGCCGGGGTGTCGTTGGTGGCGCAATACGGGATGAAGACCTCGGCGCCGGCCTGCGTGCCGCGCACGATGAAGGCCCAGGTGCCCAGTCGCGTGTCCTGCACGGTGCCGGTCAGGGCGCAGGTTTCGGGATCGACCGAGATGCCCGCCGGCATGGTGCCGTTGCCGCTACCGCCGGGGTGGTCGCAGGTGATCGGCGTGCCGTCGCCGGTGCCGGGCACCACGTGGGCGAGCAGGGTATCGGTGCCGGTCAGGCAGTAGGGCACGCTGTCGAGCGCGAGCTCGACCGAGATCTGATCGGCGATCGACAGCTGGCAGGTGGTGGTGCCCGCGACGCCGCCGGCGTCGGTGACGGTGATGTCGAACGAGGCGTCGCCGGCCTGGGTCGGCGTGCCGGCGAGGGTCCCATCGGCGTCCAGGGTGAGTCCCGGCGGTAGGTTGCTCGACGCGAAGCTGTAGGGCATCTCGCCGCCGGCGACGGTGAGCACGTGGGAGAAGTCGGCCGCGACCGCGGCCGCGGGAATCGCATCGCAGTCGACCATCGGCATGTCGCCGCCGGTCGCGTAACCGGTGGTCTGCAGGTAGTTGTAGGGCGCGTCGAGATCGTCGGTGCACGCCGACACGAAGCTCGCCGCCGCCGCCAAGGTCAAGGCCTGAACTCGCATGATCGCTTCCCTGGTCGGCCCCCTGCGCGCGCGGCCATCGGGGGCCATCCGTATCGCCAGAGGGGTCGCTGCAGCCTATCACGAACGCGCGTCGGCCGAGACCACGCCGACCGCAGCACAGACCGCGTCGGGGGCCTTGGGGATGCCCGCGGTCAGGACCACCGGCTCGGTGGGTGTGCAGAGCACATCGTCTTCGATGCGAATGCCTCGCACGTCGACGAAGCGCGCCAGCGCGTCGCGATCGAGCGCGCCGTCGCGGACGAATGGCCCGCACAGGGTCTCGTCGCGCAGCAGCGCGTCCACGCGGTACAGCCCCGGCTCGATGGTGACGATCATGCCGGGCGCGAGGTCGCGATCCAACCGCAGGTAGCCGAGGCCGAACTGCGACGACCGCGTGCGGCCGGGCGCATAGCCGGCACGATCGCCGAGGTCCTCCATGTCGTGGACGTCGAGCCCGAGCAGGTGACCGACGCCGTGGGGGAACAGCATCGCGACCGCGCCG
The DNA here is from genome assembly GCA_016709225.1 of Deltaproteobacteria bacterium. NCBI lineage: Bacteria > Pseudomonadati > Myxococcota > Myxococcia > Deltaproteobacteria bacterium. Next base: position 1,164,089 of record JADJEE010000012.1, on the reverse strand, counting down.
CGCTCGACCAAGCCGTCGACCTCGCCGCGCAGGACCCCGAGATCGACCAGGCCCCGCGCCAGCACGCGCGCGGCCTGCAGGTGCACGTCGCGGTAGCGCACGCCGGGGCGCACGCGATCGATCGCGGCCTCGTTGGCCGCCAACACCAGCTCGTACATCGCGCGCTGGGTGGCCGAGAAGCGACCGTTGACCGGCCAAGTGCGCGTGACATCGCTCGCGAAGCCCTCGTGCTCGCCGCCGAGGTCCGCCAGCAGCAGATCACCGTCGGCGAGCGTGCGATCGTAGGTGGTGCTGTGCAGCACCTGTCCGTGCACCGTGACGATGCTGTTGTACGCGCAGGGCATGCCGCGGGCGACGAGCTCGCGCTCCATCGCGGCGCGGACGTCGTGCTCGCGCAGGCCCGGGCGTGTGATGGCCATGCCGGCGAGGTGGGCCGCTCGCGTGCCCTCCACGGCGGTGCGGACCATCGCGATGGCGTGTTCGTCGTGGCACAGGCGCGCCGCGATCATCGCGTCGGCGAGCTCGAGGTCGACCGCGTCGAGGAGGTCGACCCGCGGCGCGGCGTCGTCGGGCCAGCGTCGGTCGAGCCACGCGCGCTGGTGGTTGCGCGTGCGGGTGTCGATCGCCGGCAGCGTCGCGATGTTGTGCACGCCGTGCACGAGCACGGCGTCGTGGAGCTCGGTACGCGAGCGCACCGTGTCCACGCCGGTCGCCGCTGCGATCTCGTCGAAGCTCGGCACCTCGCCGTGCCACAGCGCGTCGTCATCCGCCGGTGGCGGCACGAACAGCTCGCTGCGGCCGCCGTGCAACCACAGCATCGCGTCGGGGATCGCAACGCCGGCGAGGTACAAGAAGTGGCTCGCGGCGCGGTACGGGTGCACGTTGGCGGGGTAGTTCCGCGGCACCTGGCCACCGGCGAACACCAGCGCCGCGCGGGAGCCCAGCCGCGCGGCGACCACGGCGCGACGGCGTTGGAACACGGAGGCCGAGGTTTGCGAGCTCACGCCGATGGTTGTAGCGGAGAATGCTCGCCTTCGCATTGACAAGCCCGGCGTCGCCGTCGACGCTTCGCGGCGGGTCGCGCCGCGCGTGACCGGTCTCCAACGCCCTTGGCCGCGCATCGCTGCTCGCCGTCGACATGGTCCATGCTCCGCAACCCGCTGGCGAAGGCTGGCAGCTCGGGCCGCACCTGCGGGTCGATCGCCGCTGGCTGTGGGGCTTGTTCGCGCTCGCGCTGCTGACCCGCGTGATCTGGGTGGTGTGGGTGCACCCCCCGGGGGACTACGTGTTCAGCGACATGCGCAAGTACCTCGACCGCGCGCATGATCTGGCCGCGCATGGCTACGAGCCCGCCGATCGCACGTGGGCGTGGCAGGCGTGGGGGACGCACGCACTGTTGGCGATCCCGTTGCGATTGTTCGGGCTCGATGCGCTGGTCGCCGCGGCGCTGTGGTGGGCCGTGCTCGGGGCCGCGGCGGTGCCGCTCGGCTACCTGCTGGCGGTGCGGATCGCCAAGCACCCGCGGGTGCCCCCGGTGATGGGCGTGCTGCTGTTGCTGTGGCACCCGAACCTCTCCAACACCGGCTACTTCCTCAGCGAGACGCCGTTCTTGTGCTTCGCGCTGGGCTCGACGCTGACGCTGGTGGTGGCGCTGCAGACCGGACGCTTCGCGTGGACCGCGGGGATCCTGTCGGCGATCAGCTTCGCGGTGCGTCCACAGTCGGCGTTGTTCTACCTGCTGGTGCTGCTGACATGGTTCATCGATCGCCGGCGCCTACCGTGGGTGCGCGTGCGAACGCTGCTGGCGATCGCGCTGCCGTTGGTCGCGATGCTCGCGTTCTCGGCGTGGCGATTCCACTACCACACCGGCTACTGGGCCGGCGTGGCCGAGAACGCCAACATGAACCTCACCGCGGGGCGCTGCCACAACGTCGTCACGCAGGCGTTCAAGTCCGAGGCGCAGCTGCGGCGCTCCGAGTCGCGCGACAACACCGACGACGGCCGCCGCGTGAGCCTGCCGAACTTCCGCATCGCGTGGAAGCTGCCGGCCCGGCATCCGCTGGCGGTGCGACCGGCGCTCGGTGACGAGACCATTCGCTTCGTCGGCTACATCGGTGATCCGGAGATCCACCGCGAGATCCGCAGGCGCTGCTACGCAGCCACCGGCGTGTGGCAGCAGCTGCGGATGAGCGTCGTCAACGTCGCGCTGTCGTGGTTCATGGATCGCCAGTGGCCCGAGATGGAGAAGGGCCGCCAGCGCTTCCTGTGGCCGCTCGACGTCTACTCGGTGCTGTTCCAGATCTTCGTGTGGGCACCGTCGATGCTGGGCATGGGCTTGGCGCTGGTGTGGCTGCGACGGCGGCCCGACCTCACGCTCGTGGCCTGGCAGATTGTCAGCTCGATCGTGGTGGCCGCGATCTTCTTCGGCACCATCCGCCTGCGCACGCCCTACGATCCGTATGCGTTCCTGCTGGCGGCCGAGGGCTACCTGTGGCTGTGGGCCCGCGTGCAGGCCCGCGTGCAGGGCCACCGGCGCCGCAAGGACGCGCGGGCGCGCGCGCTCACGCAGCCCTAGCGCCGGTGACACTGGACCGGCGCGCGCATCCGTGGCAGAACCCGCGCCCCATCCCCCGTCCCCGTAGGCGGCGGTGGGGCTTCGACTGCTTCATGATCGTCCACATCGATGTCGAGCGTCCGGCGCCCCGGATCCTGCGACCCGCCGTCGATGCCCTGCGCGACGACGGCGTCATCATCTATCCGACCGACACCGGCTACGCGTTCGGCTGCGCGCTGTCGTCCTCGAAGGGCATCGCGTCGCTGCGTCGCCTGAAGGGCATGAACGACAAGCACCCCAAGCCGTTGACGATGCTGGTGCGGGACCTGGCCGAGCTCGCGCGCTACGGCCATGTGGGTAACCAGGTGTTCCGCACCATTCGGCGGCTGCTGCCGGGCCCGTACACGATGGTGCTGCGTGCGACCTCCGAGGTGCCGCGGGCGATGAAGAACCGCAACCACGAGGTCGGGCTGCGCGTGCCCGATCATCCGGTGTGCCGCATGCTCGTGGACCTGCTCGAGGAGCCGCTGCTGACCGGCTCGGTGACGCCGGCGGAGCAGGAGCCCGCACTCGAAGATCCCGACGACTACGAGCGAAAATTTGCGCGTGAGGTCGGTGTGGTGATCGATGGCGGGGCACTTTGGCCCGATCCGTCGACGGTGTTGCGTCTGGTCGACGACGTCATCGAGGTCCTGCGCGAGGGCAAGGGCCCGGTCCCGGCGTGATGCCTCGCGATCGTGCTCGCGCGTGCGCGAGCGTGGTCGTTTTGCAACACCACCACGGCGTGCCCGGAACTTGACGCATCCGAAGCGGGCGTCTTATCGTCCCGCCGCGCGACGTGCACTTCCGTGCAACCGATTTCGCGGAACGTCGTCGCATCCAACGGAGCATCAATCCCATGCGCGCACGTATCTTCTCGTCCCTCGTCCTCGCTTCCGTCCTCGGCACCGGCTGCGCCGGTGCGCTCGGCTACCAGCCGCCGGTGGGTGGCATCTACGCCGGCGCCAAGGGCATCAACCCCTCGACCCAGATGCAGATCTCGGACACCGCTCGTCCGGGCCCGAAGACCGGCAAGGCGTGTGCCTCGGGCGTCCTGGGCGTGGCCTCGTGGGGCGACATGAGCCTCGACGGCGCCAAGAAGGCCGGTGGCATCGGTCGCGTCGACACGCTCGACTACAAGACCATGGACATCCTCGGCGTGGTCTACCAGCAGCACTGCACGATCATCACCGGCGAGTGATCGATCACCGTTGAACGTCACTTGCGGCCACGCCGTGGGTGACACCCGAGCCGCCGCGCTTGCCCCCCCAAGAAGGTCAGCGTCGGCGGCTTCGCTCTTTCTTGCCCATGAGCTTGGCGATGAAGGGCTCGAGCTTGCCATGCTTGTGCTTGCGCGCGTACTTGCGCAGCCGCTTCGAGTAGGACTTGGGGTCCCACTCGGCGATCGCGCGGAACAGCCGCTGCATGGCCTCGATGCCCGCGGTCTCGGCCTCGATGCTGAACTCCGGCACGTCGATGTCGGCGTCGTGCATGCGCAGCAGGTACTCGGCCTTGCCGCACTGATACGCCGCGCGCATGTACGCGCCGTACATGTAGCGACGGTCGGTCGCGACGTAGGCGACCACCGGCTGCAACACCGGCAGCTTCGGGTCGTTCATCGCCTCGATCCAGTCGATCGCGAAGTCGCGGGTACGCACCCATCGCTTGCCGTCGGCGGTCGCCGGCGCGACGTCGAGGTACCACGCGCAGGCCGCCATCGCGGCGTCACGGTGCTGCGGCAGCGCGGCTTCGTCCTTGGCGTCGAAGCCTTCGGGCACCGCTGGCGGATCGGGCGGTGTCACGGCCTGCAGGTGCTTGCCCTGTCCGGCGCCGCAGCCGAGCAGCGCCGCGAACCCCAGCGACCACACCACTTCGCGGACGCGCATCATCGTGGCGCCGGCATAGCCCAAAGCGATCCTGCGCTCAAGCGGCTTTGCGGCGGGGCGTGACGCCTGTGGCAGCTCCCGCGGCGAAGTGGTGGCCAGGCACCGGCTTTGTTTGTCACCATCGCGTCCGCCCATGCTGCTGTCGATTCCGAAGTTCCAGTTCCGTTTCGTGCCCGCACTCGGCAACGTCATCCACCCCGGCAACTTCCACCCCGTCGGGGCCCAGCGCGGTGCCGAGTCGATGATGGCGCGTGCGAAGCCCACGACGGCACCCGCGGCCGGCAGCGGTGGCAACTGGCTGGTGGTCGGCGGCTCGGGCGGCTTCGGCAGCGCCGCGCGGGCGGTGCTGGGCCTGCGCCGCGGCGCCCACACGCTGAACCTCTCGTTCGACGCCCAGCCCAACCCCGAGAGCAGCAACAAGATCCGCAAGATCGGATCGCCCGGCTTCCATCGCAACCTCGCGATCGAGCGCGGTCTACGGGCCGCGGGGCTCACCGCGCGCTCGCTCGACGGCGATGCCTTCGCCCCCGCGATGATGGCCCAGGTGGTCGACGAGATCCGTACGCACTTCGGCGGCAAGCTCGACGGCATCGTGTGGGCCCTGGCCGCGCCGCGGGCCATCGATCCTCGCACCGGCAATGCCGTCGCGAGCGCGCTGCGACCGCTCGGGCAGAGCGTGACGATCAAGACCTTCAGCGGGCGTGACGGCGACACCATGCCGCAGGTCTCGACCGTCGAGATCCCGCCGGGGTCGCCCGAGGAGGCCATCGCCACCGTGTTCGTGATGGGTGGTGGCGTGGTCGCGCAGTGGGTCGATGCGCTGAGCACCGCCGGCGTGCTCGCACCCGGCTTCACGTTGCTCACCATCAGCTACCGCGGCAACCCGCTCAACGAGGGCGTGTACCGCAAGGGGCTCATCGGGCTCGCCAAGGCCGACCTCGAGTTCCAGACCCGCGCGCTCGATGCCATCGCGAAGCGCGAGTACGGCGGTCGCGCGATCGCGGTCGAGGGGCCCGCGGTCGTCACCGAGGCCTCGGGCGGCATCCCCGGCGTGCCGTTCTACCTCGCCCACTTGCTCGAGGTGATGGGTGATCGCTTCGAGGATCCGTTGGCGTCGATGCAGCGCATGTTCGACGATCACTTCGGCGCGGCAGGTCCGACCCTCGACGCCGACCACCTGCTGCGGATGGACGATCGCGAGCTGCAGGCCGACATCCAGTCGGAGCTGGCGCGCCGCTTCGAGGGTTCGAAGCCCGGCGACGCGTTCCCGCTCGCGCTGCACGATCGCTTCCTGGCCGAGTACGCGCGCACGCGGGGCTTCGAGGTCGCCGACGTCGACTACGAGGCGGAGTTCGACACCGACGCGGTGTGCCAGCTCGGTTGAAGGCCTGCGCAGGTGGCCGCGCACCGATCGCGGCGTACGCTGCCCGACGGCGCCGGCGCGCCGAGCTGCGAACGTGCCCGGCTTTTGACCCCGCGCGCCGCGATGGCGTAGGCTGCCCACGGCGACCACCGTGACCGCAGCGCATCTCGTCCGTTTCTCGGGTGTTTGGGCCCCACGCGCTGCGATGGCGATGGCGATGGCGCTCGCGCCTTCGGCTCTCGCGGCACAGCCCGACTCCTCGGACGACACCGTGGAGGTCGGCGACGACGAGGCCGCGCCCAGTGCCGACGAAGCCACCGACGACGAGGCCGCGCCGCCGCGTCGTGAGGCCCCCGAGGCGAGCGCGAGCGTCGAGGTCGACGCCAAGGGCACCAAGGGCAAGCGCAGCAAGGCCAAGGGCAAGCGCAGCAAGTCCTCGGCCGCCGATGCCAAGCCCGAGCCCTACCTCCCGCTCGATCGCAACCGTGGCGCCGCCGCGAAGGGCATCGAGCGCAAGAAGCCGTGGATCAAGCGCTGGATCCCGCAGCGCGACACACTCGAGGTGGGCTTCTACCTCGGTGGCTTCTTCCTGCCCAAGCGGCACGGCCTGTGGGACGCCGGCTTCGGCCCGCGGCCCTCGTTGCAACGCGGTGCCTTCGCGGGCGGCGTGCGCGTGGCCTACAACGTGCTGTCGTTCCTGGGCGTCTCGCTCGAGGTCGGCGGCATGCCCGGTCGCAGCCCCAGCGAGGGCGCCAAGACCTCGATGTACACCTTCCGCATGCTGGTCTTCGGACAGCTGCCGTACCGCGTGACACCGACGCTCGCGCTCGGTGGTGGTCTGGTCGGGCTCCGTGCGACGCCGCGGATCCTGCACGACCTCGACAGCGCGTTCGTGTGGGGCCCGGGCCTGAAGATCCACGCCAACCAGTGGCTCGCGATGCGGGTCGACGGCCGGCACATCGTCACGCCGGGCGAGGGGGCCTCGCCGCGCAGCTATGGCGAGCTGGTGTTCGGCCTCGACCTCACGGTGCGACTGCGGCGATTGCTGCGACCCCGCAAGCTCGATCGCGACGACGACGGTCTCTACGATCGCGACGACGCCTGCCCGTTCGAGGCCGCCGATACCGACGATGGCTGCCCGACCGACCGCGACGCCGACAACGACGGCGTGCCCGACACCCGCGATCGCTGTCCCAAGCAGTGGGGCGACGGTGCGGGTGGTTGTCCGGTGCCCGACACCGACGGCGACGGCGTGCTCGACGGCAAGGACGAGTGCGAGACCGAGCCGGAGACGCACAACGCCTTCAAGGACGCCGACGGCTGCCCCGACGAGGCGCCCGCGGTGCCACCCGCAGCGCTGCAACAGCTGACCGGCGTCATCGAAGGCATCACCTTCGACAGCAGCGCCTCGACCATCCGGCCCAGCTCGCGCGCGGTGCTCGACAAGGTCGTCAAGACCTTGAAGGACAACCCCACCGTGCGCATCGAGATCGTCGGTCACACCGATGACGCCGGCGCGCGTGAGGCCAACGTCGCGCTGTCGCAGGCGCGCGCCGAGGCCGTCAAGCAGTACCTGGTCGATGCCGGTGTCGAGGGCGATCGCCTGAAGACGCGGGGCGAGGGGCCCGATGCCCCGATCGCCGACAACGGCACCAAGGCCGGCCGCGCGAAGAACCGGCGCATCGAGTTCAAGGTCGTGCCGCTGACGCCGTGAGCGCGGCGAGGGCCACATCGACGGCGGCCCAGTCGGGCGCATCGCAACCCAGCTGATCCTCGATCGCTGCGGCGTGGCGTCCGGCCTCGACGTGGCCGTATGACCCGGCCGTCCCCGCCAGGCGGTGCGCGAGCGAGTGCGCCTCGGCGGTTGCCGTCGCGTCGCCACCGCGGGCTCGCGCGAGCGCGTCCGTCAGTTCCCGCACGCGCCCGGGCAGGCGCGCGCCGAAGGCAGCGATCACCGCGGCGAGCGACTCGCGGGGGTCCGCGGGTGTGTCGCTCACGGCCGCTGGCCCTGGCGCGTCCGCTCGACGATCGCGCGCACCTGCTCGGCGAGCGTCATCGGGTCGAACGGCTTCGCGATGACCCCCGCGGCCCCCTGCTCGAGGTAGCGCGCCGACTCCGAGGCGCGGGCCTTGGCGGTCATGAAGATGACGGGGATCGCGGCAGAGCGTGGATCGGCCCGCAGCAGCCGCAGGGCGGTCGGGCCGTCGATGTCGGGCATCATCACGTCGAGCAGGATCACGTCGGGACGCTCGGTCGGCGCCAGCGCGATCGCGGCCCGACCGGTCGAGACCGCAATCGTCGGCCAACCCCCGACGTCGCGCAGCGCCATCTGTGCGATGAGTCGCACGTCGTCGTCGTCGTCGACGAGCAAGACCTTCGCGATCGATCGTTCGGTAGACATCGGGTGCGGGCGCTGGGTGCAGGCCGCGGGCCAGCGTCAGGCGCCATCGCCGGCGGCGCGATAGCGTTCGAGCTTGCGGTAGAGCGTCTTGCGATCGAGACCGAGGATCTTGGACGCCAGGGTCTTGTTGCCCCCGACGGCCTCGACCACCCGCGCGATGTAGCGACGCTCGACCTCCTCGAGCGGGACCAGCGTCGCGGGGTCGGCCGCGATCACCACATGATTGCGGTGATGGGTGCGGATGCGTTCAGGCAGGTCCGCGAGGTCGATCTCCTCGCCACGCACGAGCGCCACCGCGCGCTCGATGCTGTTGCGGAGCTCGCGGACGTTGCCGGGCCAGTCGTAGTCGCACATGCGCTGGGCAGCGAGCGCCCGTGAGACCGTTCACCGTCTTGGCGTTCGCGGTCGCGAAGCGCGAGATGAACTGCTGCGCGAGCACCAGCACGTCGGTGCCGCGGTTGCGCAGCGGCGGCAGCTGCACGCCGATCACGTTGACGCGGAAGAACAGGTCCTCGCGGAAGCGACCCTCTTCGACCGCGGCTTCGAGGTCGCGGTTGGAGGCCGCGATCACACGCACGTCGAACGCGACCTCCTTGTTGGCGCCGACCGGACGGACGCAGCGCTCCTCGAGCGCGCGCAGCAGCTTGGGCTGCATGGCCAGCGGGATCTCACCGATCTCGTCGAGGAAGAGCGTACCGCCGTGGGCCTGCACGAACAGGCCCACGCGGTCGTTGCGGGCGTCCGTGAAGGCGCCGCGGGTGTGACCGAAGAGCTCGCTCTCGAGCAGCTGTTCGGGGACCGCGGAGCAGTTCACCGCCACGAAGGGTCCCTCCCGTCGGGGGCCGTGGTCGTGGAGCGCTCGGGCCGCGAGCTCCTTGCCGCTGCCGCTCTCACCGGTGATGAGCACCGACGCATCGGTTGCTGCGGTGCGCGCCAGCAGGTCGTAGACCTTGCGCATCGCCGAGCTCGTGCCCGACAGGCCACCGAAGCCGGTGGTCGGTGCGACCAGCTCGCGCAGCCGGGCCGCTTCGTCGCGGATGCGGCACTCCCGGACGATTCGGGTGACCCGCAGGCCCACGCCCTCGACGGAGAGGGGCTTTTCGATGTAGTCGTAGGCGCCCGCGCGGATGGCTTCGATCGCCGATCGCATGCTCGCAAAGGCGGTCATCACGATGACCGTCAGCTCCGGGCGTTCCGCCGCCAGCTTGGCGCAGAACTCGAGGCCGCTCATGCCCGGTAGGTTGAGGTCGGCGAGCACGACGTCGTACTCGACCTCGATCAGTGCAGCGAGGCCAGCCTCCGCGTTCTGTCGCGCGTCGACGGTGAAGCCCTGCGCGGCCAGGCCCGCGACGAGCAACGAACACAGGTCCGCATCGTCATCGACGACGAGGACACGACCGGACCAAGACTGCGAACTTTCCACGCGTGTACCCAAAGCCGTTGACGAGAAACCTTGCCTCGTCGACCGAAGGTATACTAATCGTCGGCTCGTGGCCGCCAGCGAGGGCAGGACGTGTGTTCGACCCACTTCGCGTCCGAGGATGCCTCGTCGAGCTCGGGGCAAATTGCCCCAAGGAAGCAACGCTGTGTTTCGATCGCGGCGATCGATCGCCGCGCCGCTTGGCCTGTCGCGTGCACATCGTCGCGCGACCAACGATCACTGGGGACAGGCTGCGCGTCCGGTCCCGCCGTCGTGGGGTGAAGCCACGACGGTTCCGTCGGCGCAACCGTCACGAGAGGAACGTCCATGAGCACCCTAGTCCTTGCCGCTGCACTCGCGGTCTCCTACGCCAACGTCGTTACCGCCGAAGAACCGGCCGTGCCCGCGGGTACAGTCACGAAGGATCCGGCAAGCTCGGGCAGCACCGACCTCGGCGGCTCGGGCCAGTTCGGGGCCCCGACCGCGAAGCCGGCCGAGTCGACCGACGCGACCGAGCTCAACCTCAACTTCGGCGGCATCTTCAACACCGGTAACTCGCGCTCGCTGGCGGTGACCGGACTCGGCAAGTTCCTGCTGCGCCGCAAGATCCACCAGTTCACCGCGGCCGCGGCCGGCAACTACGGCCGCGCTGCGCTGGCCGTCCGCGACGACCCGGCCACCGAGGGCGTCAACGAAGGCGACATCAAGCAGACCGTCGGCAACGTGCAGGGGCAGGTCCGTTACGACGTGTTCTTCCACCCGCGCTTCTCGGCGTTCCTGATGTCGACGGCGCGCTACGACAAGTTCCAGGGCCTGGATCTGCGTCTCAACGTCGACCCCGGCATCGCGATGTACGCGTTGGCCGAGGAGAAGCACAAGCTGTGGTTCGAGGTCGGCTACGACTTCCAGTTCGATCTCCGCAGCGAAGACGGCCGCGACACCTCCGAGGCGCTCACCGGCACGCGCCCGCCCAAGACGCTGGTCAACCACGCCGCGCGCTTGTTCGCCGGCTATACCAACAATCTCAGCAAGTACGTCACGTTCGACACCGGCTTCGAGTACTTGCAGAGCTTCCTGGTCGCCAAGCGCTTTCGTATGAACTGGGTGAACGCGCTGACGGTCGCGCTGTCGGACCGCTTCACGCTCGCGACCACCTTCACGCTGCGCTACGAGAACCAGCCGCTGCCGGGCGTTCGCAACCTCGACACCATCACCTCGCTGCTGCTCGGTGTACGCTTGATCTGACGTCCCACTCGTCCGCACGGGGCGACCCGTCGAGGACCCGACGCGAGCCGCCCCTTCGATGATCGACCCGCAGACGCTACCGTCCGTGCTCGACGCCCTGCCGATGGCGGTGGGGATCGTCGACGCCGATGGGCGGCTCGTCCACGCCAACGCGGGCTGGCGCGTCGGGGCCGGCGTCCACCCGTGGGTCGGCCTCGCCCAGGGCGACTACGAGGCGGCGTTGCGCGCCGACGAGAGTCGCGTGCACGACGAGGCGCGTGCCGTGGCCGATGCCATCGCCCGCGCCCGAGCCGACGCCGGCATCGCGACCTGGCGCATCGAGTACGCGTTCGGCGAGGCGCGGTCGCTGCGTCACTGGACCACGACCGTGCGCCGGGTCGAGCACGGCTGCGTGTTGGTCACCCACGAAGACGTCACGCACCCGCGCAGCACCGAGGCTGCGTTCAAGCGCAGCCAGGCGCGGCTGCGCACGATCCTCACCGGCGCGCCGCTGGTGTTGTTCTCGCTCGACGCCCGCGGCGTCTTCACCCTCGTCGAAGGCATGGGCGCCGGCGGTGGTGGCTTCGCGGGTCCCGAGCAGGTCGGCAGCTCGATCTTCACCAGCTACGCCCACATGCCGGCGCTGCTCGAGATCGTGGATGCGGCGCTGCGGGGCGACATCGGCGTCACCACCGTGCAGATCGGGCGGCTCGCCTTCGAGGTGCGGTGTTCGCCGCTGCTCGGGTCCAGCGACGAGATCGACGGCGTGGTCGGGGTCGCGACCGACGTCAGCGAACGCGTTCGGGTCCAGCGCATGAAGGACGAGTTCCTGTCGATCGTCAGCCACGAGCTGCGCACGCCCTTGACCTCGATCCGCGGCTCGCTGGGCCTGCTCGAGGGTGGGGTCGTGGGGGCGCTGCCCGAGCGTGCCCACGAGCTGGTCCAGATCGCGCGCATCAACACCGATCGTCTGGTGCGGCTCATCAGCGACATGCTCGATCTCGACAAGATGGAGGAGGGCCTGCTCGAGCTGCAGCGACAGTCCTTGGCGCTGCGCGAGGTGATCGAAGCCTCGATGCACGAGATGGCGGGGCTCGCCGCGCACATCGGTGTCACGCTGGACCACGGCTCGGCCGATGGCATCGAGCTACAGCTGATCGCCGACCGCGACCGCCTGGTGCAGGTGCTGGTCAACCTGCTGTCGAACGCCATCAAGTTCTCGCCGACGCGCGGCACGGTGAAGATCGCGATGATGCAGCGCAGCGCGTTCGCCCGCGTCGAGGTCACCGACCAGGGGCCCGGCATCGCGGCCGAGGATCAACCGCGACTGTTCCAGAAGTTCTCGCAGCTCGACGCCTCCGACAGCCGCGCGCGCGGGGGCTCGGGGCTCGGGCTGGTCATCTGCAAGCGCATCATCGAGGCCTCCGGCGGTCGCATCGGGGTGATCAGCACGCCCGGACGCGGCTCGCGGTTCTGGTTCGAGCTGCCGTTGCCAGTCGCGGTCGCGGTTGCGCCGTCATCGATGGTCCATGCGACCTACGGCGAGACCGAGGCGATCGCGCCGGTGGGTGTCGCGGCGAGCCATGGCGGCGATCGCATCGCCGAGCTGCTGCGATGCCTCGCCGAGGCCGCCGCCGACGGCCGACGCGATCCACTGTCCGACGCCCACGCCGCGGCGACGATCGCCGCTGCCACGCTCGCCGAGGGGCCGCTGCGCACGGCGCTGATGGGCTGCGTCCAGGCCATCGACGGCGTGCTCTCTGGGACCGCGGAGCAACGGGCCGAGCGCGCGGCGCAGCTCCGAGCGACGATCCTCGCTGCGGTCGCCGAGACTGCGCCACCCGCGAGCGGCGGCACCCGGTGAACGCGCGCACCGAGGTGGCCCCGCGGCCGCGGGTGCGGTTCCCGCTCAGCCTCAAGCTGACAATCTTCGCCGGCGCGCTCCTGATCGCGAGCATCGTCGGCGTCGGGCTGGCCGCGATGGCGCTGACCAGCGACACCGTGCAGACCTCGCAGCGCGAGCTGCAGATCGCGGTGTTGCAGGACGTCGCCCACGCCATCACGGCCGAGTTCACCCACGCGCAGGACGATCTCGAGGTGGTTGGTCGCACCCTGACCGACGGCACCATGGACGAGGATGCTCGCATCGACACGGCGGTGCACGTGGTCGAGAGCAGCGAGGCGCTCGATCACGTCGCGGTCTACGCCGCGGATGGCTCGCTCATCACGCCGATCCTCGAGCGCACGGCGGCGGAGCTGGGGCCGCCGCACGAGCTCGACGCGGGGCTGCGCGAGGTGGCCGCGCGGGAGAACCTCGCGGTCGGTGAGGTCGTCGCGACCGCGCTCGGCCCACGTGTGCCCGTGGTGGTACCGCTGCGCGCGCAGGAGCGCGTGACCGGCTTTGCGGCGACGTGGCTGTCGACCGCGGCGATCGACGATCGCGTGGAGTCGCTCGCCGACACCCACTTCACCGACGTCCCCGGCGGCGTGTTCGTGGTCGATGCGCGCCGCCGCGTGCTCGCGCACCCCGATCGCGAGCTGGTCGACAGCCTCGCCACGCTGCCGGCTACCGGCATCCTCGACGGCTTCGAGCGCATCGAGCTACCGTCACGGTTCTCCCGCGCGAGCGAGTTCACCACCGACGACGGCGTCGAGATGGTCGGCACCGTCGTCGCGCTGGCGGATCGCCCGTGGGCGGTCGCGGCCCAGACCACGCGCGAGCTCGCCTACGCGCCGGTCGAGCGCATGCGCAACATCGTGCTCATCACGATCGCTGTCGCGATCGTGCTGGCGATCGGCGCCAGCGTGGTGCTGTCGCGGCGGGTGACCTCGCCGCTCGAGCAGCTGTCCGCCTACGCCGGCGCCATCGCGCGGCGGGAGTTCGACAGCCGCATCGACATCCAGACCCAGGACGAGGTCGCGCTGCTGGCCCGCGCCATGACCCGCGCCGCCGATGACCTGCGTGTCGGCGAGCAGCGGCTGCAGGCCGAGCACGCCATCCGGGCCGACCTCGGTCGCTACCTGCCGGCCGAGCTGGTCGACAAGGTCGTGCGCCGCGAGCAGGACATGGCGCTCGGCGGGCAGCGGGTGCCGCTGACGGTGATGTTCGCGGACGTGGTCGCGTTCACGCCGCTGACCGAGAAGCTGCCGCCGGAGCAGGTCGTGCAGCTGCTCAACGAGCTGTTCACGATCATCACCGAAATCGTGTTCCGCCACGGTGGCACCATCGACAAGTTCGTCGGTGACTGCGTGATGGCGCTGTGGGGCGCACCCACGGCGCTGCCCGACCACGCCGCGCGGGCGGCCGCGGCAGCCGAGGAGATCCTCTCGTGGCTCGAGGCCGGCAACGCCGGGTGGCAGCGCAGCCACGGCGTACAGATCCAGATCGCCATCGGCATCAACTCCGGCGAGGCGGTGGTCGGCAACATCGGTAGCGAACGTCGCATGGAGTACACCGCCATCGGCGATGTGGTGAACGTCGCCGCGCGCCTCGAGGCGATCGCACGGCCGCAGCAGGTGCTGGTGACGGCCGAGACCCGCCGACTGGCGGGCGATCGATTCCGCTTCGTCGAGCTGGGCCCGCGTCCGATCGCAGGGCGAGCCGAGCCGCTGGTACTCTACGAGCTGGTGCCTTGAGCCGCCGCCCCGACAACCTGCCCGCCGGTACGATCGTCGGCGACCGCTACCGCGTCGAGGCTCCGCTGGGCGAGGGCGGGATGGGTCGCGTCTACCAGGCGACCCAGCTCAACCTCGGTCGTAGAGTCGCGCTCAAGGTGCTGCTGCCCGGCATCTTCGAGAGCAGCAGCGGCGTCGACCGCTTCATGCGCGAGGCCCGGGTCGCGGCGGTGCTCCACCACCCCTGCGCAGTCGAGATCTACGACGTCGGCGTCGACGAGAACCTGGTGTTCATCGCAATGGAGCTGCTGAGCGGCGCGGTGCTACGCAGCCTCATGGCCGAGGGCGTGCCGATGCCGCTCGGCGACGCAGTCGAGCTCGCGGCCCAGCTCGCCGACCTGTTGGTCGCCACCCACGCCATCTCGCTGGTCCACCGCGATCTCAAGCCCGAGAACATCTTCGTCGAGCCGCCGCTGCGCGCACGGGTGGTGGACTTCGGGCTCGCGTTCATCGACGGCGGTGCGGAGCTCGGTCGCATGACGCGGGAGGGGCTGGTGGTCGGGACACCGGCCTATCTCGCGCCCGAGCAGGCACAGGGCCTGCACGTGGGCCCGCCGGCAGACATCTACGCCTTCGGCTGCGTGCTCTACGAGCTCGTCACCGGCGTGCCACCGTTCCGAGGCAGTCAGGTCAACGTGCTCACGCAACACCTCTACGTCGCACCCACGCGCCCACGCGAGCGCGCGCCCGAGGTCGGCATCCCCGGCGAGCTCGACGAACTCGTGGTGCAGATGATGGCCAAGCGCGAGGCCGATCGCCCCGTTGCGTCGGATGTCCTCGCCCAGCTGTCGCTGGTGCGACGGACGCTGACGGGCGAGCGCCACCGCGGGCGCGATGCGCTGCCGTTGCAGGGGCGTGCGGCGCGGATGGTCTCGGTCAAGCCGGTGCAGCAGACGCTGACCGACGGCGAGCTGCCGCTGACGATCGAGCTCCCGCGCGACGGGGTGCGGCTCGCGATCGTCGGGCGGCTGACCCACGAGGAGACGCTGTCGCTGGCGAGCAACGGCATCGAGCCCATCGCGCTCGACGACGGTGTCGATCCCCGGGCGGAGCTGATCGATGTCGTGCTCGCCATCGGGCAACCGCCCGAGCGACTCGCGCGTCTCACCGCCACCGGCGTGCCGGTGGTCGCGACAACCCTGGCCGGCGAGGTCGATCAGCTGGCGACGCTGCTGCGGCTCGGCGTGCGCGAGGTGCTCGTGCTGCCGATTCGCATCGACGATCTCGCGCGCAAGGTCCGGCGGCTGTTCGATCGCGCCGGTCGGGAGCAACGAAGCTGATCATGTGGTCGTCATCCATCCCCAGCATCGTCCAAGTGGCGCTCGCGACCGCGCCGGCGCCCGAGGCCGGCACCGTCGAGACGTTCCAGTACACCGTGGTCGACGGCGACACCTGTGCCGCGATCGCCAAGCGCTTCTACGGCGACGCGAAGCGCTACGACATCATCCACCAGTACAACCCCGGCATGGGCCCCACGCCGCATCACCTCGAGGCGGGGCGCATGTTGTTGCTGCCGCGGGTCGCGACCGCCCAGGGCTCCGGCCCCGACGCCGAGGTCACCGGCACGCGCCGCAGCGTCGAGGCCAAGGCCGCCAACGCCGACGCGTGGGACGCCGCCGCCATCGGCCTCGATCTCTTCCGTGGCTGGCGTGTGAACACGCTGGCGCGCGCGTGGGCCGAGCTGACCTTCCGCGACACCTCGGTGCTCGAGCTGCGCGAGAACACCTTGGTCATCATCTTCGGCGCCAGTCAGAACACCGCGCGTCGGATGACGACCTCGGCGACGCTCGATCGCGGGGCCTTGCGATCGCGCCTGGGCGAGCTCGCCGGTGGCGCGACGCTGAAGGTCGAGAGCCCGAGCGCGCAGACCGAGTTGGTCGGCGGCAAGGCACTGGTCACCGTCGACGACGGCGGTACCTCGCGGGTGGCCAACCACGGCACCGGTCGCGCGACGGTGCGGGGGCGCGGCCCGTCGAAGCTCGAGGTCAAGGTCGCCAGTCGCATGGGCTCGAAGGTCGAGCCGCGCAAGGCCCCGAGCAAGCCCAAGCCGCTGCCGCCGCCGCCGGCGTGGGCCGCCGATCAGTTCAGCGGATTCGTCTCGATCGGTGCCCGCGGTGCCAGTGTGGTGGCGGCGTGGCAGCCCGAGCCCAAGGCCGCATCGTACCGCATCGAGTTGGCGCGCAAGCCCGACGGTCGCGACGTGGTCGCCGACGCGATCGCGCCGCGCGAGGTCTCGCGCGTCGAGCTGCACGGCCTGCCGCCCGGCGACTACTGGCTGTCGGTGGCGTCGATCGACGATGATGCGTTCGAGGGCGTCCCCAACGACGCGCACGCCGTACACGTCACCACTGCGACGTTGACCTTGCCCGATGGCACCGTGTTCGCGCCGGCGGCTGCGGTCGACGACGCCCTGCCACCGCCGCTGCGCGTGCCGGCCGGCACCGTGATCTCCGGCGCGCAGGGCTCGACCTGCATCGCGCCCGACGGCAGCGCGACCGAGGTGCTCGCGACTGCCGGCGCCGCGGCCGTGCGCTGCAACGACGCCGCGCCGCTGTCGATCGAAGTGGTGCCGTGGGCGGTGGTCGCCGAGGGCGGTGACGCGAGCGGCAGCGTGTCGGTGCAGCGCGGCGCCGAGGTCGAGCTGACACTGACGCTGAGCTCGGGTGAGTTCGTGCCGTCGACGATCGACGCCGCGACCTCGGCAGGTCATCACGCCGACACGCCGGTGCGCGATGCGTCGGGGCACTGGCACGTGCGCGTGCGGGCCGATCGCGATGCCGCCGACGGTACGCTCACGCTGACCACCGGCGCAGCGCCGCACACGATCGAGATCGGGCGCGTGTCGCTGCTGGCCCATGATGGCCCGATCGCGGTCGCACCTTCGCCCGCGCGTGGACGACTGCGGTGGATCGAGCGCTGGGCCCCCGAGCGCGGCCAGTGGGAGCTCGGCGTGTGGGGTGGCGTGATGGTGCCGTCGGGCAGCCTCGAGCTGTTCGAGGCCGACATCGACCTGCCGAACCAAGGCTGGTCGCGCCTGCGCAAGCCAGCCGCGGATCTCGGGCTACGCGCGGGCTACTTCCCGCTGCGCGTGCTGGGTGTCGAGATCGAAGGTGGGGCGATGCCGGCGCGGACCGTGGGCGATCGCGCAGCCACGCTCTACGGCGTGCGCGGTCATGTGATGGTGCGGCTGGGCTTCTCGAGCGTGGTGCCGTTCGTGCTCGCGGGTGCTGGCGCGTTCGGGGTCTCGAGCCGGCGCTCGGCGCTGGGCAAGGACATCGACGCGGCGCTGCACTTCGGTGCCGGCATCGAGGTGTTCATGCACCGCTACGTCGCGCTGCGGCTCGACGTTCGCGACGTCGTCACCGCCAAGCGCGGCGTCGACAGGGGCGTCACGGGCACGCTCGAGGCGCTGCTCGGCGTGTCCGTCACACTCGGTCGCAAGCGCACCGCGCCGCCGGTACGAGGCGACGCTTCGCCGCGTGTCGGCCCCGGCGCGGGTGACGAGGTGCGCGACGCCGCTGCACGACCCGGGTGTCGGCCGGGGCAGCAGGGCTGCCACGGCGGCACCGTGCTGATCGATGGTGGGTCGACGCCTCCGGTCGTAGCTCCGACGCCCGCGAGCGCGCCGCCGGTGGGCGAGCCCGCGTCGAGCGAGCCCGCGTCGAGCGAGCCCGCACCCAGCGATCGCGACGGCGATGGCATCGTCGATGGCGACGATCGCTGCGTCGAGCAGCCGGAGACCCGCAACGGCTTCGAGGACGCAGACGGCTGCCCCGACGCGGTGCCGAGCGAGCTCGCGGCGTTCACTGGCACGCTCGAGGGCATCGCCTTCGATCTCGATCGCGACACCATCACGCCCGCCTCGAAGCCGGTGCTCGAACGCGCGGCGGCGCTGCTGGAGAAGTTCCCCGGCGCGAAGGTCGAGATCTCGGGACACACGGATGCGACCGGCTCGCGTGAGCACAACCTCGATCTCTCGCGGCGGCGCGCCGAAGCGGTCGCGAAGTGGCTGGCCGACGCGGGCATCGACGCCGCACGGATGACGACGCGGGGCGCGGGGCCCGACGAGCCGATCGCGGAGAACCGCACCGCCAAGGGCCGCGCGAAGAACCGTCGCATCGAGTTCCACCTGGCACCGCCGTAGCGGCGGCGCCCGTGCTCGCGCTACAGCGCGTCGAAGGGATCGCGGATGCCATCGACGAGCGTGGGCTTGGGCGCCGGCGCGGCGGTGGGCTCGGACGCGGACGGTATCGCCGTCGATTGGGGAGCCGGCGCGACGGTGGGCCGTCGCGCGCCGGCCCGTGTGCGACGCGGCGGGGGCGTTGACTCGATGGCGCCGCGCGTCACGTCGGACGACGGTGTGCTCGCCGCCGGCTGTGGTGATGGTGGTGAGCGCGGCGCAGTCGCGGGCGCGATCGATCGATGGGGTGTGATCGCGGCCTCGAGCGCGGGCGCGGTCGCGGGGGCCGGGGCGGCATCGTCGTCGGTCACGGCCGGTGCGGGGCGCTGCGTGAGCAGGGCCCCGAGCGCACCGACACCGAAGCCGAGCGTGAGCACGACCGCGATCGCGATCGCAGTTCGCCGCCGCGGCGCGGTGCTGGCCGCGGGCACGGCTGCGGATCCGTCGGCAGGCCCATCGGCGGGTACGGTCACGTCACGACGCAGGTGAGCGTCGACGAGGCCGCGTAGCGCGCTTGCGAACGTCGAGAGATCATCGAAGCGCTGCTCGGGCGTCTTCGCCAGCAGTTGCTCGAGCAGCTGCGCCGCCGCGGCGGGCAGCGTCGGCACCATCGCACGCAGCGACGGCGGCGCGCGCTCGAGGTGTGCCTTGGGCAGCTCGCTGCGCGGGAGCTCGGCGAAGGGCACCTCTGCGGTGAGCAGCTCGAACGCAATGCATCCGAGTGCGTAGGCATCGGCGCGACCATCGAGTGCCTCACCGCGAATCTGCTCGGGTGCCATGTAGCCGGGCGTGCCCATGCGCATGTCACCGGCGGTCAGGGTGCCATCGAACTCGGCCGCGGGCAGCGGCTTGCACAGCCCGAAGTCGAGCAGCTTGCAGTGATCGAGGCCGCCCTCGCGCGCCACGAGGAACACGTTGGCGGGCTTGAGGTCGCGGTGGACGATGCCGGCGCGATGGGCTGCCGCGAGCGCTTCGGCCAGCTGCACGAGGATGCCCGCGACCCGCGGCCACGGCAGCGGCGCGTGCCGAGCGATCTCGACGGCGAGCGAGTGCCCCTGCAGCAGCTCCATCACGAGATAGGGGCCGGCCTCGGGATCGATCCCGAAGTCGTCGACCCGCACGATGTGATCGTGGCGCAGGGCCGAGGCCGCCCGGGCCTCGCGCAGCAATCGACCACCGCCGTCGCCGTGGCGACCACGCAGCAGCTTGAGCGCCACACGCTTGCCGATCGGCAGCACCTCGGCGGCCCACACCGTGCCCATGCCGCCGCGACCGAGCTCGTGCAGCAGGCGGTAGCGCCCATCGATGCTCGGCGGCGGACGCTGCGGGGCCGCGCCACCAAGCGACGCCGCGAGCACGCGGGCCTTGATCGCGGCGCGGATCTGGGCCGGCGCTGCGGTCGGCGGCGCCGGTGCCTCCCCGGTGTCGGGTTCGTCGGCCGCCACGGCTGCGATCCTATGGTACCGCCGCGAGCAGCGACAGCCGTCTTGGGCACGCGCGCCGAGGTGGCGCGCGACGTGTAGTCTGATGCTGGCGTGGAGCGGGGGGACGACGAGTTGCTCGCGGCGTGGCGCGCGGGCGAGGCCGAGGCCGCCGAGGCGCTGTTCGAACGCCACTTCGACCCGCTCTACCGCTTCTTCCGCAACAAGGCCGACGCCGCCGCAGACGAGCTGGTGCAGCGCACGTTGCTGGCGTGCTTCGAGGGCGGCGCGGGCTTCCGCGGCGACAGCAGCTTTCGCACGTGGCTGTTCGCGATCGCCCGCAATCAGCTGCTGGTGTTCTTCGCCCAGCAGCGCCGCGCCGAGCGGATCGAGCCCGGCAACGACAGCGTGGCCGCGATTGCGGCCTCACCGTCGTCGCTGCTGCACCGCGATCACGAGCAGACACTGGTCCTGAACGCGCTTCGACGGCTGCCGATCGACCACCAGATCCTGCTCGAGCTGTTCTACTGGGAGCAGTGCAGCGGTCGCGAACTCGCCGACGTGTTGGGCGTGCCCGAGGGCACCATCCGCACACGACTCCGACGCGCACGCGAGCTGCTGGTCCAGGAGGTCGAGGCGCTGGGCGCTCGGCCGGAGCTGGTGCACTCGACCATCACCGACCTCGACGCGTGGGCGGCGGGTCTGCGTGGGCTGCGGAGGTCGCCGTGAGCCCGGACGAGGTCGCGGAGAAAAAGAACATCGCGGGGCAATCGGTCGGTGGGTGGCGATTACCACCCCGACGAGACCGGCCTGCTCGGCTCCAAGGAGTGCCCACGATGATGTCCCTCGACCTTCGCTCGCCCGTGCGGCGCCTCGGCTCCGGCCGCGTTGCCGTGTCGCCCGCCCTCACCGCGCTCGTGGCCGTCGTCGCGCTGGCGTTGCCCCCAGGGGTGCATGCCGCGGCGCGTCGCGGGCCGGCGGAGCCCGCGGAGACGCTCGCACCCGAGCCCGCCGCCGAGGTCACGCCCGAGCCTGCAGTGGCCGATGCGGCCGACCCGGCGGTCGAGCTCTCGCGAGCCCACTTCCGCCGCGGGCTCGCGGCCTACGAGGCCGGCGACTACGGTGAGGCCGTGACCCACTGGACGCAGGCCCATGCGCTGATGGCCACCGAGCCCGAGCTCAACGCCGCGCGTCACGTGCTCGAGCTGGATCTCGGCCAGGCCCACGTGCGTGCCTTCGAGCGCGATGGCGATCGCACGCACCTCGCGACCGCGCGGCCGCTACTCGAGGGCTTCGTGGCGTGGGTCGATCGGCCCCAGCACGCGCTGACGACCGCCGAGCGCGACGACCGAGCCCGCGCGATCTCGATGCTCGCTCGCATCGACATCGAAGGCGCCGCTGTCATCCCTGCGCCCACGCCGACGGCCCCCGATGCGCGCGCCAAGCCTCGCACGGCGCGGACGGACGCGCCGGCGCTCGATCGCAGGCAGGCTGGACGCATGATGATCGCCGGCGGTGTGGTGCTCGGCCTCGGCGTCGCGGCGGCGATCGGTGTGGTCGCGCTGATGCCCCGTGCGCGGAGGATCGAGAGCGACTACGAGTTGGCGAGCGAGGCGTCCGGCGGATCTGTCCCCGGGGCCGACGAGATGGCGCACCTCGAAGATCTCGGCCAACGCGGGCGCGCCGTGAACCGCGGTGTCATCGGGC
Source organism: Deltaproteobacteria bacterium (assembly GCA_016709225.1). Lineage (NCBI taxonomy): Bacteria > Pseudomonadati > Myxococcota > Myxococcia > Deltaproteobacteria bacterium. Next base: position 1,142,219 of record JADJEE010000012.1, on the reverse strand, counting down.
TTGCGACGGTGGCCGCGGTCGGTGTGCTGGTGGGCGTTCCGTTGCTCGCCGTCGGTGGTGCGGCGCGCCGGCGCAACGCGCGGCTCGCCCCGACCGCAGGGGCGCACGAGCTCGGGGTGTCGTTCGCCATGCGGTTCTAGTCGAGGTACTAGTCGCTTCACGCACGGTTCGTGATCGGCGATCCTGACCGGGCATGGCGGCCCCGGGACGCGCGAAGTTCTACGGCGTGCTGGCCGTGGTCGCGACCTCGACGCCGCTGGCGATGCTGGTCGAGACCGGCATGCGGCGCCTGACGTTCCCGCCGGAGTTCGACGAGGTGCGACTGTGGCTGCGGCCCGCGATCACGCCGTGGACGTGGATCGCGGTGCCGCTCGGTGTGGTCGCGATCCCAGTCGCCGCGGCCGTGCAGCGGTGGCTGGTCGCGCGATCGCTCGCGAAGCTGCCGGCGGCGCGCCGCACCGAGGCCGAGCGCGTCTCCTGCGAGTACGACGCGATGTTGCTGTCGACCTCGATCACGCAGCTGCCCGGCGTGCTCGCGACGGTCGCGTTCATGTTCGGCGCTGCGTTGCCACCGGTGGCGACCGCGATGGCGATCGCGACCGTCGGGGTCATCGCGTTGGGCCTGTGGGTCGCGCGGCGGATGCCTCGCTGAGCCGCCGCCGATTCGGAATCACAGCAGCCCGAGTTCGCGCGCGCGCAGGGCCGCCTGGGTGCGATGGCTGACGCCGAGCTTGGTGAACAGACTCGTCAGATGGTTCTTGACGGTTCCCTCGCTGATGCCGAGCGTGGCCGCGATCTCCTTGTTGACCGCGCCGCGGGCGAGCAGGCGCAGGACCTCGCCCTCGCGCGGCGAGAGTGCGATGCCCTCGGGGGTCTTGCGGGCCGGCAACCGCGCGAACTCGGCGATGACCTTGCCGACCACGCGCGAGGCCAGCACGGACTCGCCGCGCGCCGCCGCACGGACCGCTTCGATCAGTCGCGGCGCCAACATGTCCTTGAGCAAGTAGCCGCTCGCGCCGGCACGCAGGGCCGCGAACAGACGGTCGTCGTCGTCGAAGGCGGTGAGTACGACCACGCGACAGCTGGGCAGATCGATACGGAGGCGGCGGGTGACCTCGACGCCATCGAACTCGGGCATCTGCAGGTCGACCAGCGCCACGTCGGGTCGCTCGATGGCGGCGCAGCGCAGCGCAGCCCGACCGTCACCGACGTCGCCGACGATCGTGAACTCGGGGACGTCGGCCAGCAACGAGCGGATGCCGCCGCGGAATACCTCGGCGTCGTCGACCAAGAGAATGCGGATCGGTGTCATGTCGCCAGTCGCAGCGTGACTTCGAACCCGCCGTCGGGGGTGGAGTTGAACCGCGCGAAACCGCCGAGCACCGCCGCTCGCGCCTCGATGCCGCGCAGGCCGTTGCTCGGCTCGATGGTCGCGACTCCGACGCCGTCGTCGACCACGGTGAGCTCGACCGCCTCGTCGAGGTATCGCAGGTCGACGCGCACGCGAGCGGCGCGCGCATGCTTGCGAATGTTCGTCAGTGCCTCCTGCAACGTGGCGTACAGCGCCCACGCAGCCTCGGCGCTCAGGCGTCGCTCCGCACCGTGGCGGAACAAATCCACGGGGATGCCGGCCTCCTCGCTCGCCTGGATCAGCTCGCTGACCGCTGCCTCGAACGATGATGGTGCGTGCTCGCGCAGGGCAGCGACAGCGCGCCGGACCTCGGCCATGCCGTCCGCGACGAGCTCACGCGCACGATCGACGCCGGCGGCGACGCGTTCGGGCGCGGCCTGCCGGTTCATCCGTGCGATCTCGAGCTGGACGATCGCCGCCGACAGATAGTGGCCGATCCCATCGTGCATCTGCTGGGCGACGCGGTGTCGCTCGACGACGGCAGAGAGCTCCGCGATCCGTTGCGCCTGGCGGGCGATCGCGTCGGCGGTCTCGCGCTCGCGCAGCAACAGACGGGAGAACTCGACCAAGAACACGCCGCTGCCGAACATCGCGATGAAGATCTGCGACAGGCCCGTCGGTTGTTCGCCGATGTACAGCGCGATGGCACACGACCACAGGGTCACGGCTGTCATCACGATGAAGGCCGCACGTAGTCCCCAGGCGAGCGCGATGATCGGGATGAGCGGCGCGAACGAGACCAGCGCCTCGCCCTGGCTGCTCGCGATGCAGGCCAAGAGCGACGCCACCGCGATCGCGTGGGATGCCGCGCGCGTCCGCGACGTCACCTTGCCGGTCGCGAGCCACAGCGCCGCGCTGTACACCACGCCGGCCACGAGCAAGGAGATGTGCGGCTGGGTGAACAAGGACTTCCCCCAGCCGGCGGCCGCCACCACCTGGCTGCCCCAACGAAACAGCGTCGACACCTCGCTGGGGCCGTCCGTGCGATCGTGGGTTGACGCTGGTTCGATCATGCGCGCGGTCGTCTCGGTGCGCGTCGTGGGCGGCCTCGGAACTCGTCGGCGCCCCAGCGAACCGCCACGCCGAGCGTGGCATACACCGGCGGGATCGCGAGATTGTACCGACCCTTGCGGTCGAACCCGGCGCGCAAGAACAGCTCGCAGCGGCCCAGCCGCACCCCCGCGCGGACCCCGGCTTCGAGCGCCCAGGCCGGCGCCCCCAGGGTGCCGCGGGTGAAGGTGAGCCCGCCGATCTCGCGCGCCCACGCGGTGGTTCGGATCGTGGTGAACACCGTGAGTCCGGCGACCAGCTCGGCTCCGATCGCGAAGCGATGGGTCGCCCAGCCCGCGGTGACTCCGACGCGCGTCGCGAGGCCGATGGCTCGAAACGCGGTGTTCTGCGTGCCGGTGAGCGACCAGCCGTGGGCGATGCGAACCATCCAACCGAGTCTCCGGTTCAGCTCGATCTCGGTGTCGACGCGTCCGCGGAGGTCGGACGCGCCTGGCCGCAGCATCGGCATCGTCAGCGCCCCGCCCAGGTTCAGCGCGCGCCCGGCGAGCGCGAAGCCGGTGGCATACGACAGCGACAGGGGCAGCAGAGCGTCGTCGTAGCCGCTGCTCAGCCCGACCGCGGTGGGGCGTCCGCGATCGCGCGTCATCGGGACGGTCGGCAGCTCCGACATCATGGCGACCAACAGGTACGTCGCGATCATCGGTCGTCCTCGATGCGTGCGAGGTAGTCGGCGATCGAGCCCGCCGCGCGGCAGCCATCGGCCCACACCACATCCGTGTGCCCGTCGCCCGTGAAGACCTCGAGTGTGGCGGCGACGAAGAATGGCAACTGCCGACGCTGCAGCGCGGCGCCGAGATCGCTGGTGGGGGTGTCGCCGGCGATCACGAGCACCTCCGTGGTGAAGCGGTCGAGGTTGCGGGTGAAGTCGTAGTCGGGCGGGTAGAAGTTGCCGAGGAACGACTGACGGATCACCGCGCCGCCGAGCCGCACGCTCGGTGCCTCTTCACGGTTGACGCGGTAGGCCTGCGCATCCTTTGCAGCCAGCAACGCGTAGAAGTCGAGCCGCGCGTGGTCGTCGAGCGTGACCAGCTCCTGCCCCCAGCCGAAGTCGTTCACCCACTCCGAGGCGGGCGTCACGATGCTGGGGGTCGGGTTGTCGTCGAGTAGCTCCTGCGTGAGCTCGCCAGGCTCGAGCAGCACGAGCCCGCGCACGCGCTCGGGGTGGCGATCGGTGTAGTCGGTCGCGAACATGCCACCCCACGAGTGACCGACGAGGATGACGCCCTCGCGCGCGGGGTCGAGCAGGTCGACCAGGCCGTCGAGGTCCTCGCGGAACACCTCCATCTCGAGCAGGTCGTCGCGGTGCCGTCGCGAAAGCCCGCAGCCGCGCTGGTCCCAGAACACCAGCGGGTGATCTTCGCCCAGCCATCGACCGTCGCAGGTCGTGTCCAGCCGACGTAGATACGACGCGTCGTTGCCGGGCCCGCCGGCGAGGAACACGATCGGGGTGCCGTCGTCGGCGCCCTCGCGCACGACATGGAACCGCGAGCCGTTCCATTCGAGCGCCGGCAAGCTGCGGTCCTCGTCCACCGTCGGCGGAACGAGATCGAAGCCCTCGGCGCAGCCGCAGAGCCACGGTACGAAGAACCATCGGGCAAGGTGAGGCACGCAAGACAGGGGTAGCCCGCGCGATCGCGGCGCACCATCCTCCGAAGGTCATGGGGCGCGACCAAGCGATCGAGGAAGCCTCAAAACCCGTCGTCGCGCAGCTCGGCCACCAACGCGGCGTAGAACTCGAGGTGCTGCCAGGGATTGCCCAGGCCGGGGCCATCGCCGAACAGCTGGCCGACCTCGTCGAGGTGATCGGCGGGGATGCAGCCGCGGAACTCGCCCCAGTGGGCATCGATCGCGCGCACCAGGCCGTCGTTGGCGATCGGATCGAGGAGGTCGGCGCTGAGGATGCCGGCCGCGATCGCGAGCGCCGGGTCGACCGGATCGCGGGCATCCTCGAACGCCGCGATGTAGTCCGGCACGTCGGCGGCCTCGCAGTCGTCGTCGACGCCGGCGAGCGACGAGCGGCCGCCGATCGAACGGTACGGCACACCCGGCGCGTCGGTGTAGGTCGCGTTGAAGGTCGCGATGCCCTCGCTGCCGAGCTGCGCCAGTGCGACCGCGACCGAGCTGTTGCCGTCGAGCTCCGACCACAACACGCCGCCGAGCAGCTGCGCGAGCTCGTCGGCCAGCGCCTGGCCGCCCGGGCCGCCGCCGTCGAGCACGAGGTCGGCGATCGGCGTGCCCAAGTGCGGCGTCGCGATGGTCGTCACCGAGGCCACGAGGTCGGGGCGCAGGTGAGCGACCACCCGTGCATCGAGGCCGCCCTGCGAGTGACCGACGAGGTTGACCTTGGCGCGTCCGGTGCTCGCGACGATGGCCTCGACGTGCTCGAGCAGCTGCATCCCGCGCACGGTCGAGTCGTTGAAAGGGTCGAGCGCGGGCGTGTAGATCTCGAGCTCACCATCGAGGGCGAGCCGCGGCACCACGCCGTTGAAGTACGTCGCGGCCTCGAGGCCGGCGAGCTCGTCGAAGCCGAAGAAGCCGTGCACCAACACGACGGGGTAGGGCGCACCGAGGGCGGGCGTGCCGAGATCGGGCGCGTCGGCGCTGCCGCTGCCGTCGCCGTCGGCAGCGGTGCTGGCCTCCGCGTGGTCGTCGTCGCCCGTGCTCGTCGTCGTGGCGGGCACGCCCGTGGAGTCCTCGACTGTGCCGCTGGTGGAGTCCCCGCCCGCCGACTCCACCGGCGAGCCCGCACACGCACCGAGGAGCGGGGCCGCGAGCACGGCGATCGAGATCCGTCGCATCGTCGGGCAGTCTGCCCGGCCGACGCGACGGCGGTCAACGGCGCCGCGCCTTCGCGGGCGGGCGCGACGACTCGAGCTCACGTGCGGCGGCGACGTCGGCTCGCCCACACGATCCACAGACCGAGCCACGGCAGCGCGTTGTCGCCCGTCGCTTGGGCCGTGCACGCGCAGCCGAGCGCGTCGTCGTTGCCGACCCCGAACGCCGGCGGGAGGGCGTCGTCACCGTCGGCCGTCGCGCCGCCGCTGCCGCCCCCGCCACCATCGGGATCGCTGCCGCCGTCGGCCGTGTCGACGCCGCCGCTGTCGCCTGCGCTGGCCGAGCCGCCGCTATCGCCCGCGCTGGCCGAGCCACCACTCGCACCGCCGAGGCCGACCTCGATCGTCACGGTGTTGCTGGTGCCGACGTTGCCGGCGAAATCGGTCGCCTCCACGTAGATGTCGTAGGTGCCCTCGGGGGTGTCGAGTGCCGGCCACGGGCCGAACGGCTCGCTGCTGTCCGAGCCCTGCGGCTGACCGTTGATGTACAGCGTGACCTCGACCACCTGCACGTCGTCGGTGACATCGACCGCGATCATGAACTCTGCACCGACGTCGTAGGTGGCGCCGTCGGTCGGACTCGTCACGGTCGCGATCGGCGACTGCGTGTCGGGCACCCCGGCGCCGAACGCCTCGAGGATCATCTGGTAGGAGTTCTGCGTGTTGCCGCCGCACGAGCACGCGCGCTCGCTGTACTCACCGCAGGGGTACGCGCCCTGCTGGTAGGCCACGTCGCCGCACCACTGCAGGTACGTCATCGGGTCGTCGCACTTGTACTCGTGGTCGAGGCCCCACGCATGCGCGGCCTCCTGCCCGATCACGATCGCGATCGCCTCGGGTTGATTGCCCATGGTCTCGGCGAAGACGTAGGTGATGGGGTTGTCGATGATGCCGCAGGCGAACGGTGCCACCCCGCCGGCGCCGGCGAAGCCGGCCTGCTCGGCCGAGCCGCACACGATGACCTCGTCGTGGGGCGAGGGCGAGGGATCGACGTCGGTGACCTGGATGTTGAACGGCGCGAACAACTCGCGACTGTTCTCCATCACCACGCCCCACGAGCCATCGCCGTAGGGGAACTCGGGGAAGGTGACCTGGCCGCTCAGGATCGACGAGTGGTTCGTGGTCGAGTCGTCGTAGCCGGGGTCGATGGTCTCGCCGCCGGTGCAGCGATTGAGGAAGAGGATGTGCGGGGGTCCGGCGTAGCTCGGGCCCTTCGGATCGACGAGCTCGACCGCCTCACTGGGGACGTAGCCGCCACGCGGTCGCTCGACGAACCCGTCAGGTGCAGCGGACGCTGCGGACGGCGAGGCGGCGAGGGCGGGAGCGAGCAGCAGGGCGAGGGACGCGAGGCGGGGGCTGGGGCGCATGTCGAGCTCTCTCGTGGTGGGGGGCCACGGACGCGATCCCAGGCGGGGGAGCGCGCGCGTTCGATGCCGACGGTGTCGCGGTCTGTTCGCGGGGCAGCGAGGACCGTTCATCGTCATCTTCGCGGCATCGCATCGGCGCGTGCAAGCGCGAACCGCTGCGCTGGTTGCCCAATTCGCTGTCGTTCGCGCGGGCCGCCTCGCGCCAGCTCGGGCGAGCCGGCGCGGTCGCGAGCCGGACGGCTGGGTTCCCACGGCCTCGTTTTCGCCCGCGTTGCCGCCCCTTGGGATCCGGCTGCGCAGCCCCGGTGATCAGCGCTACGCTTTCACCCGTCGTGAGTGACACCAACGACGAGGCCGACGGAGTCGACCGCGACCTGCTCACCCGCTGGCGGGCGGGTGACAAGGCCGCCGGCAACCAGCTCTTCGGGCGCCACTACACCGCGCTGCTCCGCTTCTTCCGCAACAAGACCGATCGCGGCATCGAGGATCTGATCCAGGAGACGATGCTCGCGTGCGTCCAGGGCCGCGATCGCCTGCGCGACGACGGCACCTTCCGCGCATACCTGTTTGGCGCCGCGCGCTTCGTGCTGTTCGGCTTCGTGCGACGCAAGCGAACCGATCTCGACGCCGACGAGATGTCGCTCGCCGCGATCGGCCCCGGCGTCAGCACCGGCTATGCCAAGCACGCCGAGCAACAGCTGCTCCTGCAGGCGCTGCGTCGGCTGCCGCTCAACGATCAGATGATCCTCGAGCTCTACTACTGGGAGGGCTTCAGCGCGCCCGAGCTCGCCGACGCCCTCGACATCCCGCTCGGCACCGTCGCCGGCCGGATCCGCCGCGGCACCGAGCGCCTGCGCACCGAGGTCGAGACCCTGGCGTCGTCGCCGGAGCTGATGACCTCGACGATCACCCACATGGGTGGTTGGCTCGAGAAGCTCGGCGGTCGCGAGGCCAAGCTCGGCTGACGACCCGCCCTTGGGCCGCGGCGCGGTCGGGCGCGAGGGCCCGACCGACGCCCGCACGCCGCTTCACCGTCGCAGCAGGTAGGCCTGGATCACGCGGAACGCGACCTCGTCGTCGTTGTTGTCGCTGTGCACCGGCGCCATCTTGCGGGTGGCCCACGCCTCGCGCGTGGCCATGTCGGCACCGTTCAGTTCCAGCGCGATCACGCCGGCGATGGCCTGCAGGCCGCGCGGGATCTCATAGTCGTCGCCGTAGCGCTCGGTGGCCTCGAGCGCGGTGGCGATGCGCGGGCCGTCGACGCGTACGAGCGCGTCGAGCAGGGCGATGCCGTCCTTGACCTCCGGCGGTGCGTCGTCGCGCGCGGCGACCCGCAGGACCTCGCGCCACCACGGCATCTCTGCCAGGTCGAAGTGTGAGGCGACCGCGGCGTAGACCTCGTAGGTCGCGCCCAGCCACCCGTTCCAGTCGGGCTGCGCGGTGACCAGCACGGCGTTGTTCGACTCGCGCCAGCTCGACATCTCCGCCGCCGAGAGCTCCTCGGCGACGCGCGCGTTGGGGTCTTCGTAGCGGCGCATCAGCAGCGCAGCTTCTTCGTTCTCGAACAGGATGTGCGGCTCGCGGTAGTCACCGATGCCGCCCAGCGGGTACGGCCGTCGCGGGATGTGGCCGAGCACCTCGAGCACCGGCGCCGGCGTCCAGCGCAGGCTGTGCAGGAACTCGGCGCGGCCCTTGAGGAAGCGCGCCTTCTCGGCGCCGGTGTCGAGCAGCGGGTGGCTGTCGCGGTTGGGCACCTTGTCGACCAGGTACGGGTGCAGCATCTCGCGGTTGGCGGTGATGAGCCCGTCGAGCTGACCGATGTCGTGGATGCCGAGCAGCTCGAAGGCCTCCTGCGCGTCGGGCCACGACAGCGGCTCGGGATCGAGCTGGCCGATCTTGGCGTCGGGCGAGGCGATGATGACCCAGTCCGACGAGCCGATGCGCGCGATGAGGTAGTCCTCGAACTCGCTGTCGAGCGCGGCGAGCACCCCGGTCATGAGCGCGTTCGACGACTCGTAGCCCTGGATCCACTGCGCCAGCACGCCACCGGGCTTCAGGTAGCGCTTGGCCTCCTGGTAGAACTCGACGGTGAAGAGGCTCGAAACGCCCGAGACCCACGGGTTGGTCGGCTCGCTGATGATGAAGTCGTACTTGTCGCCGGCCCACGCGAAGTAGGCCTTGGCGTCGTCGAAGTGGATGTGGCTGCGCGGGTCGTCGTAGGCGCGGTAGTTGACCGGCTTGAAGTACATCGAGCCGCGCACCATCTCGGGCTCGATCTCGACGGTGTCGAGACGCTCGAGGTGGGGCGACGACAGCAACGTGTGGCAGGTGACGCCCGAGCCGAAGCCGATGAGCGCGCCGTGCACCGAGTCCGGCCGGGTCATCAGCGGCAACAGGCCCACGAGGAACTGGTTGGGCTCGTCGCCGGCGATGGCGGGGCCGAGGTCCTTGGGGCGGTCCGACGGCCAGCGGTCGAGCACCACCGACGCGTCGGGCTTGCCGTTGGTGTAGATGACGTGGTGGCCGGCCTGCACGTCGGTCGCGACCACCGTGACGCTGGCGGTGCGGCCGTCGACGTAGGACAGCACCTCGTAGCTCGACGGCAGGCGGATGCGGCCGTTGCGGAACACCGTCGAGGTCAACACGGTGGGATCGATGTGGATGAACATCAACGCCGAGCACACCACCGCGACGGTACCGATGGCCGCGTTGCGCAGGATCTTGCCGGCGTTGCTCGGCGCGTCACCGCTCAGGATCTCGGTGCGGATGAGCATGAGGCCCAGCAGCATGTCGACCAGCGCGCCGAGGATGAGCACGCCCTTCAAGCCGATGATCGGCATGAACACCAGGCCCGCGAACGTGGCCCCGGTGATCGCTCCCAGGGTGTTGCTGCCGTAGACCTTGCCGACCACGCCCTCGGGCTGGCCGCGCTTGAGCATCACGTGGGTGAGCAGCGGCAGCGTCATGCCCGCGCAGAACGCCGCCGGCAGCATCATGATCGCGCAGATGAGGTACTTGAGCAGGTTGAACTGCAGCCACAGGCCCTCGGTGCGCTCGCCGCCCGCGGTCAGGTTCATCCAGTACTCCGACAGCAGCCCGCCCATGCCGAGCACGCCGAGCCGGTACAGCGGCAGGGTCGCGATCGCCGACAGGCCCATGATCATCTGCACGACCGCCAGCGCCATCTCGGGGCGCTTGAAGCGATCCATCCGCTTGCGGACCCACAGGCCGCCCAGCGCCAGGCCCATGATGAACACCGAGAGCATGATTTCGAACGAGTGGGTCGCGGCACCCAGCACGGTCGAGAGCAGTCGGATCCAGCCGATCTCGTACATGAACGACGACAGCCCGGTGCCGAACGCAACCGCGAGGTAGAGCGTGACCTTGCCGCGGCTCGCGACGCCGGCCTCGCTCTCGGGGCGCGACGCGATCGCCGTGGTCGGCGTACGGTCGCGCATCGCGATCAGCATGATGAGCAGGTTGAGCGCCGCCGCCACCATCAGCGCGCCGGGCAGGCCGATGCGCGCGACCAGCACGAAGCCGGAGAAGAGGGCGCCGAACGAGGCGCCGAGGCTGTTGGTGAAGTACAGCATGCTCAGGATCTCGCCCGAGCGGTTGGGCTCACGCCGCAGGATGCCGACGCTCATCAGCGGGAACGTGGTGCCCAGCAGCACGCACGGCGGCAAGATGAGCAGGCCCGCCAGCGACCACTTCGCCAGCTCGACCGAGCTGCCGCCGCCGAGCGCGGGGAACAGCGTGTCGTAGGCGAAGCGCGCCGTGAGCTCCTGCAGGTGCGGGAACGCCAGCGCGTAGACGCCGATGAGGCCCTCGATGATGCCGTACACCACCACCGGCGAGCGCGTGCGCGCGACGAAGCGACCCGACAGCAGCGCGCCCAGCGACATCCCGCCCATGAAGAGGCTGAGCACGAGGATCTGCGCCGTCGCGGCGCTGCCGACGATCTGCTTGATGTAGCGCGACCAGATCGACTCGTAGATCAACCCGCTGATGCCAGACAGGAAGAACAGCAGGAACAGCGAGCGGAAGCGGCTGATGCCGAGCGGATGGGGGGCCGCGTGAGAGGATCCCGGGGCGGGCATGTCCATGGCGCGCGGACGATAGCCTTTGCCCCCCCGCCGCTGCTATAGTCCGCGCCGACCGCCATGAAGTACGTTGCAAAGCACGGTTTGTCGGATCGCGCGCGCGCCCGCGCCGTGGTCGAGAAGGCCTACGAGGCCTACAAGGTCAAGCTCGCCGACCACAACCCCTCGCTCACGTGGAAGTCGGAGAACGCAGCCGTGCTGGGCTTCACCGTGCTCGGCAAGACCATCAACGCCGACATCGAGGTCGGCCCCGAGGAACTCCGCGTCGAGGGCGACATGCCGTTCTTGTTCCGGCCGTTCCAGGGCAAGGTCGAGAAGGTCCTGGGCGAAGAGATCGAGAAGTGGATCGCCAAGGCCAAGGCCGGCGAGATCTAGCGCACCGCGATCACGCGGCCGGGGAGACCTGCCATGTTCGAGCTCAGCCAGTCGGCGACCGGACAATTCGTGCTCGTACACCGGCCCAGCCAGACGGTGATCGTCGGCGACGAGCTGGCCGCGACCTGGGAGCGCATGCGCGAGCGCGTGGGCGAGCAGGCCGGGCCCGAGGCGGCGGTGGCAGTGCCGACCGCACCGCCGTCGCCGCGGGCACGCACCGCTGCGATCGGGCTGCTGGTCGGGCTCGCGTTCGCGTGGCTCGGCGTGCTGCACCTTTCGCTCGGTCGTCTGGCCAGTGAGCTGCGGGGTGCGCCGTCCGAGGCGACGCAGGCACCGCTCGACGATCTGCGCGCACGGGTCGATCGCGTCGAGCGACAGCTCGAGGTCGGCAGCCGCGGCAGCAAGCGACCGGCGGGCAAGCGGCCGGGCAAGCCCAAGCCCGCCGAGGCCGGCGCGGCCGCGACCGAGGGCACCGAGCCTGCGGCCGCACCCGAGAACGACGACGACTGATCACGTGTCGTGCAGTTCAACTCGCTGTCGTATGTGCTGCTGTTGGTCACCACGCTGGTGGCCTTCTTCGCGTTGGGCCCGCGGGCCCGCACCTGGCTGCTGATCGCCGCGAGCCTGGTGTTCTACGCCGCGTGGAGCATCCCGTTCACGGGGCTCATCGTGCTGTCGGCGATGATCGACTACACCGCGTCGCTGGGCATCCATGCCGCGCGCACGCCGGGGCGTCGCAAGGCCTATCTGCTGCTCAGCCTGCTGTCGAACCTGGGCCTGCTGGGCTACTTCAAGTACGCCAACTTCTTCCTCGAGAACATCCACGCGGTGTTCGGCGACGGCGTGCTCGGTGACGGCCTGTCGATCGTGCTGCCGCCGGGCATCAGCTTCTACACCTTCCAGACCATGAGCTACACGATCGACGTGTATCGGCGCGAGATCACGCCGACGCGATCGTTCTCGCGGCTGTTCCTGTTCGTCACGTTCTTCCCGCAGCTGGTTGCCGGTCCCATCGAGCGCGCCGGTCACCTGCTCACGCAGTTCGAGTGCGTGGTGCGGGCGCGCTTCCGGGTCGAGAACCTGGTGGTCGGCACCCGCATGATCATCTGGGGCCTCGCCAAGAAGGTGCTCCTCGCCGATGCCTGTGCCGGCCTGGTCGATCCGGTCTACGCGGCGCCGTCGCACTACGACGGCTGGGTGCTGCTGGTCGCGACCTACGCGTTCACGCTGCAGATCTACTTCGACTTCACCGCCTACTCGGAGATCGCCCGTGGCTCGGCGCGCCTGTTCGGCGTCGACCTCATGCGCAACTTCGATCAGCCGTACCTGGTCACCAACATCAGCGAGTTCTGGCGACGCTGGCACATCTCGCTGTCGACGTGGATCCGCGACTACGTCTACCTGCCGCTGGGCGGCAATCGAGGCAGCCGTCCGCGGGTGTTGTTCAACCTCGTGCTCACGATGTTCCTGTCGGGACTGTGGCACGGCGCGGCGTGGACCTTCGTGTTCTGGGGGCTCTACCACGGCGTGCTGCTGCTGTTCGACGTGCTGCTGCGTCGCACGCCGAGCGCTGCGGCGGTGCGCAGGCGCTGGCCGCAGGCCACCGCGGCGTTGGGGTGGTTCCTGACCTTCCACCTCGTCGTCATCGGCTGGGTGATGTTCCGCGCCGCGACCATGGGCGACGCGCTCGCGGTTCTGCAGGGCATCGGCTCGGGCATCGGTGCCAGCCTGCTCGCGGGTGCCGGGCCGAGCGCGTTGCAGCTGGCCTTCTTCACCGCGCTCGCGGGCTTGCTGTGGATGGCGCGGGTCGAGCGTCACCACCACCTGCTCGCGCGCATCGACGCCGACGCCGGCGCCTCGGTGGTCTTCTACGGCGGCCTGGTCGCGCTCATGTCGCTGCTCGGCGCCGGCGAGGGGCCCGCGTTCATCTACTTCCAGTTCTAGACGCCCATCGCCGATGTCCAAGCCCACCACCACCACCGCCGCGCGAACGGCACCAGAACCGACGCTGGTCTGGCAGGACGGTCGCGTCGTCGACGACGCGGTGGTGCCGGCGCGACCGTGGGCGTTCTTGCTCGGCATCGTCGCGCTGGTGGTGCTCGTCGACCTCGCGCTGCAGCTGGTCGCGTGGCTGGTGCCCGCGGCGGTGCACACCGAGGTGCACGACCGCGCCAGCGCCCGCGCCGAGCTGCGTGCGACCGTCGACGATCCCGAGCACGCTTGGCTGCTGGTCGGCGATTCCGTGCTGGCCGGCGACGTCATGCGCGGCCGCGTCGATCACTGGGAGCAACACCGTGTGATCGACGAGCTGCGCGCGGCGGTGCAGCCGGACGCCAAGGTCACCTTCCACCAGATCGCCCTCGATGCCCTACTGCCGGTCGACGTGCTGCACGTCGTGCGCGAGCTCGACGCCTACGATCCCGGCGGTCGGGTGCCGATCGTCGTCGAGCTCAATCCGCGCTACTTCTCGCGCAGCTACGCCGATCTCGGCGAATGCACGCGCGCGTGGCTGTGCGAGCTGGGCCCCGAGCTGGGTCGGGAGGGCCAGGGCGGCACCGGGGTGGCGAGGGCCACGTGGGCCGCGTTGTCCTCCGGCCCGTGGCTCGCGGGGCTCGTGCACGACGGCCTGCTCGAGCTGCTGCCCGTGGCACGGCACCGTCGCTGGCTCGACGGCGACGGCCTGCGCGCTGCGCTGGGCGCCATCATCGGCCCCGGCAGCGGCGACGATGCCGACGATCTCACCGCGCGTGCTCGCGTGCTCGCGCACTATCAGAGCCTGCGGCTCGACGGTCGCTCGCAGCAGATCCGCGCGCTCGAGCAGACCGTCGCACGGCTGCGGGCCAACGGGCGTCGCGCGGTGTTCTTCACCACCCCGCTCGAGGACGGCTTCCTCGCCGACGCGATGGAGCCCCAGGCCTATGGTGCCTACGTCGCGAGGATGTCGCGCCTGGTCGAAGATGCCGACGCGCCCACGGTGACGCTGGTGAACCTCGATCATCCGCTGTTCGCCGCGTCGCTGTTCCTCGATCACTGCCACCTCGGCCCCGAGGGCAACCGCCGGCTGGCCGTGAACCTGCTGGTCGAGCTCGGCATCGGCGTGGCCGACGTGCCCGAGCGCGAGGAGCTCGCCCACGTCGAAGGTCCCGACGCGACCTTGGTCGCACGGACCGAGGTCGGCTACAGCGACGGCGCTGCCTGGCAGGCGTTGTTCCACCAGCCCGACGGCATCGCGGTGTCACCGGGCGGCGCACGCGTCGTGATCGCCGACACCGGCAACCACGTGCTGCGCGAGTTGACCGGCGCCAGGCAGACCGTGCGCGTGATCGCGGGTGGGGCCAAGCACGCCGGCAATCTCGATGGCCCGTGGCACGCCGCGCGGCTCGACAGTCCGCGCGATCCGGTGCTGGTCGGCGACGCGGTGTACTTCATCGATCAGCAGGGCCAGCGCCTGCGTCGCCTGCAGGACGGCGAGGTCACCACGCGCCAGGTGCTGCAGGGGCCGAAGTGGCGTGAACTCACCGCGCTGGTCGGCGATGGTCGACAGCTGCTGCTGCTCGACCGCGGCGCGCGGGTGCTGGTGTTCGATCCCGACGCCGGCAGCACGCGACTGCTGGTCGAGGCGCAGGGCGACGCACGCATCGAGGTGATCGCCCCGACCGGCGACGGGCGCCTGTTCCTCGCCGACGCAACCGGTGCGATCTGGTTGCTGCCGTCGCTCGGCGCCGGCGCGCCGGCGAGCCTCGGGGCCACCGAAGCCGACGGGCTCGAGCTGGTGTTCGCCAACGACGGCGCGGCCGTGATGCCGCAGGTCAAGGGCCTCTACTTTCCGCTCGAGTTCGACGAGCTGCGCTTCGCCCACGTGGTCGGCATGACCTGGGTCGCACGCTACGGCCTGCTGTTGGTGCAGGACGACATCCCGCCCGGCAAGCAGGGCGGTGCCGAGCTGACCGAGCGCATCCACCTGCGCGCGATCGACTTCGAGGACCGCCTGATCTACCCGTGGCTGCGCCCCATCGTGCACGGTGGCGGCTACGCGCTCTACAACAAGAAGAGCAACTCGTTCGTCAGCTACTTCCACGAGGGCTCGATGGCGATCGATCAGGCGACCGCCACGACCTTCTGGCTCGAGCGCGGTCGCTCGCGGTTGTTCCACTTCGCCGATGGCATCCTCGGCGTGGCGAAGATCGGCCACATCCGCGACCTCGATCTGTGGGGCTACCGCGACCTGCTCGGGGTCGCCAGCGGCACCGAGACGCTCGCGCGTCTGCGGCCCGATCGCTTCCTCGATCGCCGCATCGAGCCGCACCCGCGGGCAGGGCCGTACTTCGGGCTCGTGATCGGCTCGTCGATGCTGGCCAAGAGCGACATCATCGGCTCGTACTCGTTCGGCGTGCGGCTCGAGACCCGCCTGCGCGAGGCACTCGGCTACCGCGACGGCATCGGGCTCGATCTGGTGCAGCGCAGCTATCCCGGCGTGCGCTCCGAGCACGTGATGCAGCACTTGCGCAGCTTCATCGACGATGGCGCGCAGATCGACGTGCTGTTCATCGAGCTCGGTGGCCGCCGGCGCGGCTTCTTCCTCGAGGACTCCTCGCCGGAGCGCATGCGCACGATCCTCGCCGAGCTCGACGCGATCGCGCGGCGGCACGACACGATGGTGGTGTTCTTCGACGACTCCGCCTTGGTCGGGGCCGGTCGCGATGGTCTGCGTCGCGGGCTCGACGAGTACAAGCGCTTCAAGACCATGGCCGCCGATGCGGGCTTCACCGTGGTCGACCTGAGCGACGAACTCATGCGCAGCGCGCTCGATCTGTCGCCGTTCGGCAGCCCGCCGTACCGCTCGCACCACGCCGCGCCGTGGGCCATCGACGCGGCCGCCGATCTGCTGGGCGACCGGGTCTACCCCGCGCTGCGCGAGCACCTGCGCGGTCGTGTGCCCGCGTTCGGGCGCCCGCCGGTCGACGAGGATCCGACCATCGACGCGGTCGCCGACGCGTTCACCGACGTGCCTGCCGACTGGCCGGCGCTGCTGCCGGAGCTGGGCGGCGAGAGCGTGCAGAGCATGCTCGCGGGCGACGAGCTACAGATCTTCGTCGACCTCTCGCGGGTCGAGGTCGACACCGGCGATCCGAATGCGCTGGCCGATCTCGCCGCCGCCGCGCTGCACGGTGTGGTCGCGATGGATCCCGCCGGTGCGCGGGCCCGTCGCGTGAGCGTGCGGCTGGCGACCTTCAGTCGCTACGACGAGTACGGCGCCGGTGTGCGTGACGCCGCCGACGTGGTGTTCGAGCGGCAGCTCGACCGTGCGGAGCTCGCTGAGTTCCTGCGCGAGGTGCTGGCACGCCGCGGGCGGTGACGCCCGCTCACGGCACCGCGAGTGCCCACACGCCTTCGTTCCAGCTGGACGCGTAGACGATGCGATGCACCGGGTCGAAGGCCATGCGATACGGTCCGTCGCTGAAGGTCTGCTCGTTGTAGACGCTCCACTCGAAGCCGTCGCTCTCGGGCGAGACCACGAAGGGCTGGGGCCCGGTGGTGTTGCCGCCGGTGTTGGCGAGCTGGGCGTACAGCGTCGTGCCATCGCCGATGACGGCGTAGTAGCCATCCGAGGTCGCGGGCCCCACGAGATCGAAGCTCAGGCCGTCATCCTCGCTGCGCAGGATCTGGCCCAGCGCGCCCACGTACAGCACGCCGTTGCTGGCGTAGTACGCCGCGACGCCGCCGTGCTGCATGTCGAGCTCGATGACCTGCGTCCACGATGCGCCGGCGTCGGCGGTGCGCCAGTAGCCGTCGCCCTGGGTGCCGAGCAACCACGTGTCCGCGTCACCGACGAACCAGATCGAGTGACCCGCACCCCAGCCGGGCATCGCGTCATGGCGCGTCCACGATTGTCCGCCGTCGTGGGACTCGAGCACGCCGGCGTCGCCGGTGAACTCGAAGCCCGAGTGGAACGTGAGCAGCAGGTGATCGAAGTCGGTGGGGTCGGCGGCCACGTGATAGACGTCGTTGGTCCAGCCGCCGATCGAGTTGTCGGCGTGTTCGGCGAAGCCCGTGGGCGTCGACCACGTGTCACCGCCGTCGTTCGAGATCCAGAAGCCGAGCGACGACCCGCGCACGCCACCGACGTAGACCATGTGCTGCGCGTCGGCGGGATCGATCTCCATCACCCCGGGGCTCACGGGCTCCGGCAGGTCACCGATCGTCGACCAGCTCGCGCCACCGTCGGTCGAGCGCCACATCCCCTCGCTGTCGGTCGTGAGGTAGAGCGTCGACGGAGCACACGGCAGCACGTGGATGTCCATGCAGCCGAACGGCGGTGCCTCGCCATATGGCCGATGCAGTCCTGGCGGTGAGAGGTCCGTCCAACGTCCGGGCTCGAGCATCGGCGGGGTCGCGGTCGGAGGCACGAACGCGCGGCAGCTCGCCGGCACATCGGGCGCGGGGCCGGTCTCGTCCAGTGGGCCCACCGACGAGGCCTCGGCCGCGTCGTCGCCGCTGTCGCCCGCCGACATCGTCGACAGCATCGTCGAGGCCCCGGTGCCGTCCGTGCTCGCCGCGCCCGCGCTCGCGGTGCCAGACTCGGCGCCCTGCGGCTCCGCGGCGGTGGAGTTGCAGCCGAGACCGAGCACGAACAGCGAGTGGCGGAGGTATCGCGACATGGCAGGCTCATGCACGCGGCGCGGTGGATCTGTGACGAGAAGGCCCCGCGGCGCCGAAGTCGTTGCGGGGCAGATCGATCGCCACGTGCGACCACGCGAGCATCGGCTTCTGTGGATCCGCACGACCGTTGCGATCAGTCGTCGGCGGCACCGAGCATGATCCACGAACGCACGGTCGACTTGTTGGACTCCGACAACGGCGCCGCCGGCGGTGCCGGGAGCTCGCAGCCGGGCTCGCTGCACTGGATCACCGAGCACGTCCCGCCGGGGATCGGGTACTCGATCTTCGCCATCATGTAGCTGTGCAGCGGATCGCCCGGGGCGACGAACGCGAGCTCGGGCGCCTGCTTTGGCACGCCCGCGAGCAGCTTGTCGCGCACGGCCACGGCCTCGGTCTCGCTGGTGCCGCCGGTGCCGAAGTAGATGCTCGCGTTGGGATCGGCATGACACGGCGAGCACCAGGTCGCGAAGATCGGCATGACGTCGGCGCGGTAGCTGACCGATGACGGTGCGAACGCGTCGTAGTCGTAGCAACCGACCGGTGGGTCCTCGCCGGCCGCGGTGGAGTCGGTCGCGCTCGTGTCGGTCGCCGTGTCGCCGGAGCTCGACGTCGACGCCGAGCTCGACGTGGACATGCCGGTCGAATCGGCCGTGGCGCTGGGATTGGTCGAGGCACCGGTCGGATCGGTGCCGCTTGGATCGCCGGAGTCGTCCGCGCTGCCGCCCGATGATCCGTCGCCGGCTGTCCGATCGGCGGGGCAGCCGACCGTGAGCGCCAGGACCATGCACGCGTGGACGACGGGCGATCGAATCATGGGATCACCGTACGGGGCGATGGTCGGCCGGTCGAGCCGTCGGGCGCCCCCGCTCGCGGGGGGCCGCCGCCCTCGTCGCGTCGATGTGCGCGCGCGTTGGCGGTCGCGGAATGGATGTCGAAGCTGCCGCCGCCCTCGCCGATCGCTCGAGAGCTACACGACGAGCTCGTCATCGCTGAACCACGCCCAACCCGACCACCAACGCGCGACACGACGCACGACTGCCGGCGGCTCATCCGGCAGTGCGCGGGCACAGCCACGCGAAGGCGGTCGGGCGCGCGGTACTTCCCCTGGCGCGCGGGTTCGACGATGATCGCGAGGACGGCATGGCGCAGGGGCAGGGGCAGGGCGGCACGGACGCCTCCGAGGGCGCGCATCAGGTGAAGGGCAGCGCCTTCGTGACGGTGGCGCGTTGGATGTCGAAGTGCGGCGATGCCGAGCTGCGTACGCGCTACCTGGCAGCGCTGCCCGCCGGCACGCGCGAGCGCGTGCGGGATGCGACCGCCACGCAGTGGTTTCCCGAGCGCATGCATGCCGAGGTGCTGCGTGCGGTGTTCGACACCGTCGCGGGCGGCGAGCTGCCACGGTTCGAGCAGGTCATCGCGGAGTGCACGACGCTGGGCGTGCAGACCTTCGCGAAGCTGGTGCTGTCGATGTCGTCACCGGCGTTCGTGCTGCGGCGCTGCCCGACGCTGTGGGCGGTGCTGCGCCGCGGACCCGCCGAGGTCACCGTCGATCAGGAAGGGCCGCGCTCGGTGCTGCACTACACCCAGTTCCCCTTCTTCGACGACCAGCTGTATCGCCACTACCTGCGCGCGCTGCTGGGCGCACTCGTGCGTCCGTCGCATGGTCGCGACGCCGTGGTGGAGGTCGTCGATCACGGGCACGATTGGGTCGACATCGCGGTGACGCTCGACTGAAGCGGCACTCCGCGAGCGGCACCGCGATCACGGGTTGCAGACGGCGCCGAGGTCGGTGCCGCACGAGCAAGCATCCATCGGGTGCCAGTGTCCGTCGTCGTGGTTGCACCACTGGCACTGACCGGGCAGCGGCTCCTGACACGTGACGCAGTCGACGCAGTAGTAGCTGCCGAAGTTGGCGGTGCCCTCGATGTCGCTGCTGCCGCAGTACGCGGTCCAGCAGCCGGCCACCGGATCGAGGCCGGTGATGCTGCACTGGTGCGCGACGCCGACCGGGACCTCGCAGCCATTGGCGAGCTCGCCGTCGCAGTCCTGCCAGGGGGCCTCGCAGGTGAGCACGCAGTTGCCGGTGGTGTCGCAGGTCGCGGTGCCGTGCGGGCCCGATACGCAGGTCCGTTCGCAATCCGGGATGCCGGTGGTCGACGAGGATGCATCGCCGGTGGAGCTCGAGCCCGACGTGCCACCGCTCGAGCTGGTGTCACCGCTGCCGTGCGTCCCGTCGCTGGAGCCGCCCGACGAGCTCGTCCCCGCGAGCGGCACGCAGTGGTTCGACAGCTGCGTGCTCGCGAGTGCCGAGTAGCGCAGGCCCGAGTCGCAGTCGTCGTCGGGATAGGCGCACCAGCCGAGATCGACCATGCAGCTGCCGGTGCGCTCGCCGACGCGGCACTGCTCGTCGTCGGTGCACGCGTATTGACGCGGTTGCAGGCACGCGGTGGCCGCGAGCGCGAGCCCGCCGACGACCACGATCGCGTGCTGCGACTGCATTGGCATCAGGCTACACCCAACCGGGTCGACACAGCGCGTGCGGGCTCACTCCCGCGACCGGATCCGCACCAGATCGAGGTCGCCGTCGAAACCACGCGCACCGTCGGCGAACGCGCCGAGACACACGGCCTCGTCGTTCTTCACCACGCCTTCGGCCCGCCACGCGGCGTCGACGACCTCGTCGTCGACCTGCATGCGCATCGCCTCGTTCGCGACGTCGCGCACCAGCACCACGCGGTGCCAGGCGCCGTCGCTCACGGCGGTGGTCGCGGTGAGCCCGACGTTGTCGCAGCTGGGCAGGGCGTCACACTCGCCGTCGAGCACGCCGCAGTTGATGGTCGCGGCGTTGCACGCGGTGGCCAGGAACCGCACGTGGCCGTCTTCGATCCGCAGCCACCACGCCGGCTCGGTGCCGGTGCGGGTCTTCGAGATCAACGTGCCGGCCGCCGTGGCGCCACCGCTGCCGTGCGCCTCCGTGCGGAACACGACCTCGATCGCGAAGCCGTCGCGGGCGCCGAGGTCGAGCGCCGAGTGCAGCGACGACTCGCTGCGGCACAGCCGTGCGTCGCCGTCGAAGCGTGCGGCCGTGGTCGAGTCGCGACCGCGAACCGCGACGACGTCACCGGTGGCGGCGAGCGTGAGGCCGAGCGGCCCGCGGTCGTCGACATCGTCGATGTTCCCGTCGGCGACGCCCTCGAAGCTCCACGCGGCGAGGGTCGGCTCGTCGAGGGTGTGGACCGCGGCGCGCAAGAACTCGACGCGACGATAGAACCCGTTCGCGTCGGCGCCGGCTTCGTACAGCACGCCCAGGTGGCTCTCGTCGATCGCCACGAGGTCCGAGTACGCCGCCCACATGCCGTCGACGCGCACGCCGTCGACCCACGTCTCGCCGTCGTCGTGGCTGACCCACACCCGCAGATCGTGGCGACGGCCCTGGTTGCTGCCGTGCTCGCCGGCGGGCAACGAGAAGAACAACCGCCGCGCGTCGCCCGGCCGCGACGAGCCCGGCCACGCCAGCACGGTGCCGTGCACGACCGGACCGCGCAGCACCGGCACGCGCTGGTAGGGCGGGTCGGTCAGCCAGCTGCCGTCATCGCCCACCGTCGCGATGCCCCGCAGACCCGCGGCGACCTCGCTGGGCGTGACATCGGGCGCGCCGAGCTGATGGCGTGTGTTGACCAGCACGCGACCATCGGCGAGCTCGGCGGCCGTGCTCTCGTTGACGTTGACCGGGCTCTGCGTCTCGCTCGCGAAGATCGACCAGCTCTGCCCGCTGTCGTCGGAGCGCAACAGGTGACCCCCGCGCTTGCCGTCGCCGGTGCGGCGGTGCATCGCCGGCACCAACAGCGCGCCGTCGCGGAGCTGGATGCCGTGGGAGGGGCCGATGAGGGTGCTGTTGCCCGCCGGGTCGATCACGCTGTCGGTGATGTCGAGCGGCTCGCCCCAGCTCTCGCCCTCGTCGTCGCTGAAGCGGGCCTCGATGATGGCGGCGCCGGTTCCTTCGCAGCTGCAGTTGCTCGCCTCGGGCGAGCAGCCCGCGCCGAGCTGCTGCGTCATGGTGATGAGCACCACGCGGCTCGTGATCGCGTCGACCACCGGGACCGGGTTGGCGACGCGGGCGGCACCGGGGTCGACGATGGTCTCGGCGTCCGACCAGGTCGCGCCGCCGTCGTCGCTATGCGCCAGCACGATGTCGATGTTGCCGATGTCGCAGGTGTTGTGGACGCGGCCCTCGGCGAAGGCGAGCAAGCGTCCGCTCGGTGTGACCACCACGGCGGGGATCCGCGCGGCGAAGTAGTGGCCGCCGCCGGGCGCAGGGATGGTGTTGGTCTCGAACACGGTCGTGTGATCCCGGTGCGGCCCGGCAACGCCCGGCCACGGGGTCTCGCGGGTGAACGCGATCTCGTCGAGCTCGCCGATCCACGGCGCCGCGCCGGCGGTATCGAGGCCGACCCGAACCGACGCGTCGCCGACCACCGCGCCGAGGCCCGCCGGTGCCCGCAGCACGTCGGTGCCGTCGAGGCCGATCACCAGCTCGCCGGTGTCGCGATCGATCCCGACCACCGCGCGGTGCCACACGCCGTCGGCGACCTCGCGTGCACCCTCGGCCTCGACCGCCGCGGCGCCCTCACCCACGCGCGCGCGCAGGTGGCCGTCGACGATGCCGATCCACCACGGACCGTCGCCGTCGATGCCCCCACGCGCGACGAGGGTGCCCGCGCCCTCGAGGCCGTCGCGTCCGTGGTGATCGGTGCGGAACGTGAGCGCCAGCTGCATCGGCTCGCCATCGTCGAGATCCGCAGCTGCGGCGGCCGGCTCGAGCGCGAGGTAGCCACCGTCGCCGCCGAAGGCGATCGCGCGCGCGTCGGGGTGCAGGCCCGCGACGTAGCGCAGCTCGCCGGTGGCGGTGCCGTGCAGCGCGTTGCCGCTGTCGTCGACGATCGCATCGGGTGCGGTCGGTACCGCCGTGCCGAGCTCGCCGTCTTCGAAGCGCCACGACCAGCCGTCCGGTCGCGTGGTCGCGCCGGTGCTGTCGTCGGTCGACGTGACCGCGCCGGTGGAGCTGGGCTCCCCGCTGCCGTCGTTGGCCGTGCTTGCCTCGCCCCCGGTCGCGCCCGACGACGACGAGGCGCTCGCGACCGTCGTGCTCGAACCCGCGGGCTGGCCACCACCGCACGCGAGCAACAGCGACGCGGTCACGATCGATGCACGCGTGATCATCGGGCCGAGCATCGCAGAGCGCTCGGTCACGCACCGCGCGGGTGCGCGCCGCAAACCAGTGGCGGTAGAGCGATCCACGTACGGGGCCGCCGCGTGCCCGACGCGCAGGCGGGCACCCGCGCGGCGATGGCGACCGCGCGCGGCTTCGAACGTGTCGGCGCGATTGTGGCCCACACGGGGCGCAATGCAGGGGTTTCGCGGTCGCGCGGTGAACCAAGCGTGGGCTGGACACACCACAGGGCGTGACCAGCCTGCGCTCCTGTGTGATTGCCGCGTTCTCTCTCGCGTTGCCCGCAGCCACGCTCGTGGTGCCCGCGGGTTGCGGTGGCGACGAGGCCACCGACGCCTTCGAGGACGAGGAGGAACTCGCGCCCGGCGGTGCCGTCGGCAAGTACGACGATCTCGAGGAGCCGGGGCTGCCCGTCAACGGCAACTACGCGTCGACCACCGCGTGGAAGGTCGTGAACCAGTGGGAGGACACCGACACCCCGGCGGCGCGCGCTGCTGGCATCGCGTGGCCGGCGAACAGCGGGCTCAGCTGGGACGAGAAGTTCGCGGCGTGGCTGCAGTCGATGCCGAAGGTCGAGACCTTCGATGGCTTCGGCGAGACCTTCGAGATCGCGACGCCGTGGGGCAAGACCCTGCCGGCACCCAAGCTCGACTGCGCCGACACGGCGCTCATGCTGCGCTCGACCTTCGCGGCGTGGTACGGCCTGCCGTTCTTCGTGGTCGCCTTCGATGGCAAGACGCCGGTGTACTTTGGTCACTTCGGCATCCGCACCAAGAACGGCATCTGGAACAACATGCCGAAGTTCGCCAACGCCTACGCCGATCACTCGGCGAAGTCGGCGGCGCAGGTGCAGGCCAGCTGGCCGCAGGACGCCAAGCTGCGCAAGCTCGGGGTCCAGAGCGGTGACGACCAGCCGATGATCGGCGAGGGCGCGCGCACGGGCACGTACCTCGACGAGCTGCACCTCAACAAGCGC
This sequence comes from Deltaproteobacteria bacterium, assembly GCA_016709225.1. Taxonomy (NCBI): domain Bacteria; kingdom Pseudomonadati; phylum Myxococcota; class Myxococcia; species Deltaproteobacteria bacterium. The sequence goes on along the minus strand of JADJEE010000012.1, from coordinate 1,118,192 downwards.
GCCGCCCACCTCATCCGGCTCACGATGATCTTCACCGGCTCGGTCAACCTCGCCGACAGCCGCAACACCTTCAACCTCGTGCCCGAGTCGCTGCGCGCCGGCGACGTGATGCTGTGGCGCACCTCGAGCAGTGGCGTCGGTCACACGATGGTGACCGTGCGCGCCGAGCAGCTCGGCGAGGGCCGCATGTCCGCCGAGAGCGTCTTCGGCAACCTGCCGCCGGCGCAGCCGCGGTGGACCAACCCCGCCGGCACCGAGCGCAACTACAGCGACCCCGAGGGTGGCGGCGTCGATGGCTCGACCGACTACGCCAAGTTCAACGGCGGCCTCAAGCGCTTCCGCGTGACCAAGTCGTCGTCGGGCTTCTGGGTGAACACCATCATGAAGTCCGACGAGGCGGCGTGGATCCCCGACGACGACCTCGATCGCATCCGCGCCCGTCCGGCCCAGCTCGACGCGCTGCTCGGCGAGCTCACCCCCGACGAGCACCGCCAGCTGCTGCTCGACGTGATCGAGGGCAAGCGTGCCCACCTGCGCAACTTCCCCGCCTCGTGCAGCGCCCGCATCGCCCGCGAGGACGCCTTCGAAGATCTCTACACCGTGCTCGAGCAGGAGTTCGGCATGACCCGCGACGAGGTCGATGCCGAGCACCGCATCCTCGAGGACTACGTGTTCGCCGAGCTGGTCTACGAGCAGTCGAAGACCTGCTGCTGGAACTCGACCAACGACGTCATGTTCCGCACCATCATGTCGCTCAACGACGAGCTGCAGGAGCAGGCCGGCGACGCGTGTGTGGAGCCGCTGCCGTTCATGGCCGTCGATGGCGGCTATCAGGCCTTCCGCGACCACGATCCGCTGGGCTGGAAAGACTGGCGTGCCGACGAGGCGTGCCCGCAGGCGAACGTGCAGAACGACCTGCTCGCCGAGGCGGCGTGGACCCCCTTCTGCGAGTGGAACGCGGGGCAGTAGCCGCGCCGCACCACCCCTGCCAGCGCGCCGCCGGGCGATCGCGGCCGCTCAAGGGAGGATCGCGCCCTCCATCTTCGTCGCGACGATGGGGTCCTGCGCGGCGGTGTGCCACGCGAGCGTGGGCCACCAACGTTCGACAGCTGGCGGCGCGGCGGGCTCGATGCTCTGACCCGGGCGCGGCGCGATGACCGACACGCTGGCCTGCTCGGCCGCCGCGAGCACGCGCTCGATCGGCTCGGTCCAGCCGTGATAGGCGAGGTTGAACAGGCCCCAGTGCACCGGCAGCAGCACGCCGCCGCGCACCATGCGATGGGCGGTCACGGCCTGCTCGGGGCCGAGGTGCCAGTCGGGCCAGGCGCTGCCGTAGGCACCGGCCTCGATCATCGTGAGGTCGAACGGCCCGAGCTGCTGCCCGATGTCGTGCATCGCGGGGAACAGCCCGGTGTCGCCGGAGAAGTACGCCCGATGCTGCGCGCCGAGCACGGCGTAGCCCGCCCACAGCGTCTCGTCCTTGTCGAACAGCGTGCGGCCCGACGCGTGGCGGGCGGGGGTCGCGACGATCTCGAGACCACCGACTTCGTGGCGCTCCCACCAGTCGAGCTCGACGATCTTCGACTCGGGCACCCCCCAGTACGCCAGGTGGGCCCCGACGCCGAGCGGCGCGATGAAGGTCGTGTCCCAGTCCTTCATCGCGACGATGGTCCAGTAGTCGAGGTGATCGTAGTGGTCGTGCGAGAGCAGCACGGCGTCCAGCTTCGGCACGTCGCCGAGCGACAGCGGCGGGGGATACCAGCGCGCCGGTCCGATCCACGACAGCGGCGAGCTGCGCTCGCCCCACACCGGATCGGTGAGCACACGGTGGCCGTCGATCTCCAGCAGCAAGGTCGAGTGTCCCAGCCATGTGATCCGCAGGCCGGATGCGGGCGGGGTCGCGAAGCGGCTCGCCGGCACCCGCTCGAACGGCGGCGTCGAGCCGGGGGTCGCGTCGGCGCTGGCCGAGAACATGCCGGAGACCATCAGCCCGAAGTGGTTGACGAGCGACTGTGGGTTCTCGAACACGCCGTCGCCGTACTGCGGTGATCGCTGCATCCTCGCGAGACGCTCGCCGTCGGCGCCGTGGCCGAACGCGCGCCAGCCGTCGATGACCGCGTAGATGGAGGCGAGCACGAGCGCCACACCCACCGCCTGCAACATGCGCTTGGTGTAGTGCCAGCTGCGGCGCACCGTCGTCGGCTCGTTCATGTGGGCTGCGGCTCCTCGATCGAGTCGGACGCGCGTCGCACCGGCGACGTCCTCGGACAGGCCCTCGTGGACCCGCGTCAGTCGCTGCGGAGGCCGTGACGATCCAGCAGCCGGTACAGCGTACTGCGCGAGACCCCGAGACGGCGCGCCGCCTCGCTGAGGTTACCGCCGGCGGCGATCAACGCGCCTGCGGTGGCGGCCCGCTCGGCGGCCTCGCGGGTGTCGTTGCCAGGCGCTCGCGTGGGCTCGAGCGGGAGGTGCTCGGGCTCGATGCACTCGTGCTCGCCGGCGAGCACCCACGCGTGCTCGAGCGCGGTCCGCAGCTCGCGAACGTTGCCCGGCCATCCATGCTGCGAGAGGGCTCGTCGCGCGGCCGCGCTGATCCGCGGCTGGCCTGCGGCGCCATAGCGCACGGCGATGCGGCCGAGCAGGGCGTCGATCAGCTCGTCGAGGTCCCGGCGCTCGCGCAGCGGCGCCAGTCGGATCGCCACGCCGTGGATGCGGTAGTAGAGGTCGCTGCGGAAGCTGCCGGAGAGCACGGCCGCGGTGAGGTCGCGACAGGTGGCGCCGACGACCCGCACGTCCGCGCGGCGCTCGTGGTGGTCGCCGACGCGGTAGTAGGAGCCGTCCTCGAGGAATCGCAGCAGCAGCGCCTGCGCACCGGCGGACATCTCGGCCAGCTCGTCGAGGAACAAGGTGCCACCATCGGCGGCCGCGAGCTTGCCATCGTGCCCGCTCGCGCGCGCACCAGTGAACGCGCCCGCGGCGTAGCCGAACAGCTCCGACTCGAGCAGTGAGCCCGTCAGCGCGCCGCAGTTCACCGCCACGAACGGCCCGCGGCGGCGATCGCTGGCGCCGTGGATCGCCCGCGCGAACAACTCCTTGCCGGTGCCGGTCTCGGCCAGCAGCAGCACCGGCAGCTGCGACGGCGCGAAGCGACGCGCGCGCTCGCGGGCGTGGGTGATCGCGGGATCGCTGCCGACGATGTCGCGGAAGGGATCGTCGATCGCGACCTCCGGTGGCTTACGGCGCGTCGGCGTGCGCGCCCGCGAGATCCGGACCACCGCCGACCACGGCGTGTCGTGCTCGCCGATCGGCTCGACCTCGACGCGCATGCCTCCGACCACGCGGGTGCCGGCGGCGAGCAGCGGCAGGCCGAGACGCCGCGCGAAGTCGTCGCCGAGTCGATCGCCCTCCCCGAGCAGGCGGCGACCGTCGGCGTTGCACAGTCGCACGCGCCCACTGCGTTCGAGCACGAACGCAGTGCCGTCGGTCGCGGCGAGTCGTCGCCGCAGTGCATCGAGGCCCCCCGGCGTGAGCGCGCGGTAGCTGTGTGCGGCGAGCCACGCCTCGACCGCGGCGGTGGCCCCGAGCACCGCGGCCTCGAGGGCAGGGTGCGCCATCTCGGCGGGTCCGGTCGCATCGAGCACGCCGACCAGATCGCCGCGCGGGTCGTGCAGCGGCGCTGCGTAGCAGCACAGGCCGTGGTTGCTGCGCTCGAAGTGCGCGGCGCCCAGCACTGCCACCGGGGCGCGCTCGACGATCGCAGTGCCGATCGCGTTGGTACCCCGCGCTTGCTCGCCCCACCACGCGCCTTCGACCAGTCGCGTCGCCGAGAGCTTCGGCTGCAGCGCGCCACCGGTGTGCTGCCGACGGATGACACCGATCGCGTCGCACAGCAGCGCGCTGAAGCCGGCCGCGGCCATCGCGGCGCCGAAGGCCCCGAATGGCGAGTCGAGCTCGAGGGCCGCGTCGAGCTCGGGCGGCGCGGGTGCGTTCGCGGGCGCGATGGGATGGGGATCGGCATCGGCCCGAACGCCGGCGCGCGCGACCCGAGCCCATCGCGACAACAGCGGGTCGGCCGAGATCTCGTCCTCGCTGTAGCGCCGCTCCTGGAATCGTTCCCACCGCGGCGTGGCGCCGGGGGCCAGCATCAGCATCGGGCACCTCCAGTCTCCACTCTACCGCACTGCGCGCGGGGGTTGTCGCGGCGACGGCGGTGCACCTGTATCGATCCGAGACATGTAGGCGCAACACAGTGTCCACGAATGTCCTGCAATCCCACGGCGGCGGGCAGGGCGGCACCGCACTTGCGATGTGCTGTCGCCACCAGGAGCACGCCATGCTGTACGCCAATCCCAACGCCTCGGACGCAGTGGTCTCGTTCGCCTCCCGCTACGGCAACTTCATCGGCGGCGAGTGGACGCCCCCGACCAAGGGCCAGTACTTCGAGAACATCACCCCGGTCACCGGCCGCCCATTCTGTGAGATCCCGCGCTCGACCGCCGAGGACATCGAACGCGCCCTCGATGCCGCCCACGGCGCCAAGGCTCGCTGGGCCGCGACCTCGCCGACCGAGCGCGCCAACATCCTGCTCGAGATCGCCGCGCGCATCGAGGCCAACCTCGAGCGGCTCGCGGTCGCCGAGACATGGGACAACGGCAAGCCGGTGCGCGAGACCCTCGCCGCCGACCTGCCGCTCACCGTCGATCACTTCCGTTACTTCGCGGGCTGCATCCGCGCGCAGGAGGGCTCGATCGCACCGATCGATGCCAACACCTACGCGTATCACTTCCACGAGCCGCTCGGCGTGGTCGGGCAGATCATCCCGTGGAACTTCCCGCTGCTGATGGCGGCGTGGAAGGTCGCGCCCGCGCTGGCGGCCGGCAACTGCGTGGTGCTGAAGCCCGCCGAGCAGACCCCGGCTTCGATCCTCGTACTGATGGAGATCATCGGCGACCTGCTGCCGCCCGGCGTGCTCAACGTCGTCAACGGCTTCGGCATCGAGGCCGGCAAGCCGCTGGCCTCGAACAAGCGCATCGCAAAGATCGCGTTCACCGGCGAGACCACCACCGGCCGCCTGATCATGCAGTACGCGTCGGAGAACCTCATCCCGGTCACGCTCGAGCTCGGCGGCAAGTCGCCGAACATCTTCTTCGAGGACGTGTTCGCCCAGGCCGACGATTTCGCCGACAAGGTCCTCGAGGGCTTCGGAATGTTCGCGCTCAACCAGGGCGAGGTATGCACCTGCCCGTCGCGCGCGCTGGTGAGCAAGGCCATCTACGCCGAGTTCATCGAGCGTGCGGTCGAGCGCGCCCGCGGACATCGCCCGGGCAACCCGCTCGACACCGCGACCACCGTCGGTGCACAGGCCTCGAACGACCAGCTCGAGAAGATCCTCAGCTACATCGACATCGGCAAGCAGGAGGGCGCGAAGGTGCTGCTCGGCGGCGGCCCGGCGGAGCTCTCGGGTGATCTGGCGCGCGGCTACTACGTGCAGCCGACGGTGTTCGAGGGCCACAACCGCATGCGCGTGTTCCAGGAGGAGATCTTTGGGCCCGTGGTCAGCGTGACGTCGTTCACCGACGAGGCCGACGCGATCGCGATCGCCAATGACACGCTGTACGGGCTCGGCGCGGGCCTGTGGACCCGCGACGGCGCGCGGGCCTTTCGCGTGGGTCGAGCGGTGCAGGCCGGTCGCGTGTGGACCAACTGCTATCACCTCTACCCTGCACACGCGGCGTTCGGCGGCTACAAGCAGAGCGGCATCGGCCGCGAGACCCACAAGATGATGCTCGACCACTACCAGCAGACGAAGAACCTGCTGGTCAGCTACGACCCGAAGCCGATGGGGTTCTTTTAGCCTTGGTCGCGCCCACGGGGCGCTCTACGTGGTGCGGGCGACCGTGGCGAACCTCGGCGTGGGCGAAGCCACGCCGGGCTCGGCGCGGCGGGGGTGCGCCCATTCAATGGCGTGAGGAGAGGGGAGGTGAGCATGGGCGACGAGGCGGCGGTTTCGTGCACGGAGGCGGCGGCGCGGCTCATTGCGGAGCTGGTCGCCGTGCATGGCCCGCTCATGTTCCACCAATCGGGTGGTTGCTGTGACGGCAGCGCGCCGATGTGCTTCGTGCAAGGCGAGTTCAAGGTCGGCGAGCGCGACGTGTTGCTCGGCGAGATCGCCGGTTGTCCGTTCTGGATCGGCGGCGATCAGGCGCAACGCTGGGCGCATACGCGCCTGGTGATCGACGTCGTGCCCGGTCGAGGGGCCGGCTTCTCGCTCGAGGCGCCCACGGGACGCCGCTTCTTGACGCGCTCGATCGCATGCGCGCGCGACTAGCACCTCGACAAGAGGCCCGTCACAAACCCCGTGTCGAGGTACTACGGCGGCAGCGGTGCCAGGGTCGGGCCCAGCACCAGCTCGTGGTCCTCGTCGACGTCGTCGCGGCGGGTGCGGATCTGCAGCGTCGTGCCGGCGGTGTTCTTGATCGCGCGTTGGGCCGCGCACAGGCTCGCGCGATCGGTCATGTGAACCGGCTTGCCGTCGACGGCCACGACCTCGTCGTCGAGCTCGAGGCCCGCACGGCTGGCGGGTCCACCTTCGGAGATTGCAGTCACCCGCACGGCCCCGCCGGCGATGCGGATGCCGACCCCGTAGCCGGGCCGCGGGGTGTTGGGGTCGCGACCGGGCTCGAGCACGAAGCGCGCGATGCCGGCGGGCACGTCCACGACGACCCGGAAGTCGCGCATGAACTCGTTGCCGAGCATCGCGTGTCGCGTGGCGCCGGCCTGCGCTGGATCGTCGGCGTGCTCCACCGCGATTGCGACCCCTCGCAGGTCGAGCTCGTCGAGTCGCAGCGAGCGCAGCCGCGTCTCGTACTGTGTCCCCACCAGCGTCTTGCCAGTGGCGCCCGAGCTGACGGCGCCGCGGCTGCGCAGCGCGCCGGGCTCGTCGATGCGGTGGCCGATCTCGGTGAAGAAGGCGGGGGGCAGGTACACCGGGCCGGCGTTGCCGGTGTCGAGCAGGGCCCAGATCGTGTGGTCTTCGATCGCGACCTGGGCGTAGAGCTGTGGGCCCGGGGTGTTCGGATCTCCACGGCGGATGGGCACGATGGCGCCACCGGGCGTGAGGTCCTCGCCCGAGGGAGCCAAGCGCACACGCGCGCGAGGGTAGTCGATCTCCACTGCGGTCTGATCGAAGAAGCCGCTGCGCCGCGGCCACCCCGAGCCGAGCACGCCGTCGATCTCGAGGCACAGATCGAAGTCGAGTGTGGTCGCGAAGCCCCCGAGGCGCTCGAGCTCGAGGTCGCCGACGCTGAGCTGGGGGATCTCGATCGGTGCCGCATCGAGCATCGCGCCGGCGCTGTCGAGCAGCTGGCTCGATGCGCGTGCTCGCAGGCCCAGCTCCTCGGCGAGCGCGGTGCTGAGCACCATCGGCGCGCCGCTGTCGACCATCATGGTCAGCTCGCGCTCGATGCCGGGGATTCGGGCCGGTACCAGCACGAGGTTGTAGTCGTTGGAGAACGCGACCTCGATCGGCTCGCGCTGCCCATGGGTCGTGACCGGTGCGGTCACGGGAATGCTCGACGCACACGCGACCGCCAACCACGGGAGACCGCACCAGTACATTCGCCTCATCGAACGACCTCGCTTCGTCGACGCACCATTCAGCCGGCGACCTCGTTGCGGATCGTCAGCGAGCTCACGCGAAAGCGCGACAGGTCCAGGGTCACCGCGGCCTTGCCCGCCTCGACCGGATAGAAGCCCGTCGCGCGCACCGACCAGCCGTCGCGGACGACGGTGACATCGTCGTAGTAGAGCATGCCTCCGTCGCGCAGTCCGGGCGGGAGCTCGTCGACCGCGGGGGCGCCCGTCGTCGCGCTGTGGAAGCCGAGCGCGGCGAAGAAGCGCGGCAGCGGCACCCTCGCCTCACCCGCGAAGTGCACGTCGATGTAGAGCGCCTGCGTCAGGCCCTCGGCACGCAGGAACTCGCCGGCGTGGGGGCCCTCGGCGGCGAGTACGTCGAAGAAGCGCACGTTGTAGCTCGCCAGGCCCTGCTCGACGATGCCGGTGTCACTCGGGTGATCGCGCTCGAAGCTCGCGATCGTCGCTGGCATGTCCTTGCCGTCGCGCACGGCCTCGAGGAACCCGATCAAGGTCGACTCGGTGGCTTCGACCTCGGCGGCGCTGTAGAAGCGGCCACGGTCCGTCGACAGCGTGAACACCCAGCGCTCGGCCGCCGGATTGATGCGCCGATCGTGGGTCATCAACGAGCGGAAACCGTCGTGCAGCGGCGCGATCGACCAGCGCTCGGCGACGTGGGCGTAGTCCCCCTCGAAGACCGCCGTGCTCGGGGCCGGTGGTGGCGCGCCGTGGACGTACGCATCCGAGAGGGTGATGCAGTCGATGATGGGATCGTCCTTGGCGAAGGGTGGCCGTCGGCGGAACTTGCCCTCCTGGTCGTAGCGCGCGTAGTGCTGCGAGCGCAGCTCGAGCACCAGCGGGATCGCGGGGTCGAGGCTCGGGTGGAAGAGCGGGGTGCCACCGATGTTTGCGCCCGTGCCCCCGCGATCGTGGACGAACGTCGGATCGTAGGACTCGGGGTTGAAGTGCCGGCGCAGCGAGTGGCCGACGTGGGCCTCGAGCTCGCTCAAGCGCAGCGGGAACTTCGGCAGCCGCGCGAGCGCGGCCATCAGCGCGTCGGCCTGGGCGCGATCGATCCGCAGGTCGCCCACCGAGGGCGTGCGGCGCCCCGGGTGCTCGGCGAGCGCCGGCTTGCCGGTGCGGGTCGACGGCTCCGCGCCCGGCGCGTGTGCGCAGGCCGACGAGGCCGCCACGCACGCCAGCCAGGCGAGCACCACCGCTGCGCCCACGCCCGTGCGACGACCGCACCCGTGCGGGATCGAACGTGTGCAGGTGTTCCCGGGATGGCCGACGACGGCGGCGAGCGTCATGCCGAGCAGGCGGTGCAACGCAGATGCCAGCCGAGCTTCGCTGCGGTCGTCGCGTCGGTGGGGCGCGGGGGCGACTCGGATCGGCACCGTGGGCGACCCAGATCGCGTCGGCGCTCCCCGAGGGCTCGCATCGATCCACGCGGTCGCGCCGGCGATCGCGGGCAGATCACGTGCGGCTGCCCTCGGCGAGATGTGGCTACCCGCAGTCCGCGCTCGGACACCCGTAGCGGTGCCAGCTCCAACCCGGGCTGGGGTTATTCGCGATGCCGAAGCACGCCGGCCCGACGTCGTGGCCGACGGCGGTGCCCGCGAGGCTCTCGCCGTTGGCGAGCGGTCGTTCGAACCATGCGCCGGCGATGCCGATGTCGGAGCAGGGCACATCGTCGCCGTAGTACTCGGTGAACGCGTCGGCCCAGCCCTGGATGCCGCTGACTCCGGAGCGGGTGCGGATCGAGCCGATGTAGTGCTCCTGCAGCGTGTTGGCGTCGATGATCGAGCCACCCCACCAATCGCCCCACAGGTGGCGGATGCGCGTGCGATACAGGTGGCCGGGCTCGAAGTTGAAGGCGATGCGGCACGACCAGCCATCGCCCTCGCCACCGAACGTGGCGCAGCCGGGTCCGTCCGCGCCGACCGCGTTCCAGATCGAGAAGATCGCCATCCGCGGGCCGCCGGTGGTCTGCAAGCCGATGTACGTGCCGTCGCCGTTGTCGAAATTGTAGAACCACGCCCAGAAGTACTTCGACGCGTCGCCGGGGAACTGCTCGACGCCGATGGCACCGTCGACGTTCCAGAGCCCGTCCTGCGGCAGCTCCCACCACGTGTGCGCGTTGGCGTGCTGCTTCTGGCCTGCGCGGGCGTCGGTTTCGGGCTCGACCGTGCGAGGGGGCGCGTCGGACCCTGGATCGCAGGCGATGACGGCGAGCCACGCGATGGTGGCTGACAACTTGGTGGGCATGGTCGTCCTTTCGTCCGCGCACGCGAGCGGTGGGTGCGACGGACCTGGCCGGGGATACGCCGACCCCGAGGTTTGGTTCGCGGCGGCGTGAAAGCTGGCGCCGCGGCCGGCGTTGCCGTCGCTGTGGGATCGATGGTGGGGCGTGGCGGGGCCGCGTTGTGGCTGGTGCTCGCGTCCTCGGCGTGCGGCCGCAGCGACGTGCGGGCGGCGGGGGCCGAGGGCAGCGCGGGGGCGTCGGGCATCGACGGCGACGACGACGACGACGACGACGACGAACCCTACATGCCCGCGCCGCAGCAGTGCCGCGAGGTCGACTTCCTCTTCGTGATCGACAACTCGATCTCGATGCTGCCCTACCAGGAGAATCTCGCGGCCAACTACGCGGGCTTCATCGACGGCATCCAGGAGGCCATCGACACCATCGAGACCGTCCACATCGGGGTCGTCGCGACGGAGCCGTATCCGGCCAATCCCACCGGCTGCGATGGGCTCGGTGCGTTGGTGACGCGCACCGGTGGCCTGGGCTCGAGCGATCGCAGCTGCGGTCCCTATCGCGAGGGCGGCAACTACATGACGCCCCGCGACGATCTCGAGTCGAAGTTCCCCTGCGCCGCGCAGGTCGGGGTCGGTGGCTCCGACCACGACGCCCCGCTGGGGGCGGCGCTGTCGGCCATCTCGTCACCGTTGGTCGATCCGGGCGCCTGCAACGAGGGCTTCATCGGTGACGGTGCGCTGCTGGTGCTGGTGATCCTCAGCGAGTCGTATCCGAGCGCCACCGAGCTACCCGGGGACATCGACCCGTACTTCGCCGGTGTCGCGATTGCCGAGACCATGGGCGGCTTCGACGACGTGGTGGTGGTGCTGCTCGCGAGCACCGAGGCGACCCCGTGTCTCAGCCCGCTGTCGCCCGCGCTCGGGGACTTCGCGCGCCTATTCGATCACTACTACGAAGGGGCGATCTGCGAGAGCGACTATCGGCGGGTCTTCGATCCTGCGATCGATGTGGTGAAGGCCGCCTGCCCCACGGGTTACTGACGGCCAGGGCCCGCGTCGAGGGAGGCACGGCGCGCGTGCCTCACCCCGTCGCCGGCGTGCGTCACAGGCCGAGCATGCGCAGCAGCGGCCCGATGATCGGCAACGACTTCAGCACCGCCATGAAGCCGCTCGAAGGCGTCGGCACTGCGATGGCAGCGGACGGCGACGGCGAGCCGAACGACGGGCTCACCGACGCGGCGGCCGCGGTGGCTGCGGTCTCTGGCGGGTTGTACTCCCAGTCGTTGATCGCATCCTGCAGATCACCGAGCGTGCTGCGATAGCCATCGATCAGCGAGCGCAGCTGCGTGCGCTTGAGCTCGTCACGGGTCGAACCGAAGGCCTGCTCGACCCGCTGCGCCCGCGGCTGCAGGCGAGCGATCGCGTGACCGAGCGCCGCGCGGGCCTGCTCGCTCTGCTGCGGCGTCATGAACTTCTCGGCGGCCAGGTCCTTGATGGGCGAGATGACGAGGTCGGTGGTGCCCTGCTGGGCCTCCTCTTGATCGGCGATCGCACTCCAGGCGTGGATCTCCATCGCGTCGGCGGGGCGATCGAGCGCCATGATGCCCGGTCGATCGTCGCCCGCGCCGTAGCTGAGGATCCTGATCGCTTCGTCGTAGGCGCGCTGCGTCAGCGCGCGCATGCGGGCATCGCCGCGCTTCTGCGATCCGAGGTCCCACACGCGGATCATCTCGCGTACGCCGCGGGCACGTACGCGCACGTCGGCGTGGTTGAAGAACTCGTCGGCGTTGTCGAGGTCGAGCGTCTTGCTCATGCCGCCGCCGCGGCCCTCGCGGTTCGCCGCGTCTTCGAGGATCGCTGCGGTCGATGCCTCCACCATCGCCTGATGGTTCGGCGACCACTTCTGGTACAGCTGCCCGAACTGGATCATGATCGGGTCGGTCGGGCTGATGCTGCCCATCTTCTGGCCCCACGCGGCCTGGCCACGCTGCCACTGCGCCATGCTGAGGCCCTCGCCCGCGACCAAGCCCTCCACGGCGGCGCCGGTCTGGATCTGCGCGCTGATCTTCGCGAACGTCTCGAGCGTGACCCCCTCCAACGCGTCGCCGGCGACGTTGGGCTGGTTCGCCATCAGCTGCCGCTGTTGCAGCTGCGCCTGATAGCCGTGGAACTTCGCGGCGAGCTGCGGGTCCGCCTGCATCACCTGATACCAGTCGTTCCACACGCCGGCCCACGCGTTCTCCGTGAGCCCCTTGGAGCGCAGGAACTGTTGGAAGGGGCCGCGGTGGCCCGGCTCGCCGTGCTCCGTCTTGAGCGCGCTCAGCCGGGTCATGATCTCCGCGCAGTCGGCCAGGGAGTATCCGTTTCGCTTCGTTTCGAGAGGGTCCATCGTCCGTGCTTTCGTTGGTCTCCGCGGCGGCTCGCAAGCGAGGTCCGCTTCGTCGGGGACGGCACTGAGCAAGAAGCGAGTCTCATCGCCCCCGCAGTGATTCCAGGTACTTCGGGTCGCGGGGGCGCTGCCCAGGTTGGGCAACCATGGGTCCATCGAGGGCAAACGGATCGCCGCTGCGATCGCGCCCTGGCGGGTGCGATCGCCGGCGGTGCGTGGCGCGATCAGTGGGCTTGCAGGTCGGTGAGCGCGCGCTCGACCTCGTCGCGCGTGAGCGACGTGCACGACTCACCCGGCGCGTGACGGTGGACGAGCGCGAGGGCCTGCGGCGCCGCCGGTGCTGCGGCGGGCGCCTCGGCAGCTGCGGGGGCCGCCGGCGCGGCGGCGGCGGGCTCGGCCAGGGCCGCGGAACCCATCGCGCCGAGCTCGTGCTTGGCCTCGGCCTTGGGCGGTGGCGCCGGCGGTTCGTACGGCGCGATCGCACCGCCGAGCTCGACGGGGATGTCGGTGGGCTTCTCGATGCGGATGGTCGGCTTCGATTCCGGCTTCGATTCCGGCTTCGATTCCGGCGAGGTCTTGCCCTCGACGGTCGGCTTCGCCGGCGGGGCTTCGGTGCTCGTGCAAGCCGTGGGCAGCGCGGACACGACGATGGCGTGGACGATCTTGGCGTGGAATCTCATGGCGCGGGGCCTCGCTCGACGATGTGGATGCTCTCGAACTCCGCTTCGATGACCGCAGCGACCCTCCGCGCGACGCGGGCGAGCGCTTCATCATGCCGCAGCTGCACGCGCCCGACCACCGCGACGTCGCCGGTCTCCTCGCGGCGGGCACAGCTGCACGCCCGCACGTCCGCGCCCGGCGGGGGCACGCGCGGCGCCAGGCCATCGTCGAGGTGGCCGATCGCGCCCTCGCCGGTGTCCTCGCCGACCGCCCGCGTGCAGCCGTACAGGCGCCCGGACGGTGCAACCGCCAGGCGCCGCGAGCCGGCACCGCAGTGGGCGGGCAGCAGCTCCCCGCGATCGGCCAGCATGTGCAACGAAGACTCGAGCGGCTGGATGCGACACCACCGGCCCCGGCGCAGCCACGCCAGGAACACCGCGGCGACCCGCTCGAGCTGCTGCTCGAAGCTGGCGAGCGAGCCGTCGTCCCACGGCCCACCCCAGTTCATGTTGAGCGTGATGGCCTCGACGCCGCGGTCGAGCAGGTCGATCACACCCTCGGCGAGCCCGGCGACCGTGCGGGGATCGACGACCGAGATCACGTCGAACGGCCAGCGCTCGCGCTGCGCGAGCAGGGCCGTCAGCCCGCGCATGCAGGCCGCGTGGCTGGGCCCGCCGCCGCTGCGGGGGCGCAGCGCGTCGTGCTGCGCACCCGTGCCGTCGATGCTGATCGCGACGTGCACCCCCAGCTCGCCCAGCGCCGAGACGATCGCGTCGTCGAGCAGCGTACCGTTGGTCGTGACCTGCAGCGTGAGCGCCACGCCGCAGGCCTGCGCGCGTGCGCGGGCGGTGCTCGCCAGCTCGACGAGCAGCTCCCGCTCGAGCAGCGGCTCGCCACCGAAGAACGACACTTGCAGCGCGGTGCCGGCGGCCCTCGCGAGATCGATCGCCTGCTCGATCGCGCGATGGCCCAGCGCCTCGGACATGCGGACCCGCTTCTTCTCGCCGGTGTAACAGTAGCTGCACGCGAGGTTGCACGCGTGCGTCAGCACCAAGCCCACGTCGAGCGGGCCAGCGAGTGCGAGGGGTGCCGGCGGGGCTTCGCTGCCCCGGCGCGAGATCTGGGTCAGGCCGCGCACGCACGTCAGTATGCCGCGCCTGCCATCGCCAGCGCTATCATGCGTGGCCATGTCGACCGAGCCCCTGCCGACCATTGCCCAACGCATCGCCGACGACATCGAGGCGTTCGACTTCGATGCTGCGTTCGCCAAGCTCGCCGATCCGCAGGGCGGCGGCGCGCTCGGACCGGTGCTCTCGGGCCTGCTGCGGGCGCGCGTACAGGTCGGGCTCGAGCAGCGACGCGACGCCTACGACACGCTGCAGCAGGTGCGAGGGCTGCGGGAGCTCGGCGTCCCCGAGCGACTCGAGGCCCAGCTCGCGACCGCCCGCGTGCTGCGGCTCGGTTGGTGGTCGACCGACGTCGCGCTCGACATGGCACTGGCAGCCGCCGAGCAGGCCACGCGTACCGGACGGCGCACGCTCGCGGTCGAGGCCCACCTCGAGGCCGCGCAGCTGTTCGCGCGCAAGCGCTGTCGCGATCTGTCGCAACGACAGATCGACGCTGCGCAGCAGCTGCAGGTCGACGCCGCGCTGGTCCACGCCACCCGCGGCGAGCTGGCGATCTCCTTCGATCAGCGTCCGGCCGCCAAGGAGGCCTTCGAGGCCGCGCTCGCGCTCGCCGAGGGCGACGGCGAGGTCGCGGCCCGGCAGGGCGCGGCGCGGCTGGGGCGACTCGGTCTCGCGCGGTTGTTCACGGTGCTCGGTGAATTCGATGCGGCACGCGAGCAGCTGCTCGCGCTCGGCGACCGTCCGCCCGGTGATCTCGCGGCGCACCGCGTGACCTGGCGGCTGCACGCCGCGCAGGCCGACTGGGCCCGCTCGGCGCAGGTGCTCGCGCGCATGCTCGCGGCCTCGCCCGCATCGGACCCGGCGCGCTCGCTCATGCTCGAGCACGCATCGGCGCTCTACCGGGCGGGTGATCTCGACGGCGCGCAGGCGGCGTGGACCAAGATCGCCGCCAGCGGTGGCGGCGACTGGGCCGCGCGCACGGCCGCCGGCCTGCTCGACAAGCTCCAGGCGGGCAACACCCGGCGCACGCGCCTGCAGGCGTTCCCCTCGGTGACGCAGCTGCGCGATCACTGCGGCCCCGCATCGGTCGAGCTGTGCATGCGCTTCTTCGGCACCACCGCCGAGCAGGTCGCGGTCGCCCGCGAGATCAAACACCCCGACGGTGGCACGCCGGTGCACAAGATGCGTCGCTACATGGACGCGGCCGGCTTCCACACCCGTCGCGTCGAGGCCGATCTCCCGCGCCTGCAGGCGATCCTCGACGCCGGCATCCCGGTGATCATCGAGGAGGACTACTCGACCACGCGGCACGTGGCGGTCGCGATCGGGTACGACGACCGCCGCGGGATCCTCGAGGTGCAGGACCCGATGACCCACGAGGTCCGCGAGACGCCCTACGAAGAGCTGGGCAAGCTGCGCGAGTTCTCCAACCACGGCGCGCTGGTGGCGGTGCCGGCGACCCGCACCGATCTCATCGAGGCGCTCGATCGTGCTGGCGCGCTCGAGTGCGCGTACATCAGCACGACCGACCGCGCGTGGGCGGCCCACGACGACGGGCTCGACGCCGACGCCGATCGCCTGGTCGACGAGGCCATCGCGCTGCACGAGCCCTACGAGCTGGCGTGGGTGCTGCGCTTCGTCCGTGCGCGCGACCGCTACGATCGCGAACGCAGCCAGGCCCACGAGAACGCGCTGGCCGAGGTGCTCGGCGCGATCCTGCGGCTGTGGCCCGACGACGAGTGGCCGCAGCAATTCCTCGGCCGCGTGCGCGACGTGCAGGGCCGCACCGGCGAGGCGCTGGCGGCGTTCGAGCGCGCCCGCGATCGCGATCCCGACGATCCCAGCAACTGGTGTGCGATCGGCGACTGCAAGCTCGCGCTGGGCGATCGTGCTGGCGCGCGCGAGGCCTTCGAGCAGGCGCTGCGCCGCGATCCCGCCCACACCCGCTCCAACGAGAACCTCGCCGACATGGCCTTCGACGCCGGCGACAACTCGCTCGCCGCGGTGCTCAACGACTGTGCGCGCGAGCTGGCACCCCGCAACGCGTTCAACTGGCACGTGTACGCGCGCATCCTCGCGCGGCGCGACGCGCTCGACGATGCGATCGCAAGCTACGCCCGCGCGATCGAGCTACGCCCCGAGTCGACCGGCTTCGCGGTCGAGCACGCCCGGCTGCTGGCCCGGCGCGGACGCGTCGACGAGGCCATCGCCAACCTCGAGACCCTGCGCGAGCAACGGCCCGACGACACCTTCGTGCTGATGAGCCTGGCCGACCTCGCGTTCGTGCACGGTCGCCACGACACCAGCCTCGCGGCCTGTGCCCGCTTCGCCGAGGTCGACCCCAAGTCTGCGACGCCGCTGGCGATCGGTGGCGCGGCCAAGTGCGCCAAGGGTGAGCTGGAGGCCGGGCTCGCGGATCTGCGCGCCGCGCTGTCACGGCGACCGACCTACGCGTGGGCGCACCGCGAGATCGGTCGCGCCTTGCTCGACGCACGGCGCTTCGACGAGGCCATCGCCGCGTGCGCGGCGGGGCTCGGCTTCGCGACCGGCTCCGGCGAGTCGATGTTCCGCCTCGGCGACGCGCTCGTGTGCGCCGGCCACGGCCCCGATGGCGCCGGTTACCTGCGCCGGGCCGCGCGCTCGGGCGCGCTCGAGCAGGCGCAGCTCGATCGCGTGGCGGCGGCGCTGCACGAGGTCGAGGGCATCAACCCCGCCCACGAGTTCTTCAACACCTTGGGTCACGAGCAGCCGCGCGAGGTCGCGGTCGCGCGCGCGCACGTGGGCTTGCTGCTCGAGCGCATCTGGGCGCCGGGGGCCGCCAACGCGGTGCTGTCGCGGCTCTCGGAGCTGGCGCCGCGCGACGCGTGGGTGGTGGCCGACGGCGCCAATGCGTTGATGGGTGCATCGCTGGCCGACGAGCGCCGCGGTGAGGTGCTGTTCGCCGAGGCGATCGCCGCCGCGCCCGACCGTGTGGCGCCGCGGCGATGGTTCGCGCGTCGCCTCAACGCGCGCGGTCGCTTCGCCGAGGCGCTCGCGGTGCTCGAGCCCTGCGCTGCGACGCCCGAGACCATGGCCGATCGCGTGCACGCGTTGCTCGGCCTGCGACGCGACGACGAGGCCGTGGCGGCCATCGACACCTGGTGCGAGGGCCTGCCGCCCGAGCTCCGCGCGCCACGACGCCGCCCGCTCGACTACCGCATCGCCCACGTGAACGGCCGCTGGGAGCAAGCACTCGCGCTGGCGACCGCGTTGGCGAGCGACGCCGGCGAGCTCGACGACGACGGTCGGCTGGGGCGCTGGGAGGAGTCGCGCTTCGAGTGTCTGGTCGAGCTCGATCGTCTCGACGAGGCGGAACGCTTCGGGCTCGCGCAGGCCGGCACGGCCGAGGAACTCGGCGTGCTCGCCTACACCGCGCTCGCGGCCGGCAAGCGCGAGCTCGCGGCACGGCTGGCCGAGCGCTGTCACGGCAAAGACCCCAACGATGCCTATGGCCTCACCGTGCTCGCGCGGCTGGCCGACTGCGCCGGCGACCTCGAGCGTGCGACCGCGCTGTGGCAGCGCATGAAGGGCGTGAGTCGCTGGCACATCCACAACGAGAACCTCGGGCGCCTGGCGCTCGCCGGTGGCGATCGGGTGGCCGCGCGCGAGCTCGTCGCGGTAGCGGTCGCCGGCGGTCACACCTGCCCCGAGGCGCTGCACCTGCGTGCGCAGCTGCGGGTGCAAGATGGCGATCGCGAGGGTGCGCTCGCCGACATCGAGCGCGCCCGGGCGTGCGTCCAGCTCGAGCGCCGCGATGCCGTGCCGGAGCTCGACGGCCTGCTCGCCGCGCTGCGCGGCGACCTCGACGCGGCGCGACGCTGCTACGTGGTCTGGCTCGACCGCGGACGCCCGAGCGACAGCGATCGTGCGATCCAACGGGCCGTTGCGGCCGCGTTGGGCCTCTGATCCTCGATTGCTGCCGCAATTGCGTAGCACCCCGGTGTGACCCTCCCGCGGGGGAACCTGGGGTGCCACGCTGCCAACGTGGGACGGGCAGGCGGACTTCGGACGGAGTGTGTCGGACCCAATGCGCGCGCAATCACGAATCACCGGTACGATCTCGACCATGAACCTCGCCGCCGTGCTGCTGGCCACGGCCTGTGCCGCCGACGACGGCGGACGTGCGGCCGACGACCCCGTCGGTAGCTGGGAAGACGACGACCGCGGTGCCGGTGCGAGCCTGGGCTCGTTCCAGTTCACCTACTACTGGGTCGCATCACAGAGCAGCTACAACGGCTCGAACAACACCAACTTCTACGACACGCAGTGCCACAAGATCGCGACGGTGCCGAGCGCGTTCTGGAGCGCGATCAAGCTCGAGGGCACCGGCAAGCTCAACGACGGTCGCATCGTCAACTACGCCGGCGCCTGCAACTGCGCGCGCTCGCCCTGCTTCAAGGTGCTCGGCGACGACAAGCCGTGGGGTGAGGGCGTGCAAGGCCGCGCGCTCGAGCCGTTCCGCTCGATCGCGGTCGACAAGAACAAGATCCCCTACGGCAGCTGGATGTACATCCCGGAGCTCGACGGCCAGACCATGCCGGGCGAGGCGCCGTGGGGTGGTTGGGTGCACGACGGCTGCGTGATCGCGGCGGATACCGGCTCGGCGATCGTCGGCAAGCACATCGATTTCTTCGTCGGCCCCAAGGCCAGCTACACCTCCCTCATCAACGAGCTCGGCCTCGAGTCCGTCACGGTGAAGCAGGGCGGGACCGCGTGCACGGGACAGCCGCCGGCGCAGCCGGGCGAGGGTGACGACGGCGGCGGCGACGGTGGCGAGCCAGCGCCTGGCGACGGACCACAGGTGTGCTTCCCGGGCGCCGACGGCTCGGGCAACACGTGTCTGCCGCTGGCGGCCCCGAGCAACCCCAGCGGCTACGACTACCCGTCGCCGCTGTCGAGCAACTATCGCGAGCCCGTCGCGTACCTCGATCTGGACGTGGTCGATCTCGCCACCAAGGTCGCGCCCAACTTCACGCTCGGCGAGTTCGTCTCGCGGGCCAAGGGTCGCTACGCGGTGCTGCAGCCCCACGCGGTGCGCCGCATGCAGGACCTTCGCAACCAGCTCGGCGGCATCAAGGTCAACTCGGGCTATCGATCACCGGCCTACAACCAGTCCGTCGGGGGTGCGAACAGCTCGCGACACATGTTCGGCGATGGCTTCGACTGGACCGGCACCAACGTCAGCCTCACCAAGGCCGAGAACGCCTGCGGTGCGAACGATGGCTTTCTGGTCGAGTACACCACCCACGTGCACTGCGACTGGCGCGGCACCGACGTCGATGCGCTGTTCTTCGGCTCGCTCGCCACCAACGGTGCGCCCGAGCTGCCGCTCGCCGGGTTCCAGGCCGCGATCGAACGCGACGGACTGGTCTTCACGGCGCCGGCGACCGGCTTCGACGAGGGCGAGCCGCTGCGGCGCTGGACTGCGCTGGACGCCGACGGTGGCGTGCTCGCGAGCGCGCAGGGCGAGAGCTTCGTGGCGCCCGAAGGCGCCGCGCACGTCGAGGTGAGCGTCGGGGCCGTCGTCGAGCTCTCGGTCGCGCTCGAGCCGTGAACACCGCCTTGCGCAAGCGGTGCGACGTCGAGGCTTGCTCGGCGTCGCATCGCGGGCGTGCGCGCGTCAGCCCGAGGTGTGCCCGCCGCTCGTGAGCTCCTAGCGGATAGCCTCGTAGATCGCCGACGGTCGCGGTTCGTGAGCGCTCGATGCTGCGAGCCAATCCCTCGCGCTGGCCGCGTCGTACGACTGCTCGTGCCCGAAGTGATCGACGGCGCGACGCGCCAGCGCGAGCGCCTCGCTGCGTCGGCCCTGACGGTAGGCGAGCATCGAGTGCATGTGCTCGAGCATCGCCGCCCGGTCTGGGCGCCGCGCGTCGTCGCCGAGCGCGGCCTCGAGGTCGGCCAGGGCCTGGGCGGCGGCGTCGATGTGCTCCGATCGCAGCTCGGACTTCACGAGGTTCGCGCGCGCGGCCAGCATCAGCGGGTGGCGGGGAGCGAGCGTCGGGGTGAAGCGCTCGAGCACGAGGCGATACTGCTCGGCCGCAGTGCGTTCGTCGCCGAGGCCACTCGAGGCGACCGCGACGCTGATGCGGGCAATCGCGGCGCCTTGCTCGGCGGCACCGCTGGTGGCCTCGAAGTCGGCCACGGCGCCCCACGCGTGACGCAGGCCGAGCTCGAAGCGGCCCGACTCGATGGCTTGTTGCCCCACACGCAGGCGCGCCTCGGCGATGCGCGGTGGATGGGCACCACGCGCGATGCGACGCTGCAGCACTTCTTCGAGCGCCGGCAGCCCTTGCTCGCGGCGCCCCGTGACGACCATCGCCATCGCGAGGTCGGAGATCGCTGCGTCGATCGTGCCGCGATCGAGGTGGTGCAGGTCGGCCAGCGCAATCACGCGACCGGCGTAGCGTTCGCAGGCCTCGAACGCGCGCGTCGAACCGCTCACGAGCGCGAGGTTCGTCAGCGGCCCGATCAGGCGCGGATCTGCGGGGCCCCAGCGACGCTCGTGCGCGGCGAGTAGACCCTCGAGACGCGCGGTGGCGCCGGCATCATCGCCGCTGGCGAGCTCTGCCAGGGCGAGCGCCTCGCTGAAGCGCCCGCGTTGGCGCGGGTGGAGCGACGGGCAGCTGCTGGCGCTGCTGTCGACGGCGCCGAGCACCGCGAGCGCCTCGCGGGCGTGCCCCTGCAGCCGCAGCAGCTCGCCGGCGCGGGCGCTCGCAGCGAGCACGAGATCGCAGGGGGAGCCGGCGCGGGCCGTGGCGGCCCGCGCGAAGCCGAGCTGCAGCTCCGCCTCCGTGCGATCGCGGTGGCCCAGCGCAGCCGCGAGCGCGAGCGCGAGGTGAGCCGAGGCCTTCGTGTGGGGATCGTCGAGGCGCTCGCTGGCTTGCACGACCTCGTGCAACAGCGCCTCGGATATGCGCTCGAGGCCCGCGGTATTTGCCGCGATCGCGCGGCGCAGCTCGACGCGGAGCAGCGTGACGTCGTCGTGCCGCTGCTTCGCGACCGTCGCGAGGCGCTCGAGCACGACCGCCGCGCCTGCAACGTCGTAGGCGTCGAGCCGGGCGTCGACCTCGGCGAGCGCGGCTGCGATGTCGGGGGCATCGTCGGCTGCGACCGGGGACGCGACCACGGGCTCGCGCGGTGAGGTCGCGCGCGGCGTGGCGTGGCTGCCCCACCATGCGATCCCCAACGCCGACAGCGACAGCGCGAGCGCACCGATGACAGCGACGCGGGGGCGCGCCGCAGCGGGGCGCAGCGCGACCGTCCACTCGCTCATCCGCGCGAGGCGATCACCGACTCGGGGCTGCAAGCTGCGCACGAGCGCGTGACGGACGCGACCCGGGATCCGCGGTCGCCTCGGGATGATCGGCTGCCCATCCCCATCGAAGCTGGGGGTCGCGCCATACAGCGCTTCGAAGAGCGTCACCGCGAAGCTGTAGATGTCCGAGCGCTCGTCGGTCGCGACCCCGTTGCGTTGCTCCGGGGCCATGTATCTCGGGGTGCCGGAGGCCCAGCGCGCATCGATGCTGTCGTCGCTGCGCGCGGACGCGGGCCGCGAAGCGATGTCGGCCGCGTCGTCGGCGGTGGTGTCGACGCGGATGCGCGCGATGCCGAAGTCGGCGACCTTGGCGACGCCGTCGTCGCCGAGCAGGATGTTCGAGGGCTTGATGTCGCGGTGCAGGATGCCCAGGGCATGCGCGGCCGCGATGCCGCTGGCGGCATCGTGGAAGACCGCCAGCGTGCTCGCGACCGCACGCGGCCTCGACAGCCACGTGGCCAGGGTCGTGCCGACGACCAGCTCCATCACGATGAAGGCCGAGCTCGCGTCTTCGCGACGCCCGACGTCGAAGATGCGCACGATGTTGCGGTGCTCGAGCTGCGCGAGCACCTGCGCCTCGTGACGGAACCGATCGTCGAGGGCGGCGGTGCCGGCCAGCGGTAGCTTGATCGCGACCGTGCGCGACAGCAATGGATCATCGGCGGCGTAGACGTGCGCGAAACCTCCCATGCCGAGGCACCGACGCAGCTGATAGCGCCCGATCCGCGCGGGCATCCCCACGCCATGGGCGCTGCGCAGACGTGCCATCGCCGCTGCGATCACGGGATCGTCGAGTCCCGGTCGCGCGGCCGCCATGCGAGCGCCCAGCGCTGCCTCGGCGCCGGTCGTCGGCGACGCGTCGGGCGAGGCAGCGTCGGTCGGCACGCTGGCGATCGTACACGACACGGCGTGCCGGTCCGGCGTTGGGCAGAGGGTCGACATGCTAGTGTTGCGTGGGCATGGCGCAAGCGAGCGACGACGCCGAGCTGCTGGTGCGATGGCGCGCGGGAGACTCGACCGCCGCCGACGAGCTGTTCGCGCGCCACATGGCCGCGGTCGCGCGGGTGTTTCGCTTCAAGGCGGACGAGGCGCTCGACGACCTGATCCAAGACACCTTTCTCGTCTGCCTCGAGCGCCGCGACGTCGTGGTCGCCGGCGCGGGATTGCGACCGTTCCTGTTGGGTGTCGCGTACAACCTCCTGCGTCGTCACTTCGAGCGGCGCATGGGCCCCCGTGGTCGCGTCGACCCGATGACGACGTCGCTGGGCCAGCTCGACGGCCACTCACCCGCGAGTGTGCTCTCGCTCGCGCGCGCGCAGGCCGACGTGATCGAGGCGCTGCGCGAGCTGCCGCTCGAGCAACAGGTCGCGCTCGAGCTGTTCTACTGGGAGGACCTGAGCGCACCGGAGATCGCCGGCATCCTGGGCATCCCCGAGGGCACGGTGCGCAGTCGTCTTCGCATCGCCCGCGACCGCCTGCGCGAGGCGCTCGGCGCCCGAGGTGTGGCCCCGGACGCGGTCGAGGCCTGCGCCCGCGCACTGCGCTAGAGCTCGGTCGCGCGCGCCCGTGGTCGATCCGCATCGCGGGATAGGTCCGGCGAGGGTGGGCGATCGATCAGGGTCGGCCGCGATTCTCTCGGCGTCGGTGCGGGCAGGGCTCTGGGCGCTCGGCGCTGATCGATCGTGGGGTGTCGTCGGACGTAGGCCGCGGCGGTGGCAACTGCGCCAGCCGCAACCCTGGAGAGGACGAGGTCATGACGACGAGAGAACCCCCACCCCAGTGCCTCGGGCGAGCGACTGGCCTGGCGGCACGCGCGATGGCGATGCTGCTTTCGATCACCACTGCGGCCGTGGCGATCCCCGGCTGCAGCGAGCGAGCCCACACCGCGCAGATCGAAGACGACGACGACGACGTCGTCGAGACCGACGACGCCGGTGAGGCCCCCGAGCGCGATGGCGCGACACCGTCGCGGCACCCGGCCGTGCCCGCGTACGACGTGGTCGCGGGCGCTCCCAGCACGCCACCGCTGCCGGACCCGAGCCTGTTCGGGCTCGATCCCGACCCCGCGCACTGGCCCATGCCCGAGCGCACGTCGACGGTTGCAGCCACCGGCACGGCCGCCCTCGATCCACGCGTGGATCACCTCGAGCTCGAGCTCGAGATGCGACCGTCCGTCGAGGCCGATCGCTACGTCGACTTCACGCTGACGCTGGCGGCCGCAGGAGCGGACGGCGAGGCCAACGGCGAGCTGCCGTGGGTGCAGTTCGACAGCGCCGAGCCGGGCGTGCCGGCAGGCACGGCGAGCGGCGCGCTGCTGCAGGCGATGCTCGAGGACGCGAGCGCGAGGCCCAGTTGTGCGGATGCGCTGGCGGCCACGCCCGATGTCGATGGCGCCGCCGAGCCGTTGCCCGAGCCGTTGCCCGAGCCGTTGCTCGATCTGGCCGCTGCGCCCGACGTCCAGGCCGGTGGTCCCGGACCGCAGGCCGCGTGGGCAGGCGGTCAAGCGTGGTGGGCGCGGCGGTTGTGTCCGACCCAGCTCGACAACTACATGCTCGCGAACGTGGTCGCGTTGTTCTCGCTCTCGCTGCTGCAGACCTCGCTGGCCGAAGGGGCCCTCGTCTGCGAGGAGATCCAGGTCCCCGCCGAGTCACAGGCGTGCACGGCCGCCGCCATCCGTGCGGAGGACCTGGTGGCGTTCGAAGCATGGCCCGCGCTGCAGGCGGCCGCCCAGCTCGCAACGCTCTCGGTGGTGTTGGTCGATCACCTGCGCAACCTCGCTGCGGCCGCGCGCCTGGGCGCCCCTGCAGGTCCGCCGCTGTGGCCGCTGTTCGCACCCGCGACGGCGCTCACCATGATCACGGTGGGCCACGCCGCGATCGGCCGCGCGGGCGCGGCTCGAATCGCCGTGCTCGCCGCTGCGGGTGCGGTGTACGGGATTCCGCAGCTCGTGCCGCAGTACGAGACCGCGCTCACGCTCGTGCTCCCGCGCGTGGACAATCACCGCGAGCAGCTCCACTTCCTCATCCAGTGTCTCGAGCGCATCGCACGTTGGATCGCGATCGCGGGCGTGATTGGCTTCGTCGCGCTGCTCATCGCCGCACTCGCCGACGAGGACGACGCGCACACCGAGGTGCTGGCCGCCGGCGCTCGCGGCCCTGCAGCCGCCGGTCCCCGCCTCGGCATCGCACCCGACGTGCAGGCCGACGGACCCATCACCCTCGATGGCTCGTTCACGCTGCTCGTGGGGCCGCTGCTGCCGCGCGCCAACCAGTTCGCCGCCGCGGAGCCGTTGGTGTTCGACATCCCCAGCATGCCGTCGTACCTCGGCGCGCAGACGCTGGTGGACGCCGAGGGCCGCACCCAGCGGCGTATCGGGTTCGGCTATGCGGATCCGCAGATGACCCTCACCGAGGACCTCTGGGGTCTCGACGAGCTGACCGCGCTGCCGGTGCGGCTCGCCGTCGCCGGCACGCCGATCGTGCTCGAGCCGGGCTACATCGCCGATGGTGGCGATGCGGAGATCTTGGTCGAGGGCGGCGCGCTGCGCATGCGCGGCACGTGGTTCGATCTCGCCGCGCAGGAGATCGACGCCGATGGTGAGCCGATCGACCTGCCGTGGGTCTGCGTCGGCGTGAACGACACGTGCCCGCTGGTGCTGCCCACCACCGGCTCGCCGGCCCAGCTCGCGGCACACCAGAGCGTCACCCGGCACTGGCGCGTGACCGCGACCTCGAGCATCGTCGATCTCGAGAGCGGCGAGCACATCGAGCGCGCCGCTGGCTACGTCGTGACGATGAGCGCACCGCTCGAGCGGCCGGCGGATCCTTGCTACGACAGCTTCGACGAGGTGGCGTGGAAGTGGCTCCGCAATCCGATGCTGCCGGGCTGCGGCCCGGTGATGCCGGGCGGAGGCGGTGGCGGCCCCGGAGGCGGTGGCGGCCCCGGAGGCGGTGGCGGCCCGGCGTTGCCGTGACGGGTGTGCGGGCGCGGGCAAGCGGGTGAGCGAGCCCGCGCCTCGCACGATCGATCGTGTTCGCTTGCCCACGTCGTGATCACGGCCGCGTGCACTTCGACCCGATCGATGCGGCACGCGGTGCGCGTCGTCGCGGTCGGGTCGGATATCCTGCGGACATGCGGCGCGCGACGTTCCTCGGAGTGCTCTTGACCATCGGTTGCGCGAGCGACCCCGCGAACGGTGACGGTGGTGACTCGACCGGCGCCGCGAGCTCGTCGTCGGGCACCGCGACCACCGCCGGTTCGGCGACCAACGGCGGTTCGACCGCCAGCACCACCGCCATGACCACCGCGAGTGCGACCAGCGACGCCAGCTCCGGCGAAGGCACCGCCTCAGCGGACTCGAGCGGCTCGAGCACCGGTGGTTCCGACGGTCCCGACGTCGATGTCAGCGATCCGCAGCTCTACGAGTTCGAGCTCGATCCCGCGGTGCTCGATCCCAGCGTCGTCGACAACCTCGAGCTGCAGTATGCCCACCTCGACACCCGCGCCGAGCCGATCGGCAAGCTGGTGTTCTTCCTGTCGGGGTACACCAACACGCCGGCGTCGTGGCGCAATCATGGCCGGCAGATCGCGAGCTGGGGCTTCCACGTGGTCGAGCCCCACTACAACAACCGCTGGGATTGCGGCGGCCAGGGCGGCAGCTGCAACACCGACACCCGCTGGGAGGCGCTGACGGGTGAGGACACTTCGAATGTGATCGTCGCATCGCGGGCCGATAGCGCCGAGGGGCGTGTGGTCACGATGCTCAAGTACCTCGCGCAGGAGCACCCCGGCGGCGACTGGGGCTGGTACCTCGACGAGAACGACAACCTCCGCTACGAGCACGTGATCATCGCCGGCATCTCCCACGGTGCGTCGAGCAGCGGCCTGTTCGGCACGCGGCGCGCGTTCCACCGCGTGGTCATGCACTCCGGTGGCTGGTGGGAGGTCGACGACAGCTCGGTCACGCCGGTGAGCGAGTTCTACGGGCTCGCGCACAGCGACGACGACCAGTACGACGGCATCCTCTCGGCGTGGGACGCCGCCGGCATGCTCGGCGTGCCGACCAGCATCGACGACGCGATGCCGCCCTACGGCGACGCGCGGCGGCTGGTGACGTCGGTGCCCAATGGCTACCCGCACTGCTCGGTGTGCGTCTCGCCCGACTCGCCGCAGCAAGACGGCCTCTACGTGTTCGATCCGGCGTGGCGCTACATGTACGGCGGGCCGCAGCTGTAGGCACGGCCTTGGGTCCGGCGCGCGATTCGACCCCCCGATTTTCGACCCCGCGTCATGAATCGCCACCTCGGCGACCATGGGAGAGGTGATGCTTGGGTTGGCGTGTGGTCGTTGGGGTCGCGGTGTTGCATGTTGCGCGGCGCTCGTGGGGTGTGGGCCGAGCGCGGCGTCGCCGACGTCGGGCGGCGAAGCGAGCAGCGAGTCGGGGGCGACGCTCGGTGAGGACTCGACCGGCGTCGCCGACTCGAGCGGCGGCGAGCAGCCCACGGTCGACTTCCCGCCGCGGCTGTTGTGGCTACGGGACCTCCCCGAGGGCGGCAGGCGCCTGGGATTCGTCGAACTCGGCGACGGCGGCGAGCTCGAAACGCGCGACCTCCATCCCGAGCTCGCGCCGACCGCCGTGGTCGAAGGGTTCGAGGTGCTGAGCGGCACGGAGTTCGTGGCGCTACGGGCCCGGGCGTCGGCCGACGCGCCCGCCGCGTTGTGGCTCGCACGCGCCCAGGTCGGTGCCGAGGGCACCGCGGCCACGATCGCGCTCGACGGCGACGTGACCGACCTCGCGTGGGCGTCGGTGGCCGGCGTGCTGGTGGTGGTCACGACGCAGACCAGCTATCGCATCGACGTCGGGCCGACGAGCCATGGCGAGCCGGTCGAGCTCGTTGGATCGACGCCGTCGATCGAGCTCGGCACGATCCATGCTGCCGGCACGCACGTCGCCGGCGAGTTCGGACCGCTCGGCGCGCGGACGTGCCACGTCGCGAGCCTCGTCACCAACACCTGGACCGCCGCCTACGACGACGAGGTCGAACGCTGCGCCGTCGTCGGCTTCACCGGCGATGCGGTGGTGCTCCGCATCGGCGACGACGGGATCTACGATCTGGTCGGGCGCGCGCTGGGGCCCGACGGTCTGCAAGCGCCCGTCACACTCGCGGCCGGCATCGACCTCGGCGTGCTCACGGCCGATGGCGGTGCCGTGTACCGAGCCGCCAGCCCGACCAACGACCTGTTCTGGGTCGCCTTCGCGGGTGGTGAGGCCGGTGTCCCCGAGCCACTGTCGGCGTCGGGCACGGTCATTCCGCAGGTGTCCGCAGACAGGCGTCACCTCGCCTTCGTCGACCAAGGTGTGACCAAGGTCGTCGGCTTCTCGTCCGGCTCGCCCGAGGTGGTGGCGGTGCCGTTGCCGAGCCCACTCATCGGCAATTCGGCGACGTTCGCGGTGTCGCGGGCAGGCGATCAGATCTACACGCTGGGCATCCGCAACGGCGCCGAGTACTGGGAGGACCGCACTTCGCTGTGGCGCCACGTGCTCGCACCGGGCGGCCTCGATGCGGGCGTGCAGATCACCGAGACCTCGCCCACCTCCTCCGAGGTGAACCCGAGCTCGATCGACAGCATCGCCGTCGTGCCCGATGGCACCGCGGTCGCCTACGCACGCAACGACGGCACGAGTGACTACGGCCGCGACGTCGCGCTCACCGAGTTCGGCGATGGCGCACCGACCGAGGTCGCGCTCGCGAACGACGCGCCGACCTCACGGATGGCGTTCTCGTCGGATGGCGCATGGCTGGTCGTCGGCGATGGGCAGCTGTACCGTCGCAGCGGCGAGCGAGTGCTGGGCGGCGGTGCGGTCGACTGGCGCTGGTGGGAGTCCGACGCGCCGTAGGGGGCGTCCCGGTCGGTGGTCGGCGCCGCGCGCTGACACGCGCTGGCAAAGCAGTGATCGCCCCTGCCAGTGGATCCGTCCGCATGGCGATGATCGTGAGCCTTGGGGATCTCTCGAGCGCGCGGGTGTTCCATGCCTGGTGCAGGTGGTGTATGGACTGCCCGGGCCCCACTCGGCCCTTGGAGTTCATCGTCATGCGCAGTCCTGTCCGTCTCGTCTCCCTGTTCACCCTCGCCGCACTCGCGTGCACGGTGCAGGCGTCGACCTCGAGCTCGAACCCCAACGACACCGCCGTCGCCGATCCGTCGGCCGGCAAGCCGGTCGAGCAGGCCGAGCCCGCGACCAAGCCCATCGAGGAGCCCAAGCCCGATCCCAAGGCCGAGGCCAAGAAGCAGTACGAGGCCGCGATGGCCGAGCTCGAGGCGCAGTTCAAGGCCGAGCAGGCGCGCTGGACCCCCGAGATGACCGCCGGCGTCGAGAAGCTGAGCGCCACCAAGTGGCGCGGCGTCGAGCAGGCGATGAACCAGATCCTGAAGAGCCCACACCGCAAGCCCGGCAACCCCGAGCGCGATCAATACCGGCACCCCGCCAAGACGCTGGGCTTCTTCGGCGTCAAGCCGACCATGCACGTCTACGAGGTCGGCCCCGGCGGCGGTTGGTGGACCGAGCTGCTGGCGCCGATGCTCGCCGCGAAGGGCCAGCTCGCGGTCGGCATGATGGACAAGAACTCCGACGACGATCAGGTGAAGTACTACGCGCGTGCGACCGAGGTCCTGCTCGACGCGGCGCCGGCGTTGTACGGCAAGGTCGAGCGCATCCCGACCGCGCCCGGCGCCTACGACATGGGCCCGGCCGGCTCGCTCGACATGATCCTGGTCATGCGCATGACCCACAACCTCGTGCGCAGCGGCAAGTTCGACGTGTTCCTCACCAAGGCCAACGAGACCCTCAAGCCCGGCGGCATCCTGGCCATCGAGCAGCATCGCGCGCCCGAGGGCGCCGACCCGATGCAGAGCGCCGACAAGGGCTATGTCCCCGAGGCGTGGCTGATCCAACAGGTCGAGGCCGCCGGCTTCAAGCTCGCGGGCAAGTCCGAGATCAACGCCAACCCCAAGGACACCAAGGACTACCCCAAGGGCGTGTGGACGTTGCCGCCGACCTACGCCGAGGGCGACAAGGACAAGGACAAGTACACCGCCATCGGCGAGAGCGATCGCATGACCCTCAAGTTCGTGCGCCCGGCCAAGCCTGCCAAGGCCGCGGTGGTCGGTGGTGTGAAGGCCGAGAAGACGCCCGACGCGTCGACCAAGCCCATCACGAAGTGAGCGGCCGTCATCGCCCGCACGCGAGGGTGTGCACCGCATCCGCCGTGCGGGCTGGCGTCCACGCCGAGGCTGTGGTCGCATGATGTCCATGCGCTTCGTCGACCCGCTGATCCCGCTGGTGTTGCTGCTCGGCGCGGCGTGTTCGAGCTCGCCGCCGGGCGACGACGGTGAATCGAGCGGCATCGGCACGACGGTCGGCATGACCACCACGGGTGGTGACAGCTCGGGTGGCGGTGCTGACAGCAGCTCTGGCGCCGCCACGGGCGGCGTGCGCTACGACGTCGGCGGCTCGGGCGGTGGCGGTGGCTACCTGCTGTCGATCGCGATGCCCGAGGATCCCACGCTGCCGCTGCAGTTCATTGCGCAGCTCGACGTCGTCGACGGCGTGCTCACGGCGTCGCTGCAGCCGTTGTCGCTCGACGTCGGCAGCACGAGCGCGCCGCGTGAGCCGCTCGGCGAGCCGGTCGAGGGTGAGATCATCGGCTTCATGACACCTGCGTTCACGGTGCGCTTCGATCCCTTCGTCGTGCCGGCGGCGGCAGATCCGATCCTCGGTATGGAGCGCGTCGGTGTGATCGCCCTGACCGGCGACCTCGCGGCCGGCGGCGGGCCCTGCGGCTCGGCCGAGGGCGTGCTCGACACGCCCGCCGCGACCCAGCTCGATGGCAGCACCTGGGGCGCAGTCGCGCTCGACGACGGCGGCCTCCCGGTCCCGCGCGTGACGTGCGACGACTAGAGTCCTTGCCGTCCACCCTGGCGCGGATGGCGTGGGCGGGGCCGCGCTGCAATGACTGCGCGGACCGCTGACGGCCACGTGCGCGGGCACGCGCCGCGCCTCCTGCTAGCGTACGCGGGCACATGTCGAGGCTCGTCCGTTCGTCTTGCTCCCTCTCGCTAATGTTCGCGTGCCTCGCCTGCGGAGGTGACGATGCCGGTGCCGATTCGTCCACGGCTTCGGCGTCGGCGAGCGCGACCGAGAGTGCTTCGGCGTCGGCGAGCGCGACCGAGAGTGCGACGGCATCGGCGAGCGCGACCGACTCCGCAACGGCGTCGGCGAGCGCGACCGACTCCGCAACGGCGTCGGCGAGTGCGACCGACTCCGCAACGGCGTCGGCGAGTGCGACCGATGGCACGAGTGCGACCGATGGCGCGAGTGGCTCGGCGGATGGCAGCACGGGTACCGGCTCGACGAGCGCCGACGGCACCGCCGGCTCGACGAGTTCCGGCGCCTCGGGGACCTGCGGCTGGGATGATCTGAACGCCTACTACGCGTGCGGCTTCGTCGGCGCCGAGCCGACGCAGCAGGTCCCCATCGACTGCCCCGTCGGGCTCGTCGAGGGCGCACCGTGCGGTGCACTCGATCTCGGCGGGTGCTGCGATGCGAACGGCGACAACTGGTACTGCGAGGGCGAAGTCGCGGTGGTGCAGGACTGCTGAACGCAGCTTCGAAGCTCACGCCGCTGGGTCGATGAACGCCGAGTCGGGGAAGGGCGCGCCGGAGTGCCGCGCGGCCCACGTCGCGATCGGCACCTCGGTGTCGGCCTCGGGCACCATGTAGTCACCGATCTGGGCCGAGCGTGGCGGCGCACGCCAGTAGGCCGCTGCGCCCACGCCATCGACCAGTCGCGCGCCTTCGATGCCGAGGTGCGCCCGCCACAGGCGCATGCGCAGCGCGTGGGCACCCGTGAATTCCAGCCGGTGCCATGGCGCATGGATGCGATCGAGCGAGACCCCGGCGACCTCGCTGTCGTGGCCGTAGCCGCGGCGGTTGCAGTTGGCCGAGCCGACGATCGCGAGCTCGTCGTCGATGATCCAGGTCTTGGCGTGGATGTACTCCGGCGCGACGTTGCGCTGGTACACGCCGATCTTGTGGCGATGTCCGCCGGCCTCGCGGAAGAGGGCGGAGAGCGCGGCGTGGCGCAGATCGGCGGCGCTGACGAGGTCGGTCGTGGCCTGCTCCGCCCACGTCTCGGCCGCGTGCGACGAGGCGGCTTCGCCGTGGGGGAGCAGGATCGTCAGATGCGCGATGTGCTCGAGCGCGTCGGCGAGCTCGCGCGCGGCATCGAGGCTCCAGAAGTACTGGTCCTCGAGGTACACGAAGTGACGCGCGCGCCGGAGCGCGTGCGCGATCGAAGGCCACAGATCGGTGTACTCCGAGGACAGCCGAGCGATCGCAGGATTGCCCACGGTCTGCACGATCTTCACCCGCGTCGTCCCGGCGTCCTCGGCGGTCGCACGCAGGTCCTCGATCGGCGTGGGCGCGCCGTGCACGAGATCCGCCACCTCGCCGAACACGTCGGGCCCGTCGGGGTCGACACGGTGGGCCCAGCGCAGCTTCGCGAGCGCGAGCAGGTCTTCGGCGGCCCGTCCTCTCACCCGGGCGTGCACGTCGTGCATGCGGCCCGAGCCCACGCGGTCGGGGTTCACGTCCACACCGCCGTAGAAGGCGATCAGCCCCTCCGCGCCGGCGACGATGAGTAGCTTCTGGTGATGCGAGCCACGCAGGCGCGTGCCGTCGTCGATGGCGCAGCGCAGGTCACCGGCCGCGCGGTCGAGCGCCATCCACGTCGCGCGCATCGCCGGCATCACCGAGCCAGCGGTGCTGTCGGAGCCCGGCACACGCGCCGGGCCGGTCGTGAACCAGTTGTTCCACAGCAACACGCGGACGACCACGCCTTCGGTCGCACGGGAGATCAGGATCTCGCGCAGGCTCTGCCCCGCCAGTGCGCCCGCACGATCGTCGCTCGCCGACGTCAGCGGAAAGTCGTCGTAGCAGGTCCAGCCGACCAGGAGCACGAAGTGTCCGGCGCCGGTGGCGGTGCCGAGCGCTTCGACCATCGCCGCGTAGGTCGAGGCGCCATCGGTGTAGAACTCGACCGCGTTGTCGTCCTTGGTCGAGTAGGTGCTCATGCCGTCGGCATGCCACTGATGGGTGTCCTCGGGCCAGTCACCCGGCACGACGAAGGTGCTGCGCACGCCATCGCGGACGTGGGCGGCGTGGACGCGGGTGGCGTGGGCGTCGCTGCGTCGCGAGCCGTAGAGCTCGGGCGCGAGCTGTGGAGCGCTCGGGCTTCGATCGACCAGGCTCATGCGTCGGATCCGTCGTGCAGCGCGGCCACGTGGGTCAGCAGTCGATCGCGCAGCTCGGCGTCGCACAGCACGTCGCCGGCGGAGGTCCAGTCGCCGAAGCGATGGCGGTCCTCACCGTGATGCGTCATGTCGTGCGCGAAGAGGAACCGCGTGAGCGCATCGAAGAGGTCGTCGGTGCACCAGCCGAGGTTGGCGAGTCGCCAGCTGAGTTCGTGCGCGGCCGCGTCGTCGGGCGTCGCCGACGGCTCGGGGAGGTCGTTGCGCCGCAGCGGCACCGCGATCTTCGCCACGAAGCCGTCGTCGCCGGTGTTGCCCAGGTAGAGCGTGCCGGTGTCGTAGGTGGCATCGACCGGTACGCCCTCTTCGAGCCGGCCGTCGACCCGCTGGCACAGATCGCCGTCGTCGTTGGTCTCGGCGATGTGTCGCCGGGTGCCCCAGTCGATCCGTGCCGATCGTCGCACGAAGGGATCGGTCGCACCGCGGGCGGTCTGCAGGCGCATTCGCAGGAGGAAGGTCGGCGGCACCGCGGGGATCGGATCGGTCACGATGCGCGGTCCTCCGGCGTCAACGGCTCGGCGCTGCCGTGGCGGGCCTCGACGAACGGCGACGCGTCCTCGCTGCGGCCGGTGATCCGTGCTCCGCTGCAGGCCTGGAACGACGCGACCGCGACATCGAGCCGTCGATGGCCGCGTCCGAGGTTGTGGAGCTTGCGGCGTAGGGCTTCGTCGGTGTTACCGCTGGCCTCGAGCTCGACGTAGACCCGCGAGCTGAACTCGAGGGGTGACACGCCCTCGGGCCGGTCGCCGTCGGGGCGACCCCAACGCAGCGCGACCAGCCGCGTCGCCGCAGGCACGGTGAGGACCACGGCACCGTCGTCGCTGACGCCGCTCATGTGGCCGCCGTCGAACTCGGCCTCGTACGCCGCGCCATGCAGCCGACGCCCCCGACGATCGAACAGGTGCAACGTCACCTCGCGCGTGCGCGGTGGCACGACGTCGGTGAGCTCATGCAGGAACGGCGCGGCGCGCTCGACCTCGCACGGTGCGGTGATGCTGATCGAGCCCGCGATCCGTTGCACCGACCAGCCGTGCTCGAGCAGGTTCGCGCACCACGCTCGCAGCTGGCCGGTCGGCGGCGGCTCGCCCCAGCCCCAGCCGTGCTGGAACCACAACGCCACCAGCTGGCCGCGGTCGAGCTCGTCGATGCGGGCCCTGGCGTCGGCAGGGTCGAGTGCGTCGGTCGCGGCGCTGCAGCGGTCGGCCAGTCGCAGGATGCTGCCGTCGTGTCCGAAGAGGTCGAACTCGGTCATGACAGCCATTGGTCCCGCGAGCGGGCGTCGTGATCACGGCCATCGCTCGAACCTCGACGCGTGTCGGGTCCGGGCGCCGCTCGAGGCGTGGGCGAGGGCGTGCCGGGCGCGCCCGAGGGTTCATCCCGCCGCGTCGTCGAACGGCCGCTGCCACAGCTTCGTCAGCGAGCCATGCCGGATCGCGATGCCGATCCAGCCGAGGTCGCCCAGCACGCGGTAGAGGCCCGCGCCGATGAACGTCCTGGCAAACCGTGCGCTGGTCGCCGGCGACACGGGAGCACCCGCGTCGAGCTCGTCGGCGGCGGCGTCGAGCGCCGCGGTCTGGTGGGACACGCGCCCGCCGAGCGTATCCAGTGGGCGACCACCGATCACGCCGCCGCCGCCCAAGGCGAGGTGACCCGCCCACGGCAACCCGATGCGCCGCGCGGCAGTGGCCAACACCTCGAGCGCGAGCACGGTGTGCGCCAGCTCGGGGAAGCCACACTGCACGATCGGCAACAGCGCAGGTGGTCGTGAACCGAGCGGCGCGTCGGCGAGGCGAGCCAAGCCCGCGAGCACCAACGCCGGCAGCGAGTCGACATACACCGGACTGGCGAGCACGATCAGATCGGCGCGTGCGAGCGTCTCGACCAGCTCGGAGGATTGCGAGCGTCGCAGCCGCACCAGCTTCGCGACATGGGCGACCTCGGTGGTCCAGCCCCGCGCCGCGAGTCGCTCGATCATCGCTCGACCCAGTGACTCCGAGGAGCTGGTGCCGTGGGCCTTCGCGCTGCCGACCCACAGCACCGCGTGGCGAGCTCGCGCAGGGTCGAGCGGCACGCCGCTGGCGGGATCCCGCGGCGCGAACGCGGCCTGGGCCGCGAACGGCAGCGGCGCTCCTGCGCGCAGCTGCACCAGGGCGTCGCGCACGCTCGTGCGGATCTCTTCGACACTCGCGTTCTCCTCGACGAACACGACCGCGTGCCGGTCGCTGTGCACGTTGATGGCGTTGCGTGCCACCAGCCGTCGGAACAGCTGGCGTTCGTCGTCACCGGTACCCGGTGGCACCACCGCGACGACACCCCAGCGCGGATATCGATCGTAGCGCCGACGGTGGTGGGTCTCGCGCTCCACCGTGGCGAAGAATGGCGAGAGCAGGCCGATGCTCTTGTCGAGTGCTGCCTTCGCCGTCGGACCCCAACAGCCGAAACGGATGCGCGTGGTCCACAGCACGAGCTCGGCACCGATGACGTCGCGCATCACGCCGTTGGCGGCGTCGTTGGCCTTGCAGGTGCCGGGATGATCGGTCCAACACTCGAAGCAGCCCTGACAGGGCGCGAACACCTCGGCAGTCAGATCGTGCCGTGGCCCGCTCAGGCCGAGCTCGGCGACCGCGGCCAGCACGGCTTCGGTGAGGCGTGGCTGTCCGGTGCCATCGAGCAGGGCTACGGTTTCGGCGGGGACGAGTGCGTCGGCGGACACGCCCGAGCGTAGGTCGCCGGAGCGCGGGGCAGCGCGGCAATCGCTGCGCCTCGCACGGGTGAGGCCGCGCTGG
This sequence comes from Deltaproteobacteria bacterium, assembly GCA_016709225.1. Lineage (NCBI taxonomy): Bacteria > Pseudomonadati > Myxococcota > Myxococcia > Deltaproteobacteria bacterium. Next base: position 1,082,612 of record JADJEE010000012.1, on the reverse strand, counting down.
CCCGCGCGCCAACGCGCGGACGCTCGGTCGAGGACGCTCGGGCAACGATCGATTGCGTTTGACAATAAAAGTTTTCCAATCCAGGATGCCGATCGTGAGTGACGCCGCGATCGCCCTGGTCAGCGACAGCCGGCAGGCCCGCGCCGCGTTGACGCCGATCCGCGGGCGTCTGCTCGAGGCCCTGCGCACGCCTGGCTCGGCGGCCTCGCTGGCGGCGACGCTGGACATGCCGCGGCAGAAGCTCGCCTATCACGTGCGCGCGCTCGAGGCCGCGGGCCTGGTGCGCCTGGTCGAGGAGCGGCAGCGTCGCGGCTGCGTCGAGCGCATCGTGGTGGCCTGCGCCGATGCGTTCGTGCTCGACCCGTCGCTGGTCGGCGCGCCGCGTCCGGCCGAGGTCGACGCGCAGGATCGCTTCGCATCGGATCATCTGGTGCGTACCGCGGCGGAGGTGGTGCGGGAGGTCGCACGCATGCGCAAGGCCGCCGACGACGAGGGCAAGCGTCTGCTCACGCTCACGCTCGAGGCCGACCTCGGCTTCAGCTCGCCCGCCGACTTCGATCGCTTCACCGCCGCCCTCACCGAGGCGGTGGCGGAGATCGCCCGCTCGTTCGCCCCGCGCCGGGGCGCGCGTCGCTATCGCCTGCTCGCGGCGGCGCATCCCGCCGTGGCCAACAAGCCCACAACCCCCACGCAGTGAGAGCCAGCATGAGCACGACCGACGATTCACCCACGCCACCCAGCTTCGATCGCCCGTTGGTCGAGGTCACCGTCAGCGCGCCTGCGGCAGAGGTGTGGCGCGCGCTCCGTGAGCCCGCGAAGATCCGCGACTGGTTCGGCTGGGAGACCGACTCGCTGGGCGAGGAGATCGACTACATCTTCCTCGAGCACGCCCAGGCCGACGACGCCGCGCGAGTGCTGCGCTTCGGCCTCGGCGATCGCTTCGAGGTGATCGACCACGGCAGCACCTGTGTCGTGCGCGTGGTCCGGCCCGCACCGACCGCCGACAGCGACTGGGACGACGTCTTCGAGGACATGACCCAGGGCTGGATCGCCTTCGCACAGCAGCTCGCGTTCGCGTTCGATCGCCACCGCGGCGCCCAGCGACGCACGCTCTACCTCGCCGGCTCACCGCAGCGCGAAGGCGGGGCGCTGGCCGCCGCTGCGCTCGGGCTCGTGCAGCGCTCGCTGCGGCCGGGCGACGCGTACGCGCCGGTCGTCGTCGGCGACGAGACCCTCACCGGCACGCTGTGGCACCGCGGCAACCATCAGCTCGGCGTCACCGTGCAGGGCTGGGGCGACGGCCTGCTGGTGATCCTCGATCGCCCCGCCAACGATCGCTGGCCGCACGGCGGCAGCCAGGCGATCCTCACCACCTACGGCCTCGACGACGCCGCCTTCGAGGCCCTGCGCACGCGCTGGACCGCATGGTGGGAGGCGCAGCTCGGCCCCAGCCTCGATCGCGGCGGGTCGAGCTGCGGGTGATCGCGGCGGGCGGGGCGAGCGTTGCCAGCGATCCGTCATGCTAAACTTCGGTTGCGACGATGCCGCTCGTCTCGACGTTCCCCGAGGTGTCTCGACGGCTGTTGCCGTCCGATGGCGGCTGGCACCTTGCGTCGAGCTGGCTCAGCGCGGCCGGCTACATGGCCGACGCAGCTGTCGCCGCGACGTCGACCAACGCGCTGCGTTCCGTGTTCACCGCCAGGTGGGCATCGGAGCTTCCCGATGGGCGACGCCAGCCACACCCCTTCGAGTACTGGTACGCAATCGGTGGGGGCGTGGGCATGTTGCTCCACCTCGGTTGGTGCCTGAGTCTCGTACCAGAGCCCCGGCGATTCGCAGCCGAGCTGCGCGGTGACGCCACCAATCCCGCGGCGTCACGCGATCGCTTCGATGCCGCAGCGGCCGAACTCCGAGCGGCCGCGCTGATCATGTCGCTTGGCGGCGACATCACATGGGTGGATCGAACGCAGGAACCGCGGCCGGACTTCAACGCGCGCTTCGTCGACGAGTTCGTCGGGTGCGAAGTGAAGCAGCTCAACGACGGCGAGCAGGACACCGCCTTCGCGCGCGTCGACGGCTCTTTCTGGGAAGCATTCGATACGGCCGTGCAGGAGACGCAACGGCGCCTCGGTGTCCAGATTGGGGCGCGCGTTCAGATACGTCCGCCGATCGAGCGACTCGAAGCCTGCGCGCAGGCGAAGCCGCCCGCAGTGGAGGACGCGCGCGCGATGGGCCGCGATGCCGGGACCGCCGTAGGCGAGCTGCTGGCCCAGCGGCCGCTGCCGGGAGACTATCGGCTCGACGCTCACCTCCACGTCTCAGTGCTCGGATCGCGCGCGAGCGATGCAGCGCTGGAGGTGGAGTCCACGTCCCTCCAGCCCACGACGGGGTTGTACGTGAAGCGTGTGCTTCGCTCGATCCGCGCAGCATCGCAGCAGCTCGCCGGCGGCGGCGGCGGGCGCCTGGTGATCCTCGAACGGCGCTGGCCGATGTCCTGGCCGCCGGGCGTCGTCGAGGGCCTCCGCCCCCTCGGGGAGCTCCCCGACGTGGGCGCGGTGCTGCTCCGTGAGGAGGCCGCGGTCGCGAGCGCGTCGCGAACCGCCGAGGCGATCACCGTGGTCCCGGGTCCGAAGTGGTGTGGCCTGCCCTCGCGATTCCGCAACGCGCTACCGGCCGAGTGTGCGGCGTGTGGTCGGCGACACGCGGTGCTGGATCTACTGGGCTGGATGCCGGGGCGTCCCACGCCGTGGGTCTCCGGAGCGCCGGTCGACGAGTCCGCGAACGATGCAATCGCCGCCGCTCGGCGAACGCCGCCGGCGCGCAAGCTCGCGCAAGCGATCCAGCAGATGGGCGTGGCGTACGAACTCGAGCGCGCAAGACTGCTTGCGCGACATCCGAAGGCAACGCCGACTGAGCTCGCGGCAGCATTTCGGGCCTGGCAGCTGCGCGATGTCTGAATTCGACGCGAGTCCGCTTCGCGCTCTGTCGGAGATGGCCGAAACGCTCCGGCAGCTCGGCATCGACTTCAGCGTCGTCGGTGGGCTGGCGGTTTCGGTACGCGGTGAGGTGAGGACGACCCGTGACGTCGACATCGCCATCACGATCGATCAACGCGGGCTCGAAGACCTCATCGTCGAGCTGCGACAGCGGGGGTATGACATCTACAAGCTCGTCGAGCACGAGACTGCCGGTCGGACGGCCACGGTCCGATTGTTCGCGCCATCGGGTGTGCTCGTCGACATCATCGCCGCGAGTAGCGGCATCGAGGCCGACATCGTTGCCGCTGCCACCTCCATCACGATGGAGTCACTCGGGCCCGTGAAGGTCGCGTGTGCAGAGGACCTCCTGGCGATGAAGGTGCTCTCGCTCTCGCCACGACGGCCCCAGGACGCCGTCGACGCGCAAGTCTTGCTTCGTGCCAACCCGGATCTCGATCTCTCACGGGTGCGGATGTTGCTCGAACGAATCCGGGAGCGTGGGTACAGTCGCGGCCAGGATCTCTTCGGGAAGCTCGAACAGGTGATGGCTGCGGCCGGATACGACGGAGAGTCCCCGCGCGGGGCCTAACCGCGGCCCGGGCGGCTGCGGGTGGCGGTCGCGAGCCACCGGACGCTGCGCAGCGGCTCGGCGGCGACGGCCGCGAGCACGCCGCCCATCGCCGCTCCGATGACGCCGACGGTCGCGACCTCGGAGCCCGCGAAGAAGAGGCCGTCGATCGGCGCGCGTGGGCGCAGGGCCTCGGTCGCGAAGCGCTCGGGCGTCGGCGCGAGGCCGTAGATCGAGCCTCGCATCGGTCGCACGAAGTGATCGGTCGAGACCGGCGTCGAGAGCTCGCTGTAGGCGATGTGCTCGCGCAGCTGCGGCATGTGATCGAGCAGCTGCGCCAGCAGACGATCGTGCAGCCGCTGCTTGAGGGCCTCGTAGGCCTCGCCGCGCTTGCGCCACCGCAGGTCGCGATAGGGCGCGAAGCTCGACCAGGGCACGAAGGTCACGACCTCGGCGGTGTGCAGCTGCTCGGGGCCGGCGTCGTGGAGCGGATCCTTGAGCGAGGGGAACGAGCAATACAGCACCGGCGCCGGCGGCAGCGGATCGGGTCCGTCGATCTGCCACGCCTCTTGTTCGGAGCTCCAGTGCTCGTAGAACCACTTGTTGGCCGGCGAGGCTCCGGCGCGGCGGATGTCACCGCGCAGGCCGAGGTAGAGGCACACGTGGGCCGGTGCCGGCTCGAGCGCGGCGACGCTGCGGGCCCAGCTGGCGTGCTGCAGCTCTGCGGGTAGCAACCGTGTCACGGTCGAGGCGACGCCGGCCGCACTGATCACCCTCGGGCACGCGATGCGACGACCATCGGCGAGCTCGACCCCGGCCACGCGCCCGCGCTCGACGACGATCCGCGCGACGTCGGCGTGGATCATCGTGTGGCCGCCGGCGTCGGCGACCGTGCGCAGCAGCTCGCGGGCGATCGCCGCGGACCCACCGACAGGGTAGTAGCCGCCGTGGATGAAGTGGCGGGTGACGAGCGCCTGCATCGCGAACGACGCGCGACTGGGGGGCGCGCCGTAGTAGCCCCACTGCGAGGTGAGTACGCACGCGAGCTGCGGATCGTCGGTGAGCTCGGCGATGACGTCCTTCACGCGTCGCTGCAGCTGCACGTGGGCGGTGCGCGCGAGCGTACGCTCCGCCAGCGATGCGACCGCACCGCGGGGCAACAGCCGACTCGAGTAGTAGCCTTTCATCGCGCCGGCGACCTGACGCACCGCCGCGAGATAGCCATCGATCGCCTTGCGCTCGCGCGGGAACGCGGCCAGCAAGTTGTCGCGGAAGCCCTCGGGCGTGTCGGGAAAGTCGATGCGAAAGCCGTCACCGTCGGCGGCGTCGCGCGCAGGGTAGTGGAACTCGTCGTACACCGGCCCCAGCGACGCCCACTGCAAGCGGTCGTCGGTGATGGCCGCGAGCAGGCGGCCCGACATGCTGTGGCGTGTGACCTCGCCGACCGCATGCACGCCGACATCCCAGCTCCAGGCCTTGCGGCGAAACGTGTGCGTGAAGCCGCCGGGCACGTAGTGCTGCTCGAGCACGAGCACGCGCTTGCCGAGCTTGGCGAGCAGCGCGGCTGCGACCATGCCACCCATGCCCGAGCCGATGACGACGTAGTCCCAGCGCCCGTCGGGCAGGTGCTTGCTCCACGGCCTGCTGATCGGGTTCACGCCGGACCTCCGCTGCTGCTGCCCGAGCCGCCGCTCGAGCTCGACGCGCCGCTGCTCGAGCCGTCGCTGGAGCCCGAGCCATCGCCGCTCGACGAGCCATCGCCGCTCGACGAGCCTGCGTCGGTGGTGGTGCTCGAGCCGGCCTCGGTGGTGGTGGTGGTGCCCGAGGTGTCGCCGGTGCCCGAGCTGCCACCGTGGGTACCGCTGGTCGTCGAGCTACCCGCGTCGGTGGCGGTGTTGGTGACGACGCCGTCGGTGTCGTCGGGACACGCGCAGGTCTTCGGGCTGGGGTTGTCGCAGCGCGGCAGCAAGCACGCGATCGCCTCGGTGTCGCCGTTCGCGGCGCCCTCGTGGCCGCACGCGAGGAGGTGCACGGCGAGCAGCAGCGTCGACGAACGGGTTCGCATCGCCGGCGAAGGTGCCCGCGTACCGAGCCGCCGTCAAAGGAGAACTCGCGCGCTCACTCGATGGGTGTGCGGCACAGCGTGTCGTAGAGCTTCGCCGGCTCGACCCCGCGCTCGAGCGCCGTGGCGGCGCGCTCGAGCTCCTCTTCGATGACGAGGCGGAAGTGCAGCTCCGGCAGCGCGCCCTCGATGGGGCGGCCGTTGACGAAGTAGGCCGGGGTCCCGGTCACACCGAGCATCGCGCCCAGTGCGAGGTCGTCGTCGACCACCTGGTCGAGCTCGCGGCCCGCCATGTCGCGGCGGAATCGCTTCATGTCGAGGCCGATGCGCTTGGCGATGGTGTCGAGGGTGTCTTCGTCGAAGTGCGCGCGGGTCTCGTAGAGCGCGTCGTGGAAGGGCCAGAACTTGCCCTGCGCATCGGCGGCTGCGGCCGCCCGCGCGGCCACGAAGGCGTGGGAGTGGAACGGCAGCGGGTTGTGCTTGTGGACCAGGCGAATCTTCTCGCCGTAGCGCGCGCGCAACCGCGAGATGACGTCGTTGCCGCGGGCGCAGAAGGGGCACTCGAAGTCGCCGAACGCGACGATCGTCACCGGTGCGGTCGCGGGGCCGATCGCGGGCGACTTGCCGAGCGGCACCACGAACACGCCGTCGGGGTCGAGGCCGCGACGCTCGGTGTACTGCACGGCCGAGTAGCCGCCGTTGATCGCGTGGGCATAGAGGTCCGACGGCGCCACGCCCTGCGCGAGCCAGGTGTCTGCGAGCTCGAGTTCCTCGTCGACGATGCTCGACATCTCGCCGATCGGACGCGCGCCCGAGATCATGCGACCGTTGATGAAGAAGGTCGGCGTGCTGCTGACGCCGAGCTTGCGGGCCTGTCGCATGTCGCGGCGCACCTCGGGGCCCCACGCCAGCGCGTCGAGGTCCTTCGCGAGCGCCTCGGTGTCCATGCCGGCGTCGCGGGCGTAGTCGAACAGCCGCTCGAGATCGAGCCGCTGATCGGAGAACAGGCGATCGTGGAACTCCCAGAACTTGCCCTGCGACTGCGCGGTGCGGGCCGCAATCGCGGTCGGCAGCGCGGCGGAGTGGAAGTCGAGCGGGAACGCCTTGTAGGCGATGCGCACGCGACCCTCGTAGCGGTGCTCGAGCTCGCGCAGCGTGTGGTAGCCCTGCCGGCAGAAGCCGCACTCGAAGTCGCTGAACATCACCACGGTCACCGGCGCGTTGGGGTTGCCCCGCACCGGCGCATCGCCGACCTCGACCTTGAAGCGCTCGGTCTCGCCGATGGCTTCGCCTTCGCTGCCGAACGCGGGCAGGCCCGCGGCATCCTCCCCGCGGGCGTTGCCGGTGGTGGGGCCCTGCAGCGCACCGGGATCGCGGCGGCATCCGGCGGTGACGAGCATCGCCAGCAACGAGAACGTCGCGAGTCCGCCGCGGTATCGGGAGCAGACGCCGGCGTGGTGCCGTGGATCGTGCGGGACGGACGTCGCCGCCGTGGCTGTGGGCATCGCTCGCTCGGCCATCGTACGCATGAAGGTCTCAGGTTGTACGCCCCGGCCCGGCCCGGCGCCAGCGCTGGGTTCCCGTCGCAGACCGGATCCGGCGCGGTTTGACTGCTACGCTGCAGGGCAGAGGCACCGGAAACTTTCGGCGCCGTGGTGCGTCCCCAGCCAAGCGCCTCGGGCGGCGCCGCTGGCTCGACCGCCACGCCAGCCGGCAGCACCCGGCGCTCCGACTCGAGCACCCTGGACAGTCCCGCCGATGCAACAGGTCGAATGCCGCCAGATCCGCCACTCCTACGACGGTGTCCGCGACGCCGTCACCGGGCTCGATCTCACCATCAAGCGTGGTGAGGTGCTCGCACTCATCGGCCCCAACGGCGCCGGCAAGAGCACCACGTTGCGCATCCTCGCGACGCTGCAGCGGCCCGATGCCGGCAGTGTGCACTGGGACGGCCAGGACGCGTGGGCGCAGCGGCTCGAGATCCGCCGGCGCGTCGGCTTCCTGGGCGACGGCACGGCGCTGTACCCGACGATGACCGCCGCGGGGTACCTGCGCTTCTTCGCCGAGTGCTACGGCCAGGCCGACGATGTCGCGACCAAGCGCGTGGCCGAGCTGCTCGCGATGTTCGATCTCGCGAGCAAGGCCAACGCGCGCATCGGCGAGATGAGCAAGGGCATGCGGCAGCGCCTCGCGATCGCCCGCGCGATGATCCACGACCCCGAGCTGCTGCTGCTCGACGAGCCCGCCGATGGCCTCGATCCGCTCGCACGTCGACAGCTGCGCGACATCCTGCGGGCGGTCGCCGACCGCGGGGTCGGCATCGTGGTCAGCTCGCACATCCTGCGCGAGCTCGACGGCTTCGTCGACAGCGTGGCGCTGATCCAGAAGGGCAAGCTCGAGGTCCACGGCAGCGTCGACGACGTCATCGCGAAGTACGAGGTCGGACGTCGCCTGCACGAGGTCCACGTCACGCGCGGACTGCAGACCGCGATCGAGGTGCTGCGCAAGCACGAGGGCCTGGTCGAGCGCATCGAGCCGCTGCACAAGGGCGAGCCGCAGCCCGACCCCAAGACCGCCGATCGCGGCCTGCTCAAGGTCCGCATCCACGGCAGCGAAGAGCGAGCCGCGCACCTGCTGCGGGAGCTCGTGCTCGCCGACGTCGAGGTCATCGCCCTCGCGAAGGTTCGCAGCGACCTCGAGGACGTCTACCAGAGCATGGGCCGCGACGAGGTGAGCTGATCGATCGCGACCACGCTGCAACCGAGCGGCGGTCGTACCCGTCTGCTGCACGGCAACCCCGTGACGCGCGCGATCCCGTACTCCGCATTCCTCTCCCTCCCCCTCCTCGTGGCCGCTTGCGCCAGTGGCGACCAGGGGCGCACGACGGCCGGCGGCCTCGACGACTCGGCGGGCTCGTCGAGCAGCGACGGCGGATCCGCCGCGGCCAGCGGTGACTCCGACGCAGGCACGGTCGACAGCAGCGGCGCTGCGGCAACCGACACCACCGCGCCGGGCACCGACGACACCGCGACCGACACCTCGGCCTCGGCGAGTGCCGAGGGCTCGGGCAGCGAGGGCAGCTCGAGCGGCGGCGGGGCCGACGACGACACCATCTACGAGATCCAGGACGGTACGCTGGCGACCGGCACCGACGTCGACGTGCGCGGGGTCGTGGTGACCGGCGTGTCGGGCAACGCGTTCTTCGTGCAGGAGCCCGCGGGCGGCGAGTACAGCGGCGTCTACGTCTACGTGGGTGAGGTCCCGAGCGTGTCGGTGGGCGACGAGGTCGACATCCTCGGCGTCACCGCCGAGTTCGACGATCTCACGGAGATCGACGCCAGTGGCGGCAGTGTGACGGCGACCGGCACCACCGGCGTCGAGCTGACGCCGGACCTCGTCGACGCGGCCCAGCTGGGCGAGCCGTGGGAGGCCGTGCTCGTGCGGGTCGAGGACGAGCCGCTGGTGGTCGTCGCGCTGTCGGGGCAGGAGTTCGCCGTCGAAGCGGGCGGCGTCGAGGTCACCATCGACGACTTCCTCTACAGCGCGCCCGCCGACGATCTGTCGTTCCCGTCGTTCTGGTTCGACGCGGGCTTCACGGCGATCCAGGGCCCGCTCAACTTCTTCGACGGCGAGTTCAAGATCGCCCCACGCTCCGCCGCCGATCTCGAGGGCTACATCGAGGCCACCGATGCGCCCTTCGGCGTCGACGACCTGCTGCCGGGCGACCTCATCGTCACCGAGGTGATGGCCAACCCGACCTGCCCGCTCGACACCTGCGAGTGGATCGAGGTCTTCAACAACACCGACGCGGACATCAATCTCCAAGGCCTGCGGATCCAGGACGACGCCACCAACGAGGGCATCGTCGACGACATCGCGGTGGTCGGCCCTTCGTCGTACGCGGTGATCGCCTCGCACGACATGACGACGTGGCCGTACGCGGTCGCGGCGGACGGCTACTTCGGCACCTTGCCGTCGCTGACCAACACCGGCAACACCGTGGTGCTGCTCAACGCCTTCGACGTGCTCGACGAGATGGCCGCGTGGGGCAGCGCGCCGACCGGGCGCTCGTGGAGCCTCGACCCGTTCGCGCTCGACCCGGCCGACAACGACCTGGTCGGCAACTGGTGCTTCTCCGCCGACGCCCTGGTCGACGCCAACGTCGGCGGTGAGTACGGCACGCCGGGCGCCGCCAATGGCTTCGCCTGCGACTAGTACCTCGACACAGCGATTGTCCCTGTGTCGAGGTACTAGTACCTCGGATTGCCGGAGGCATGCCCCGACGCGGCCGCGCAGTGGTGTGCCGGGCCGCCCTGGCCGGGGCCGGCTTCAGCCGCCGGGGCAGATCACGACCAGGCCATCACCGCTCGGCTCACACGAGAACTCCGCGCACGGCCGGGCGGCGAGGCATTCGCAATCGGGCGTCTCGCCGCACGCGTCCGGGAGCGGCACGCACGTGAAACCATCGGGCGAGGGCAGCACGTCCGAGACGCTGTGCTGGCAGTAACTGGTGGCGGGATCGCAGAACTTGTAGCCGCACGGGAACAGGCCCGCGGGCGTGGTGCAGGCACCATCGACGTCGACGTCGACGCCCAGCAGCGCTGCGGAGCACTCGCCCGAGTAGACGATGCCGTCGCAGCCGCACACGGGATCTTCGACCAGCTCGGGACAGCCGTCGGGGATCGTCGTGCACTGCGGCTCGTCGACCCGAATGGCGCCGCAGGAGTTCATCACCCAGTCGCAGTATTGATCGGCGGCGCAATCCATCGCGCCGCAGGCGGCCGAGCCGGTCTCGCTGCCGGTGCCGCTATCGGAGGTCGCGGTGGAGGTCGCGGTGGTGGTCGCGGTGTCGGTCGCGGTGTCGGTGTCGGTGGTGCTGACCGTGGTGCTGGCGCTGGTGCCCGCGGAGGTGCTCGCGGAGGTCGAGGCCGTCGTCGAGGCGGTCGTGCTGGCCGTGGTGCCACCGCTGGTGTCGCTGCCGGTGTCGGCGGTGCTGTCCGCCGCGGTGCCGCCGTCATCGCCTCCGCAGGCGATGGCGAGCGTCAGCGCGAGGCACCAGGGCCGTGCGCGCGTCTGGCCGAGCGGTATCGATCGATGCAAAGTCTTCGAATCAAGTGAGTCCATACCGCTTGGAGTGTAGATCATCGGCGCGCGTTCCATTGCCGCGGCGGGCCGGACATACTGGCGGGTGAGCGCGTGACGGTGAACAGCGACGAGACCGCGGCGCCCGAAGGATCCCCCGATCCGGCGGCGGTGCCGACCCGCCGAGCGGTGAAGAAGGCCACGCCGTCGCCGACGCCGGAGCCGACCGCCACCGAGCGCCTCGCGGCCGACGCAGGCGACGGTGGCGCCGCGCCGCGGCCCGGCGATCGCCTGGGCCGCTACTTCGTACTCGAGCTGCTCGGCCGCGGTGGCATGGGCTCGGTCTACGCGGCGTTCGACCCGGCGCTCGAGCGACGGGTCGCGATCAAGCTGCTGCACACCCGCGGGAACCCTTCGGAGGACGAGCGCGCGCGCCTGCTGACCGAGGCCAAGGCGATGGCGAAGCTGTCGCATCCCAACGTCGTCACGGTCCACGAGGCCGCGGTCGATCGCGGGCGCGTGTACTTGGTGATGGAGTACGTCGCGGGGCGGACGCTGCGGGCATGGCTGGCGGAGCGCGAGCGCCCGTGGTCGGCGATCGTCGCGGTCTTTCGCGAGGCTGCGCTGGGCCTGGCGGCGGCCCACGCCGCCGGCATGATCCACCGCGACGTCAAGCCCGACAACATCCTCATCGGCAACGACGAGCGCGTGCGCATCACCGATTTCGGCGTCGCGCTCCCGGTCGGCAGCAGCCGTCGGACACGACAGCCTTCGGAGCCCGCATCGTCGTCGTCGGACGAATCGCTGGCGCTGAGCCTCACGACCGGCACGCCCGCGTACATGTCACCCGAGCAGCTGGCGGGCGAGCCGCTCGATGGTCGCTCGGATCAGTTCAGCCTCGCGGTCACGATCTTCGAGGCGTTGTGGCGCACGCGACCCTACGCCGCGCGCACGCGGGCCGAGCTGCGGAAGCTCTACCGCGCCGGCGTCGTGATCGCGACTCCGAGCGAGCCGGCGGTGCCACCCTGGCTGCGGCGGGTGCTGACCCGGGCGCTGTCGATCGCGCCGGAGGCCCGCTGGCCGTCGATGGCCGCGTTGGTGCGCCAGCTCGAGCTCGGCACCGCAACGCTGGCCCGCTCGCTGCGACCGTGGCTGCTGGCGTTGGTGCCCGCTGGCGTGGTGGCCGGCGCGATCATCGGTGGCAAGGTCGGCTCGGACGGTGCACCGCGGTGTGACGACGACGCGATGGCGGAGGTGTGGAGCGATGACGATCGTCGACGGCTCACCGTGCAGCTCGGCGGTGCGGGGGCCAGCTACGCCAGCGAGGCCGCGCTGACGGTCGCGCGCCTGCTCGACGATTACGTCGAGCAGTGGCGCGGCGCGGCGACCGAGGTCTGCGTCGCCCATCGCGACGGGGTCGAGTCGGACGCGCTCTTCGATCGGCGGCAGGCGTGCCTCGACGCGCGACGCCACGCCGTGGTCGCGCTGCTGCAGGTGTTCGAGGACGCGGCGGCCGACAGCTCGGGCCGCGCGATCGAGGCCGTGGATGCGCTGCCGCCGGTGCGTGAGTGCACCTCGCCGGCGCTGCTCGACGATCCGGTGTGGACGCTGCCCGACCGGCCCGATGCGCGCGCCCGCCACGGTGCCACCGTCGATGCGCTCGCCGCCGCCGACGCAATGTTCCGCGCCGGACGCTTCCACGACGGGCTGCGCGAGGCCGAATCGGCCGTCGAGCTGGCGCGCGGCCTCGACGACGAGCGGCTGCTGCCGCGGGCCCTGATGGCGCGCGAGCGCTATCAGGATCAGCTCGATGACGACGATGGCGCGTTCGCGTCGACACAGGAGGCCTGGGAGGCCGCGCTGCGCAGCGGGAGCACCGTCGACGCCATCGCGGCCGCCAACCGGCAGGTCGTGCAGCTGGGCTACGAGCAGCGGCAAGAGGCTGCCGCGCTGTCGCGTGTGCGCGACGCCGAAGGTCTCATCGCGCGACTGCGGCGTCACAACCCGGTGGTGGCCGACGAGCTCGAGAGCGAGCTGCAGCGGGCGCAGGGCCTGGTCGAGACCCGCTTCGGTCAGTGGGAGGCCGCGATCGGGCACCTCGGTCGCGCGGTCGAGCGCGTGCGCGCGGCGCCCGATCGCCACGACCTGCGACTGGCGGCCTACCTGACGTCGCTGGCCAACGCCGAGTTCGCCTCGCGACGCCACGACGACGCACTCGCGCACTACCGCGAGTCTCTTCGGCTGCAGGAGCTCACCTACGGCCCCGAGCACCCCGCGGTGGCGGGTGTGCTCAACAACATGGGCCTGCTGCTGCGCAACATGGATCGTGCGCACGCGGGGCGCGAGCTGCTGGAGCGGGCCTATCGCATCCAGGTGGCCGCGTTCGGCGAGGGGCACAGCAGCGCGCGCATGTCGGCGCGCAATCTCGGCTCGGTGCTGCATCAGCTGGGCAGTCCGGCAGCGGCGGTGCCGTACTGGGAGCGCGGGCTCGGGCGCGTGCCGGAATTCGAGGAGCACGACCACGCGGCGGCCCAGGCTGCGCTGCACTACGCCGACGATCTCGCGGCGATCGGTGACGACGCCCGCGCGCTCGAGATCCTGCGCGCGATGATCGACTTCGGGGCGACGCACCCCGGCTTCGCGCCGATGGTCACCCGCGCGCGTGCGGCGATCGACGCGGTCGAGACGTCCGCCGCAGCGCGCTAGCGGCCCCTCGTCCTTCGTGCCTCACGGCACGTGGCGCCGCAGCGCGATCACGACCTCGGTGCCACCGTTGCAGTTGACCTCGATGTGCCCGCCGTGGCGCTCCACCAGGCTGTGCACGATCGCCATGCCGAGGCCCGTGCCGCCCTCCTTGGTGGTGAAGAACGGCTCGAAGATGCGATGGAGATCGGTCGCGGGGATGCCAGGGCCGTCGTCGCGCACGCGGATGCGAGCGCCCGCGCCGTCGACCTCGACAGACACCAGTACGCGCGATTGCGCGGCCTCGATCGCGTTGCGCACCAAATTGAACGCGATCTGCTTGATCCGTTCGCCGTCGGCCTCGACGATGACCGCGTCCTGCGGGGCGTGCAGCTCGAGCGCGATGCCGCGTTCGCGGGCGACCGGCCGCTCGAGCTCGACCACCTGGGCCAGCACGTTCGCGAGATCGGTGTCGCGGGCCTGCAGCGCGGCCGGGCGGGCGAACTGCAAGAACTCCGTGACCAGTCGCGACAGCCGCGCGAGCTCCTCGCGGACCAGCCCGATGGGCTCGAGCATGGTGCCGGCTCGCTCGGCGTCGACGACCTTGAGCAGCCGTCGCTCGAGCAGCTGCAGCTGCAGCGTGGCGGCGTTGAGGGGATTGCGGATCTCGTGGGCGAGACCCGCGGAGACCGTGCCGACCGCGGCGAGCTTCTCGGCCAGCGAGGTGCGCCGCTCGAGCGCGCGGGTCTCGGTGAGGTCGAGGCCCGAGGCGTACATGCGGAACCCGTCGCGGCCGGCGGCGCCGGCGAGGCGCCAGCGGATCACCCGCTCCTCGACGTGGCTGCCGTGCTGTCGCAACACCCGGCCCTCGAACGATGCGCCCATGCCCGCACGCACCTGGCTGTAGGCCTCGAGCAGCGCGGGTCGATCGCGGGGCGGCACGTAGCTCGCCCACGCCTGGCCGATCAAGGTCTCGACCGGCGTGAGCAACACGGCGGCGACCGCCGGATTGGCGTCGATGACGTTGCCGTCGCCGTCGAGCACCAGCAGTAGCGCGGCGACGGTGTCGACCAGCGTACGCAGCTCGTCCTCGCGTCGTTCGAGCTCGCGCTGTAGCGCTGCCGTGCGTCGGACGAGCGCGACCTGTGCGCACGCGCGCGAGACGGTGGCGTGCAGATCGACGCTGTCGAAGGGCTTGAGCACGTACGCATATGCGCCCTCGCGCACGGCCTCGATGGCGTCGTCGATCGATGCGTGGCCCGTGATGAGCACGACGGCCGTGGCGGGGTCGAGCGCGTGCAGGCGGGGCAGCAGTGACATGCCGGTGCTGTCGGGCAGCCGCACGTCCACCAACGCCACGTCGCAGCCGGCGGCCGCGACCTCGAGGCCGTCGGCCGCGGTGCCGGCCAGCGCCACCGTCGCGCCGTCGATCTCGAGGATCTCCCGCAGGTTGTCCGCGAGGTCGGCTTGGTCGTCGATGACGACGATGCGTGCGCCCGCGAGGCTCATGGCGGCGCCTACGGGACGCCGCCCGGTGGTTCACGGTCGAGCTGGCCGCGGACCAGCAGGATCAGCTTGCCGGGATCGACCGGCTTCGCGACCACCGTGGTGACACCCGCGCGCTGCGCCGTGTCGATGTGCAGCTCGCCCGCGAACGCGGTCATCACGACGATCGGCGTGGTCGCCGAGCGCTGGCGGACTGCCTCGACCACCGCGAGCCCGTCGCCGGGCGACATGCGCAGGTCGGTGATCACCAGGTCGAAGTCGCTCTCTCGCAGACGGGCGATGGCCGCGTTGCCGCAGTGGGCGATGGCACACTCGTAGCCCTCGTCGCTCAAGACCTCGCCGAGGTTCTCGGCCAAGTCCTCGTTGTCATCGACGATCAGGACCGATCCAGGGCTCATGATTCCGGGGCGATCTGCGCCTCCCGGGATGGTAGCAGCAGGCGAACGAGCGCGCCGCCGCCGGTCGCATTCTCGGCCTGCGCGCGCCCGCGATGGCGCTCTGCCACGCTGCGCACCAACGCCAGGCCCAGGCCCACACCGCTGGCGCGGGTGGTCACCAGGGGTTCGAACACCTTGGGGAGAACCTCGGGGTCGAAGCCCGGCCCGTCATCTTGGACCACGATCGCGTTGAAGTCCGCGTCGTGGGGCGCGATCTGGATCGTGATCGCGCCGCGGTTGCGGCCGATCGCGTGCGCCGCGTTGACGACGAGGTTGATGATGGCCTGTTCGAGCAGGCCGGCGTCCGCGTGCAGCAGGAGGCCCGGGGTCACCTCGACACGCACCTCGATGCCATCGAGGGTCGACATCATCGCGAGCGCGTTGTTGACCACCGTCTTGGCTTCGACGGGGGCGAATCGCGGGGGCCGCGACTTGGCCAGCTCGAGCAGCGCGGTCACGATGCGGTTGCAGCTGCGGACCTGGTTGACGATCTTGTCGAGGTGCCGCTGGCCGCGGTCGTCGTCGACCAGGCGGCGCAGGATGTACGCGGACGACTCGATCACACCCAGCGGGTTGCGCAGGTCGTGGCCGATGCTGGCCGCGACCATGCCGATGGTCGCCAGACGCTCGTTGCGACGCAGCTCGTCGTCGGAGTCGATGCGATAGGTCTGCAGCATGATCGCCAGCTCGATGTCGAGCAGCCGATCGATCGAGACGATCGCCGCCTCGCGTCCCGCGCGATCCTCTGCGAGCTCCTCTCGCAGGGTCGCGTGGTAGTCCTGCCGCATCACGCCGATCGCGGTGACCATGTACTGCTGCGGCAGACCGATCTCGACGTGCTTGCGACCGATGCGAGCGCGGCGCTCGAAAAACGCCTCGTCCCAGGGCCCGCGCAGGCCCGAGTCCATCCACGCCACGAGGGTCCGCTTGAGCCGCTGGACCTGGGCATCGCCGCCGGTGATCGCCGAGTGGGCGCCATCGTGACGCAGGATGCAGGCATAGAAGTGATCGGCGATCGACTCGAAGTGCTGCGACAGCATCGGGTGCAGGGATCGCAGCCGCTCCCCGTCCGCCTCGCCGAAGCCGATGTACGCCTGGATGTCCTCGAGGAACTGGGCCACGACGCCCGCCAGCATCGTCCAAACGGCGGTCTGACCAGGGCGCATTTTTTGCGCATCGCGCCCGTCTTGGCCCGGCGCGGGCGACTGCCATAGTCGCAGGCGATGTACCGCACCATCCTCGTCGCCCTCGACGGGTCGCAGCGCGAGCCCGATGTCTTTCGCACCGCGGTGAGCCTCGCGCAGAAGCTCGGCGCCACGTTGCACGCCTGTCGGGCGGTGACGATCCCAGTCGGGCTGCCCGACGCGGTGTGGAGCATGTCGATGGCGCAGCTCGACGTCGCGCTGGTCGAGGAGGCCGAGCGCGGCCTGACCCGCCGGCTCGCGGACGCCGAAGGCCTCGCGGTCACCAAGCACGTCCGCATGGGTCAGCCCGCCGACGTGGTCTGCGACGTCGCCAAGGAGATCGCTGCCGAGCTGGTGGTGATCGGCTCGCACGGCTACGGCACGCTCGAGCGGCTGCTCGGCACCACCGCCAGCAAGATCGTGCATCGGTGTCCGGCGAACGTGCTCGTGGTGCGGTCTCCGCAATAGTTGCGTTGCGGGGGGTCTGCCGCAAGAGTTGCCGGCAAGCGTGATTGCCCGATGCGTCGGGCGCTGGGAGAGATCAGGACCATGACCGAGCAGTCCAACGTGCAGGGTGCGAGCATTCTGGTGGTCGATGACGAGCCCGCGGCTCGCTCGGCGCTGGTCGAACTGCTGCGCGAAGAGGGCTTCGTCGTGCGCAGCGCGGCGGACGGCTTCAAGGCACTCGGTCAGCTCGACGACTGGACCCCCGATCTCATCGTCACCGACGTGAAGATGCCGGGCATGGACGGCATCGAGCTGATGAAGAAGGTGCGCGAGCGCTTCGAGGGCACCGGGGTGGTCGTGATGACCGCCTACGGCTCGGTCGAGCACGCGGTCTCGGCCATGCAGCTGGGTGCCGACGACTACCTCACCAAGCCGGTGCACTTTCCCGAGCTGTTGGTGGTCGTGCGTCGGGTGCTGGCGAGCTACGAGCTGCGCCGCGAGAACGTGCGCCTGAAGACCGCGCTGGTCGGCGAGGGCATCGCGCCCGGGCTCGAGTGGATCGGCCAGTCGAAGCAGTCGCGCGAGCTGCTGGGGTTGGTGCGGCAGGTGGCCGACTCCGACGCTTCGGTGCTGATCCTCGGCGAGAGCGGCACCGGCAAGGAGCTGGTCGCGCGGGCGTTGCACGCGTGGAGCCGCCGCAAGCAAGCCCCGTTCGTGGCGGTGCACTGTGCGGCCCTCAACGAGGGCGTGCTCGAGAGCGAGCTGTTCGGCCACGAGAAGGGCGCGTTCACCGGCGCGACCGCGCGACGCGACGGCCGCTTCCTCAAGGCCGACGGTGGCACCCTGCTGCTCGACGAGGTCGGCGACATTCCGATGTCGACGCAGGTCAAGCTGCTGCGCGTGCTGCAGGAGCGGCAGTTCGAGCCGGTCGGCTCCGACACGCCCGTCAGCGTCGACGTGCGCGTGATCGCCTCGACCCACCGCGACCTGCATCGCGAGGTCCGCGAGGGCCGCTTCCGCGAGGACCTCTTCTACCGGCTCAACGTCATCACGCTGCGCACGCCGCCGCTGGCCCAGCGCCGCGAGGACATCCCGGCGTTGTCGATGCACTTCCTCGAGCGCTACGCGAGCAAGAGCCGCAAGCTCATCCGCGGCTTCTCGGACCGCGCGCTCCGGGTGCTGCTCAGCGCCGATTGGCCGGGCAACGTGCGCCAGCTCGAGAACTGCATCGAGCGCGCCGTGGTCCTGTGCCAGGGGCACGAGATCGAGCCGCGACACCTGCCGCGTGACATCATGGTCCACGCGCGCATGGGCGACGAGACCCCGCCGATCCCGGGCTCGTCGATGGCCGACATCGAGAAGTTCGCGATCCTCAAGACCCTCGAGCACGTCCGCGGCAGCACCAGCAAGGCCGCCGAGATTCTCGGGATCTCGCCGCGCAAGATCCAGTACCGCCTGGCGGAGTATCGCGGCGAGTCGCCCCCGGCCGGCAGCGAGCACGATGGCAGCCGCGCGTCCGACTGAGTCGGCGGCGCTTCGGCGCCTGGCGATGATAGTCTGCGCAGCGTGAACGACCGTCCGACGCTGGCCTCCGCCACCGTGGCAGGCGGCGGATCGGATGTCGCCCGCGGGCTGAGCACCGACGCCGCCCGGGCCGCGTTGCTGCGGGTCGGCCCCAACGAGATCACGCGCCAGGCCGCGACCCCACGCTGGCGGATGTTCGCCGCGCAGTTCGCCAGCGCGCTGGTGCTCATCCTCATCGCGGCCGCCGGGGTCTCGGTCGCGGTCGGGGCCTACGACGACGCCGTCGCCATCACCCTCATCGTGCTGGTCAACGGCGTGATCGGCTACGTGCAGGAGTCGCGCGCGGAGCGGGCCCTCATGGCGCTGCGCTCGATGACCGCCGCGCGGGCCTCGGTGCTGCGCGACGGCGTCGGGCGGTTGATCCCGGCGATCGAGATCGTGCCCGACGACATCCTGTTGCTGCAGCCCGGCGACGTCGTGGCCGCCGACGCGCGCGTGCTCGAGGCTGCGTCGCTGTCGGTGGTGGAGTCGGTGCTGACCGGCGAGAGCCAGCCGGTCGAGAAGTCGCCGACCGCGATCGCCGACGATGCACCGATCGCCGAGCGCACCGATCGCGTGTTCATGGGCACGACGGTCGCGACCGGCACCGCACGGGCGCAGGTGATCGCGACCGCGATGGCGACCGAGCTGGGCAAGATCGCCCACCTGCTCGCGCAGACCGAGGTGGGCGAGACGCCGCTGCAGAAGCGGCTGTCGGCGCTCGGCCGCGTGCTGCTGTACGCAACCGTCGTGCTGGTCGCGCTGGTCGGCGCGCTGGGTTGGTGGCGGGGACTGCCGTGGTTCGACGTGCTGCTCACGACGGTGTCGCTCGCGGTGTCGGCGGTGCCCGAGGGCCTACCGGCGGTGGTCACCGTCGCGATGGCTGTCGGCGTGCGGCGCTTGTCGGCGCGACGCGTGCTCGTGCGACGGCTGTCGACGGTGGAGACGCTCGGCTGCGCGACCACGATCTGCACCGACAAGACCGGCACGCTCACCACCGGCGTGATGACGCTGCGCGAGCAGCGGGGGCCCGACGCCGAGGCGCTGTTGTTCGCGGCCGCGGCGTGCTGTGACGCCGAGCTCGACGACGACGGCGGCGTCGGCGACCCCACCGAGATCGCCATCCTTCGAGCGGCCGCCGAGCGCGGCATTCGTCGCGGCGACATCGAACGCGAGCGCCCGCGCGTGCGCACCATGCCGTTCGACACCGAGCGTCGGCGCATGGCGGTGTGGCGCGACGATGGGCGGGTCTACGTCAAGGGCGCGGTCGAGTCGGTGCAGGCGTCGTGCGCGAGCGTGCTGCCCGAGCTCGAGGCTGCGGTCGAGGCCATGGCCGGTCGGGGCCTGCGGGTGCTCGCGGTCGCGACCGGCGAGGGGGACGACGACGCCGGCTTGACCATGCTGGGCCTGGTCGGGCTCGCCGATGCGCCGCGAGCCGAGGCGTTGGCGGCGGTGCGCGCGGCCCAGCGGGCCGGCGTCCACGTCGTGATGATCACCGGCGATCATGCGCTGACGGCCGAGGCGATCGCGCGCGAGCTCGGCATCGTCGAGGCCGGCCGCGGGGTCGAGGACACGGTGTTCGCCCGGCGCACCGCGGCCGACAAGACCGCGATCGTCCGACGGCTCCGCGAGCACGGCGAGGTGGTGGCCATGACCGGCGACGGGGTCAACGACGCGCCGTCGATCCGCGAGGCCGACATCGGCATCGCCATGGGCAAGGGCGCCACGGAGGTGACGCGCGAGGCCGCCGACATGGTCCTGGTCGACGACGACCTGGGCGGGGTCGTGACCGCGATCCGCGAGGGGCGCGTGGTCTACGACAACATCCGCAAGACCGTGATCTACCTGCTGTCGGGCAACGCCGCCGGGCTGGTCATGATGCTGGTCGCCGCGATCGTCGGGTGGCCGCTGCCGCTGCTGCCGCTGCAGCTGCTGTGGCTCAACATCATGTGCGAGCCGCTGCCGGGCATCGCGCTGGCCATCGATCCGGCCGACGACGACGTGATGTTGCGGCCGCCACGTGACCCGCGATCGCCGTTGCTGGGCCGCGAGGCGTGGTTGGACATCGCCTGGGTCGCGGGGATGCACGCCGCCGTCGGACTCGGCGCCTTCGCGTGGGGCCTGCACCACGGCGATGTCGAGCTCGCGCGCACGCTGGCGTTCTCCAGCCTCGTGTTCGGCGTGTTGTTGCGTGCCTTCGCCGCCCGCAGCCGCGACAAGCTGCTGTGGGAGGTGGGCTGGTCGCGCAACGTCGTGCTCGTGGTGGTGGTGGCGGTGTCGATCGGGCTGCAGCTGGGCCTGCACGCCTGGTCGCAGACGCGCGCGTGGTTCGAGCTGGCGCCGATGACCACGCTCGAGGTGCTGGCGCTGCTCGGACTTGGATTCGTGCCGGTATCGGCGGTCGAGCTGAGCAAGCTGGTGCGCCGTGGCTGGCGTGGCGCCGGGTCGAGCGACGCGCCGCCGTCCGCTGCCGGGGACTAGAGAAGCGAACCGCTAAAGTCACGCGGCAAGTGCGGCCTGCAGCTCGATGAGGTTGGCGACGGCGGCGTGGCGCCGGAGGTCGAGCGTGTTCTTGCGGGCGCCCTTGTATCGCGCGCGGTCGCTCTGGAGGCCGCCGATGCGTGCGAGCCTGTGCTCGACGACGACTCGAGCGCGAAGATGCTGTCGTCCGTGCTCAGTCGCTCTGCGAGCCTCGAGTTTGCGATGCAGGCTCTCATGGGGGTGGATTCGGATCGCGCGACCAGCCTTGGCATCAGTGCATCGCGCTCGTAGGCGACAGCGATCGCAGGTCTCGGCACCGAAGTACGCGGTGGGAGTGTTGGCGGAGTACTCGGCCTGTTTGCCAGACGGACAAGTCACGAGTCGTCGGCGAAGGTCGATCTTGAAGGCGCTCTTGCCGAAGCGTCCATGCTTGTTCTGCTCGCGCCAGGGACGACAACGGACTTGCACACCGTCTCGATCGAGCGCGGCGATCTCGGGATGTGCAAGAAAGCCGCGGTCGATGAAGAGCTCGTCGAGCTCGCCGTAGGGCGCTACTTGGTCAACGAG
This sequence comes from Deltaproteobacteria bacterium, assembly GCA_016709225.1. Classification (NCBI taxonomy): domain Bacteria; kingdom Pseudomonadati; phylum Myxococcota; class Myxococcia; species Deltaproteobacteria bacterium. Next base: position 1,061,055 of record JADJEE010000012.1, on the reverse strand, counting down.
TGAGGGTACAGCCTCGCGTTCGGGTTGGTTGGCGGGTCGCGCTTCGGCTGCGAGCACGAGCGGCGCGTCGATCGAAGTCGCGATGTAGCGCTTGTAGCCGTTGAAGGCCTGTGAGCGGGTTTTTCGGCCGTGGCGCATCTCCGGGTCGCCGACGGAGCAGACGCGGTCTTCAGCGACGCCCTTGCGGATCCGTACTCGTCTCGGTCGCTCGGGATCGGGCTCGGTATCTTGGTGGAGGACGCGCTCGAGCAGAACCGCGGCCTGCTCGACCTCACGCTCCTTCATCGCGTCGGGAGCCCGGGCGCGTGCCCAGTCCAGCAGCGCTTGTGCTTCACCGACGAGTCGTTGCAGCGCTTCACTACGCTGGTCATGATCATCCCAGTCGATGTCCAGTGCAGCCTTGATGCTGCTGCCCTGCAGCAGCGTGAGCCTGGCTTCGGCGATGATCGTGTCCTCCTCGACCGCAGCGATCTTCGCAAGTGCACTGACGAGCTTACCCATCGCCTGTCCGATCAAGTTCCAGGTGTCAGCGACGCGGCCGCGACCTCGCAGCGGCGATGAGTCGAACGCGGCCTTGAGCTTCTGCCAACCGAAGCCGCCAGTCCTCTTCGCGAGCTCGACGGTGCGCTCGAGCAATCTGCGGTCGAGGTCGTGCGCGGCCATCCGCTCGCGGAAGCGCGGCAGACTACCCTGCCCGAACGGAGCCTTCTCTTCGCCAAGTAGCCCCAGCACGAGCTGCCAGCGCGGATTCATCTCGGCTTCTTCGACCGCAGCGGCGTCGCTCGTCTGGGTGTACGCCTGCAACAGCACGACCATCGCCAGCAGCGCCGGCGGTACGGGCTCTTGACCGCGCGGCTCGTAAGCCCGAGCGAGCTCCTCTTGGAACTCCGGCGTGAACAGCTCGGCTCGGATCTCTCGCAGGAACACGAAGAAGCGGCTCGGCTTGCGCATGCGCGCCACCAGCCGCTGCTCCTCGGCGCTCAGCTTCGTAGGGACCTTCCACAGCATCGTGAGTGACCTCGCTCGCCAAACGAGATCACAGCGACACACCCTTGTCGATCCCCCTCGACCTTAGCGGATCGCCTCTCTAGTACCTCGACACAGCGATAGTGATGGGTCAGAACGCCGTCATGGCCGCGACTCCGCAAGGCGCCGTGCCGCCGGAATACCGGGCGTATTTCAAGGTGCGGCAACGCAGCGAGGCGCGGTCAGGGCGGTGTTATGGCCCGTCACTATCGCTGTGTCGAGGTACTAGTCCCTCGACACGCCTCGAGGGGGCGCGACGCCGTACCCGCCGGCGATCGGTGACCCACGAGTTGCTACACTGGCCCGCGGTGGTGCACGCACGGGTCAGCGAGTCGATGCCGGCCTCGTGCGACGCGGTCTTCGATCTGCTGCACGACTATGGCGCCCGGCTGGAGTGGGACACGCTGTTGCGTGAGGCGTTCGTCGAGGGCGGCGGCGCGGCGGGGCACGGGGCGATCGCGGTGTGCCGCGGGCGCTATCTGGTGGGCGGACTCACCGTGCGCACGGTCTACGTCAGCTTCGAGCGCGGGGTGGTGGCGGCGGTCAAGATGATCAACCACCCGCCGCTGTTCGAGCGGTGGGCGGCGTCGATCCGCCACGACGCGATCGACGACGGGCACAGCCGCGTCACGTACACGTACAACTTCCGAGCGCGACCGCGGTGGCTCGCGTTCGTGCTCGAGCCGATTCTGGCGGCGGTGTTTCGCTGGGAGACGCGTCGCAGGCTCCGTGCGCTGCAGGAGGCGCTCGGCGCCCGCGCACTCACTCGATGAGCTTCGCGCGGACCTTGGCGACGCGCGCGGCCGCGGCGGCATGGCCGAGCTCGAGCGCACGCTGGTACTGCGTGAGCGCGTCGGCGTAGCGATAGGCCTTGAAGCAGGCGTCGCCCCACAGCAATCGCAAGGCGGCATCGTTGGGCCGGCGCCGGGCGGCGAGACGTGCGTGGCGCATGGCCGAGCTCGCGTGCCCGAGCTCGAACTCGGCCTCCGCGAGTCCGGCGTGGGCGTCTGCGTCGTCGGCATCGAGCGCGAGCGCGGCCTCGAAGCGACGCGACGCGGTGGCCGGCTCACCGCTCGTCAGGGCAACTCGGCCCTCCCGCACGCGGGCGCGCACCGTCGCGGCGTCGCCCGCGGTGGACGCCGCCGTGGCAGTCGCCGGATCGTCGGCGACGATCGGTGCGAGTGCCGGCGTCGCGGTATCGACGGCGGGCGCGGCCAGCTCGGGTGACTTCGATGGCAGCGGGCGCCCGGCGGGCGTCGACCCCGGTGCGACCGGTCGGGCGCGTGTCGGTGGGTCGTCGCGTTGCGACAGGCGATCGAGCGCGGCGCGGGTCGATGCGCTGCGCTCCGCCACCAGCGGTGCGAGCGCGGCGAGTCGTTCGGTCCGCAAGCGCTCGTCGTCCTCGGCGAGCGCCAGTAGCGGTGAGGCCGCGGCCAGCTCGTCGCGCGTGAAGGCGTGATCGCGGGCCTTGTCCCGCAACGCGACGACCTCGCCGATCGTCAGGGATGCCCGCTCGCGCGCGTGCACGTGGTCGGGGTCGAACACCAGCGCGCACGCGTAGTAGTCGATCGCGAACGCGGCACCGCCCTCGAGCCCCCAGTAGCGATCACCGAGTCGCACGAGCGTGCCGGTGAACTCGCTGCGGAGCTCACGGGCGCGGTGGCTGGCCTCGACCCCGGCGAGTCCGCCGATGGCCTCGAGCCGCAGCACGTGGTCGTAGGCGGTGGCGCGGTCGGGATCGTCGGGCGGGGGATAGACGAAGTAGGCCTGCGCTGCGGCGTGCCGCGCGGCTTCGACGAGGGTCTCGACGTCCGCGCGCGCGGCCTCGGACGGCCACGTGTGCAGGATCGTACCGGCCATCACCATGCCCGCGAGCGCGCCGCCCAGTCGCCACCAGCCGCGCACGCGACGTCGGTGCGCGCGAGCATGGTCGTCGGCGTGGGGCATCGCCTCGCGCAGCCGCGCGCGTCGCCGCGGCTCGACCTCCGGCAGCGCGAGGTCGTCGTGGGCGGTGGTGAGGCCGCAGGCGATCTGCACCTCGCACAGCGCTGCCTCGAGCTCGACCGCCGACGCGAAGCGATCCTCGGGTCGCTTGGCAAGGCAGCGCTGCACCACCGCCTCGATCGCGGCCAGCTGGGGTGGCACCGCGGCGACCTCGGCGAAGCGTGGTGGCTCGCGACCGATGTGGGCCAGCAGCACCTCGCCTTCGTTGCCCTCGAACGGGCGCCGACCGACGAGGATCTCGAAGGCGGTGCACCCGAGCGCGTAGAGGTCGGCGCGACCATCGTGCGGCAGGCCCGAGACCAGCTCGGGCGCGAAGTACCACGGCGTGCCCGCGACGCGACCACGTACGCGGCCACGCTCCGACATGATCGCCGACACGCCGAAGTCGAGCAGGCGCACGCAGTCCGGTCGACCGTCGACGGTGGTCAGGAAGATGTTCTCCGGCTTGACGTCGCGGTGGAGGATGCCCGCGGCGTGGGCGGCCGTGAGGCCCTTGCAGATCTGGCGCAGCACTGCGATCGCGTGCGACAGCTCGAGCGGGCCGTGGGCGAGCGCCGATCGCAGCGTGCGACCCCGCAGCAGCTCCATCGCGAACATCGCACGGCCGTCGCCGAGCTCGGCAAAGTCGTAGAGCTCGACGATGAACGGCGAGCGGATCGAGGCCAGCGCACGCGCCTCGGCGCGGAACATCGCGAGCCGATCGGGCCGTCGACAGGCCTCGCTGCGCAGGACCTTGAGCGCGACGCGACGCCCGAGGTCGAGGTGCTCGGCCTCGTAGACCACGCCCATGCCGCCATCGCCGAGCCACGCCACCAGCCGATAGCGTGTGCCGTCGACGACCGCGCCGGGCGCGAGGGCGATCTGCGGCACCAGCCCCACGCCGTCGCCGTCGCCGTCGCCGTCGTCGGCGTAGTCGCGCGTGGGCAGATTGGCCGGCGAGTCCGCGGGTTCGCAGACCTGCGGTGGGCTCGGTTCGGCGCGGTGGGCCGGGGCGGTCATCGCTGTGCTCGCAACGACGATCCGTAGGGTGGGCGCCGGCCGCCTGCACGAGCGTGGCCCACATGGGGTCGAAGGCGGAGTCTCCGGTGTCGTCGCGGGCGCGGCAGGCCCACCAGCTCGACGAGGCCGCGCACCGCCCGATCGGCGGGGCCGCGGGTGCCCCCAGGTGCGCTAGCTTCGGGCCCGTGACGGCCATCCTCTCGGTCTCCGGCCTCGAGAAGACCTACGCCTCGGGATCGGTCGCGCTCGCGCGGGTCGACCTCGAGATCCAAGAAGGCGAGATCTTCGCGTTGCTCGGCCCCAACGGCGCCGGCAAGTCGACGCTGATCAACATCATCTGCGGCACGGTCACGCGCAGCACCGGCCGCGTGATGGTGGCCGGGCACGACATCGAGCGCGACTTCCGTGCGGCGCGGACGAAGATCGGGCTGGTACCGCAAGAACTCACCACCGACGCGTTCGAGACCGTGTGGGCGACGGTCAGCTTCAGCCGTGGGTTGTTCGGCAAGAAGGCCGACCCTGCGTACCTCGAGAAGCTGCTGCGGCAGCTGTCGCTGTGGGACAAGCGCAACGAGCGGATCATGGCGCTGTCGGGCGGCATGAAGCGTCGCGTCATGATCGCCAAGGCGCTGTCGCACGAGCCGGAGCTGCTGTTCCTCGACGAGCCGACCGCAGGGGTCGACGTGGCGCTGCGGCGCGACATGTGGACGATGGTCCGCGGCCTGCGGGAGCGCGGTGTGACCATCATCTTGACCACCCACTACATCGACGAGGCCGAGGAGATGGCCGACCGCATCGGCATCATCGCCAAGGGCAAGCTCATCCTCGTCGAAGAGAAGGTCAAGCTCATGGCCAAGCTGGGCAAGCGGCAGCTGACGCTGACCTTGGTCGAGCCGCGCTCGTCGATCCCACCGGAGCTGGCGGACTGGCCGCTGACGCTCGAGGCCGATGGCCACGCGCTGCAGTACACCTACGACGCAGAGGCCCACGAGGGCGTCGCGGCGCTGATGAAGCGCATCGGCGAGCTCGGGCTCGCGTACAAGGATCTCAACACTCGACAGAGCTCACTCGAGGACATCTTCGTGAGCCTGGTCGACGAGGGGGCGTGAGCATGGGCATCAATCATCGCGGGGTATGGGCGCTGTATCGCTTCGAGATGGCGCGGTTCCTCCGCACGGTCATGCAGAGCCTGATCGCGCCGGTCATCACGACCTCGCTGTACTTCGTGGTCTTCGGGGCCGCGATCGGCTCGCGCATGTCCGAGGTCGGTGGGGTCTCCTACGGCGCGTTCATCGTGCCGGGCCTGATGATGCTGTCGCTCTTCACCGGCAGCATCTCGAACGCGTCGTTCGGCATCTACTTCCCCAAGTTCACCGGCACCATCTACGAGATCCTCTCGGCACCGATCTCGTACCTCGAGATGGTGATCGCCTATGTCGGTGCGGCCGCGAGCAAGTCGATCCTCGTGGGGCTGGTGATCCTCGGCACCGCGTTCTGCTTCGTCGACGTGCGCATCGAGCATCCGCTGTGGATGACGGCGTTCCTGGTGATGACCGCGACGACCTTCAGCCTGTTCGGCTTTGCGATCGGCATCTGGGCCAAGAGCTTCGAGCAGCTGCAGTTCGTGCCGCTGCTGGTGGTCACACCGCTGACCTTCCTCGGCGGTGCGTTCTACTCGATCGACATGCTGCCGCCGACCTGGCGCACGGTCGCGCTGTTCAACCCGGTGGTCTACCTGGTCAGCGGCTTCCGCTGGAGCTTCTACGGGCTCGCCGACGTCGCGGTCGGGGTGAGCCTGGGCATGACCGTGGGCTTCCTGTTGCTGCTGCTCGGGGTGGTGCGGTGGATGGTCAAGAGCGGCTACCGCCTCAAGCAGTGATTGCGATCTGCATGATCGCGAGGTAGGTGGCGGTTGCGCGTCAGCGGCGGGCGAGGTTCAGCCAGCCGCCCCAACGCGCGGCCTGACGCCCGCCGGGTTGGTAGGCGCGGGCGGCCTGTGGCGGCGCGCTGCCCCGCAGCGCATACTGCAGCAGCGCGACGCTCTGGCTGCCGATCGCCGACGACGTCACGCCCTCGACCCCGACGGTGTAGATCCTCGCGTCACTCGAGAGCTCCTCCACCCAACGGTGGGCCTGGCCGCCGTCGGTGCTCTCGTAGCGGTTGGAGCCCGCGGAGTGACAGGCGTGGATCATCGCGAGTCCATCGCTCGTGAGCATGTTGCGAAACCATCGGCACACGGCGGGCCAGGCCAGGTTGCTGTAGTGGCGACCGATCTGCGGGCTGGTGCTGAGGCCGTTGCGGGTGCCACCGAAGATCATCGGGCCGTCCCAACCGCCGTGGGACAGCACCACGATCAGGTCGGCACGCTGCATCAGGTTGGGGTACTCGTCGATCCACAGCTGGGTCGAGCTCCAGGCCTCGCCCACGTCGGTACTCTGGCAGCTGAAGCGCTCGCGCTCCAGGTGACGCACCACCGCCGCGCACGAGCCCTTGAACTCCGCCCCCGCCCACAGCACCAGCGCGCGTCGCATGTCCCCGAGCAGATGCCGGCGGCCGCGATCGGTTCCCGTGGGTCAGACCTCGACCACGAAGCCGAGCTCGATCTCCGAAGCGGGCTTGCCGGTCAGGCCCCAGTTCTCCCGCGGGACCTCGTCGAGGATGATCTTCACGTGGTCGGGCGGGATGCCGAGCTCGCCCAGGCGGGACACGATGCCGGCGTACAGCTTGCGCTTGGCCGCCAGCGAGCGGCCCGCGAAGGCCGTGATCGTGACGATGGTGTAGCGTTCGGGCTGGCTGCGCTTGGGCGAGCAGAGGAATCGCGCGGCGTCGTGGGTCACCAGGCGGACGCAGCGGTCCTCGACGGGGATCTGGAACGCCTCGACCAGTGCGGCGTGCACGGACTCGAGCAGGCGTTGCTCGAGCGCGGGGGGTAGGCGCGACGGACCTCGATGACGGTGCTGGGCATGGGGCCAACCGGACGCGCGGGCCCGCGGGCGTGTTCCCGCGCGTGCGCGAGGGGGCCCGATCGCGGCGCCCCTTCGCGTGTTGCCCCGCGGGGCTCGTCGAGCGTCAGCGACGTCGGCGTCGACGCACGGCCGCGACGCCGAGCAACGCGAGCCCGAACCACGTCGGTGTGCCGCGCTGCGCCGCGTCGCAGCTGCAGCCGCTGGAGTCGGTGCCGCCGGCGGTGTCGCTGCTGCTGCTGCCGCTGCCGTCGCTGTCGCCCGCGCTGGCGGTCGCGCTGTCGCTCGCGGTGCCGGTGTTGCTCGCGCTCGCGGATGCGCTCGCGCTGGCACCGCCCGAGCTGTCGGGGTCGGTCGGATCCGTGCTCGCCGTGGTGTCGACGCCGCCCGAATCCGAGCCCCCGGTGGTGGTGCCGCCTTCGCCGACGTCGTACATCTGCTCGGTCGAGCAGCCGACGTTGCCCGAGGGATCCTCGGCGCACAGGGTGTAGACGACGGTGCCGGTGGGCTGGGCCGGGATCGTCACGCGGAACAGGTCTCCGCCCATCGCGGTCGCGTCGATCTCGGTCGCGGCACCGCTGGGATCGACCACCGCGTAGGCGCGAGCGAGTCGCGGGCCCTCGTCGGTGACGGTGCGGTCGCTGACCGCATAGCGGACCACGACCTCGGTGTCCGCGCTCACGGCGGCCGGCGGCGCCTCGACGCTGCGGATCACCGGGTTCGTCGAGTCGACCGGCACGCCGTCGTTCGCGAAGTAGACCTCGTCCGACGAGCTGCACTCGCCTTGGCCGGTCACGAGATCGATGCGCCCGTCGCCGTTCAAGTCGCCGAACTCGCCCCACAGGCTGCAGTCGGTCGGGCCGGGGAACACGCCGCCGACGAAGGTGAAGTTGCCGCTGCCATCGTTCTCGTAGAAGCGCTCGGGGCTACCAAGTGCGATCACCACGGCGTCGAAGTCGCCGTCGTCGTCGACGTCGGTGCAGACCACGCCGTTGTCGTCGCTGCCGCCGATGCCGCCGGACACGCGGGTCGCGGTCTCGTCGGCGAAGTTGCCGACGCCGTCGTTGATGAGCAGCTGCTCGGTGTAGTTGCCACCGGTGTTGTCGATCCACAGGTCGAGGTCGCGGTCGCCGTCGACGTCGCAAGGCGCGACGTTGTAGTGGAACTGCGAGCCGATGCCCGGGGGGTCGATGGTCGTCATGGCGCTGAAGATGCCGGCGCCGTCGTTGAGCCACAGGGCGCCGGTGCCACCGCTGTGGGCATTCACGACCAAGTCGAGGTCGAGATCGCCGTCGGCGTCGAAGAACTCGACGTCGTCGATGTCGCCGCCGGCGATCGAGTCGGGGATGGCGTCGGCCAGCTCCTCGAACACGCCGGTGCCGTCGTTGATGTAGAGGTGGCCCCATGGCGGGCCGTCGCTGCCGTAGCCGTCGGACGAGAAGAGGTCGAGATCGCCGTCGTTGTCGACGTCGCCGAAGCGTGCGGCGCCACCTTGCGGGTAGGGCCCGCCGGGCAGCCGGGCATCGGCCTCGTCGACGAAGTTGCCGGTGCCGTCGTTGATGAACAGCACGTACGCGCCGCCCGAGCCATCGGGCCCGAAGATGTCGCGCGCACCGTCGCCGTCGACGTCACCGACGGCGACCTGATGGTGGTTGCCCGCGTAGTTGCCCAGGGCAGAAGCCGACACGTTGGTGAAGCCGCCGTCGCCGTCGTTGGTGTAGAGCACCAGCGGCTCGGGGTCGTCGCCGCCGCCGAAGAAGTCGTTGTAGTTGGCGAGCAAGATGTCGAGGCTGCCGTCGCCGTCGAGGTCCGTCACGCGCATGTGGTTGGTCCAGCAGCCCTGTCCACCGCAGGCCTGGGGATCGAGCGCGTCGACCTGCAGGTTGTACAGTGAGCCGCCCGCGGCGGCGCGACTGCTCAGCATCAACGAGGACAATCCAGCGATGGCGATCAAGACATGTCGATCCATAACTCGTCTCCCCGGCGCCGCCGGTCATCGGCCCGTCGCGCACGCGCCGGCATGGTACGTCGCACGCGCGTAGCCCACCAGCGCGCGGGGTCGTGGTGGGGCCGCTCGGCCGCCACGCCGCCGGATGCGCGCGTTCTCGGAGCTACACCGACGACGGGGCCCGAAGCGCTCGCGCTGGCCGAAGTGACGGGTGGTGTGCACGATGCACCAGCCGCCGCCGCCGGGCGGCCGTGGTACACCGCGGCCCTCGCATGGCGAGCGCCCGCCGCAAGTCCGCCGACGCATCGTTCGGTGCCGTGAGTCCGGGCATGGTGCGGGTGCGAGGTGCCCGCGAGCACAACCTGCAGCACGTCGACGTCGATCTGCCGCGCGACGCGTTGGTGGTGTTCACCGGCGTGTCGGGCTCCGGCAAGTCGTCGCTCGCGTTCGGCACGCTCTACGCCGAGGCCCAGCGCCGCTACCTCGAGTCGGTCTCGCCGTACGCGCGGCGGCTGTTCCAGCAGATGCAGGTGCCCGCGGTCGATGCCATCGAGGGGCTGCCGCCCGCGGTCGCGCTGCAGCAACAGCGCGGGACCCCGACCACGCGCTCGTCGGTCGGGAGCGTGACCACGCTGTCGAACCTCGTGCGCATGCTCTACTCCCGCGCCGGCGACTATCCTCGCAAGGCGCCGATCGTCCACGCCGAGGCGTTCTCGCCCAACACCCCGCAGGGCGCGTGTCCGCGGTGCCACGGGCTCGGGCGCGTCTACGAGGTCAGCGAGCGCTCGATGGTGCCCGATGATCGCCTGACGATCCGCGAGCGGGCGGTCGCCGCGTGGCCGCCGGCGTGGCACGGGCAGAACCTCCGCGACATCCTCACCACCCTCGGCCACGACGTCGACCTGCCCTGGCGCGAGCTGCCCAAGAAGACCCGCGACTGGATCCTCTTCACCGAAGAGACCCCGACGGTTCCGGTCTACGCCGGGTTCACGCCCGCGGAGGTCCGTCGGGCCCTGAAGCGCAAGCAAGAGCCCAGCTACATGGGCACCTTCACCAGCGCGCGTCGCTGGGTGATGCACACCTTCGCGAACACCGACAGCGCGCTGATGAAGAAGCGCGTGGCGCAGTACATGCTCGGCATCGACTGCCCCGAGTGCGGCGGCAAGCGGCTGCGTCGCGAGGCCTTGGCGGTGACCTTCGCGGGCCGCGACATCGCAGCGTTCGGCGCGCTGCCGTTGGCCGAGATCGCAGCGTTGCTGCGGCCGGCGGCGCGGGGTGAACACGGCGGATGCAAGGCCGCGGCGCACCCCGAGCGGGTGTTGGTGGCGCAGCGCATCGCCGAAGATCTGCTGGCGCGCATCGACGTGTTGGTGCGGCTCGGGCTCGGCTACCTCTCGCTCGACCGCAGCACGCCGACGCTGTCGCCGGGGGAGCTGCAGCGCCTGCGACTCGCGACGCAGGTGCGCTCGAACCTGTTCGGGGTCGTGTACGTGCTCGACGAGCCCTCCGCCGGGCTACACCCGGCCGACACCGAGGCACTGCTCGACGCGCTCGCGCAGCTCCGTGCGGCCGGCAACTCGCTGTTCGTGGTCGAGCACGAGATCGATGTCATCCGCCGCGCCGATTGGATCGTCGATGTCGGGCCGGGGGCCGGCAGTGCGGGCGGGCGCGTGATCTACAGCGGGCCGCCGGCGGGCCTGCGCGGGGTCGCGGCGTCGCGCACGGCCGCGCACCTGTTCGCGCCTGCACGCGCGCCCGCCGATCCGCCCCGGGCCCCGCGTGGCTGGCTGCGCCTGGCCGACATCACCCGCAACAACCTGCGCGATCTCGCGGTGGAGATCCCGCTCGGTGTGTTGACGTGCGTCACGGGCGTGTCGGGCTCGGGCAAGTCGAGCCTGGTCGCACAAGCGCTGGTCGAGCTGGTCGCGAGCGCGCTCGGCCAGTCGCTCGAGGACGGCGGCGACGACGACGAGGTCGACGCACTCGAGCGCACCGCCGCGGTGCCCACCACCGGACGCATCGTCGGGGGGCTCGAGAACATCCGTCGCCTGGTGCAGGTCGACCAGCGGCCGATCGGTCGCACGCCGCGGTCGAACCTCGCGACGTACACCGGCCTCTTCGATCACGTGCGTCGCATCTTCGCGGCCACCAAGGCCGCGCGGGCGCGTCGCTACGATGCCGGCCGCTTCTCCTTCAACGTCGCCAAGGGCCGCTGTAGCACCTGCGCGGGCGAGGGCTCGGTGATGGTCGAGCTGCTGTTCCTGCCCAGCGTGCGCACGCCGTGCCCGAGCTGCCATGGCGCGCGCTACGATCCCAAGACGCTCGAGATCCTCGTCGACGGTCGCAACATCGCCGACGTGCTCGCGATGACGGTCGACCAGGCGCACGCCTTCTTCGCCGCGGAGCCGGCGTTGGCGCGCGCGCTCACGGCGGTGCGCGAGGTCGGGCTGGGTTACCTGCGACTCGGGCAGCCCGCGACCGAGCTCTCGGGCGGCGAGGCGCAGCGCATCAAGCTCGCGACCGAGCTGCAGCGCGTGCAGCGGGGCGACGCGCTGTACGTGCTCGACGAGCCCACCACCGGCTTGCACCCCGCCGACGTCGAGCTGCTCGTCGCCCAGCTGCGGGGGTTGGTGGCCGCCGGCAACACCGTCGTCGTCGTCGAGCACGACATGCAGCTGGTCGCGGGCAGCGACTGGGTGATCGACATGGGTCCGGGCGCTGGGGACGACGGTGGCCGCGTGGTCGCGGCCGGCCCACCACGGCAGGTGGCGAGCTGCGGCGACAGCCGCACCGCGCCGTACCTCCGCGATGCGCTCGGCGTCACGCCGGGATGATGCACGCGCCGATGTCTTCGAAGCCCGCCGGCGGGCTGTCGAGGAACGGCACGCACTCCTGTCCGCCGGCCTGGCCGGGGCAGTTGGGCATGGGATCCGACAGGTCGCAGAACGGGGTGCAGCACCCAGCCGATACGCAGCCGGGCACGCCGGCCGCGCTCGCACAGAAGAGCCCCGGGCTGCACCCGTTCACGAAGTTGCAGCCGTCGCCGTAGCCGGCCCCGTCGCTGGCGTCGGGGGCACAGGCGAACGCGTCGCCGACGGGGTAGCAAGCGTCGCCGTCGGCACAGTCCTGCAGCAGTGGATCGCACCACGGCAGACACAGGAACACCACCCCGGTGCTGTCGAGGCCCGCGCAGGCGAAGCCCGACGGGCACGTCGGCATGTCGGGCGAACCACCGCAGTACTCGTGGCACACGCCGGCGAGATCGCCACCCATGAAGTCGAAGCACAGCGAGCCAGCTTCGCAATCGTCGATGCCGCTGGTCGGGCTGCCGCTCATCGTGCACGGCTCGCCGATCTCGGCGGGCGTCGGATCGAGGTCGAAGCACTGCGACGCCGTCCAGATGCTGCCGCCGTCGTCGGCGAAGGCGTTGCACTTGGACCCGTCGGGGCACATCGGATCGAACAGGTCGCACGACACCGGACCGCCAGTGGTCTCGCTGCCGCCAGACGATGTGTCGACGGTGCCGCTGCTGCTGCTGCCGTCGGCGCTCGACGCCGAGCTCGACCCACCGCTCGAGTCCGCCGACGTCGTGCCCGTGAGCGTCACCTCGCCGGTCACGCTGCTGTCGCTCGAAACCGAAGTGGTGGCGTTGGTGTCGCTGGCAGTCGAGGTCGCGGCGGTCGATCCGCTCGAGCCCGCGTCGGTGTCTGCGCCCGTGAGATCGGTGGGGTCGAAGCACCCCGCGGCGAGCGTGCACGCGATGAAGAGCCAACCACGTCGTGTCATCGCGCGAAAGTGTAGCGGCTTTGGCGACCGCCGGTCGCGAGGGTGGGACGAACCCCGGGGTCGCCCGGTCTCGGCGAGGTCAACACCCCCGTCGAGGCGAGCACCCCCGCTTACGCAAGCGACAGCGCGTCGACCGGCGCCGAACCGGTTGCCAAAGAGCGGCGCACGGGCATACCGTCCGAGCCGCCATGTCGATCCGATCGTCGTCGTCGCTCACGTTCGTCACGCTCGCACTGCTCACCGCGTGCGGCTCCAAGGCCCCCGATGCGAAGGATGGCAAGGCCGACGTCAAGGCCGCTGGTGTCGCCGCGAAGGGCGACGCCAAGACCGACGCGAAGGGTGATGCCAAGGTCGATGCGAAGGCCGACGCCAAGCCCGATGCGAAGCCCGACCCCGCCGCCGCGGCGCTCGACGAGGAGGCGCGTGCGTTCGTGAAGGAGGTCGACGGCGAGCTGCGTCGGCTCTATGTCGCCGGCGGCACCGCGGAGTGGGCCAAGGCCACCAACATCACCGACGAGACCGAGAAGGCCGCCGCGGCCGCGAACGCCGAGACCATGGCCTACGAGACCAAGGCCATCAAGCTCGCGACCAAGTTCGACGGCTGGACCGGCGACCCCGAGGTCCGACGCCAGATCGACCTGCTCAAGCTCTCGAGCACGCTGCCGGCCCCCGACGACGCGGCCAAGCGCGAAGAGCTGTCGCAGATCATGGCCAAGCTCGACGGCATGTACGGCAAGGGCAAGTACTGCAAGGGCACCGGCAAGAAGGCCTGCCGCGATCTCGGTCAGCTCGAGGACGTGCTCACCAACGACCGCGACTACGCCAAGCAGCTCGACGCGTGGGAGGGCTGGCACGCCACCGCCAAGGACATGCGCCCGCTGTACACGCGCTTCGTCGAGCTCGGCAACGAGGGCGCGCGCAACATCGGCTTCGCGGACATGGGCGTGCTGTGGCGATCGAAGTACGACATGCCGCCGGAGGCCTTCGAGCAGGAGGTCGAGCGCCTGTGGGGCCAGGTCAAGCCGCTCTACGAGGCGCTGCACTGCCACGTGCGCGCCAAGCTGCACGACAAGTACGGCGACAAGGTCCCCGCCAGCGGCCCGATCCCGGCGCACCTGCTGGGCAACATGTGGCAGCAGGACTGGCAGAACGTCTACCCGATGCTCGAGCCGTTCCCCGGTGAGCCCAGCATCGACGTCACCAAGGCGCTCAAGGCCAAGAAGACCGACGAGCTGCAGATGGTGAAGATGGGCGAGAGCTTCTTCACCTCACTGGGCCTCGATGCGCTGCCACCGACCTTCTGGGAGCGCTCGATGTTCGTGCAGCCGACCGATCGCGACGTGATCTGTCACGCCAGCGCGTGGGACGTGGGGCTCAACAACGATCTGCGCATCAAGATGTGCATCAAGATCGACCACGAGAACCTCGTGACCATCCACCACGAGCTCGGTCACGACTACTACTACATGAACTACTTCACCAAGCCGGTGCTCTACCAGGCGGGTGCCAACGACGGCTTCCACGAGGCCATCGGCGACGCGATCGCGCTGTCGATCACGCCGGCCTATCTCAAGAAGATCGGTCTGCTCGACACCATCAGCGACAACGACAAGGGCGTCATCAACAAGCAGATGCAGGACGCGCTCGGCAAGATCGCGTTCTTGCCGTTCGGCAAGCTGATCGACAAGTGGCGCTGGGACGTGTTCGCCGGCAAGACCACACCCGAGCAGTACAACGCGGCGTGGTGGCAGCTCAAGCGCGACTACCAGGGTGTCGCGCCGGTCAGCGAGCGCGGCGAGGAGTTCTTCGACCCGGGCGCCAAGTACCACATCCCCGGCAACACCCCGTACGCGCGCTACTTCCTCGCCCACATCCTGCAGTTCCAGTTCCACAAGGCGATGTGCGAGCTCGCCGGGCACACCGGGCCGCTGCACGAGTGCTCGATCTACGAGAGCAAGGCCGCGGGCGCCAAGCTGAAGGCCATGCTCGAGCTGGGTGCGAGCAAGCCCTGGCCCGATGCGCTCGAGGTGCTCACGGGCAGCCGCGAGATGGATGCGAGCGCGATGGTCGAGTACTTCGGGCCGCTCTCGAAGTACCTCGAGGAGCAGAACCAAGGCCGGACCTGCGGCTGGTGACCGGCATGCAGGATCTCGAGGTCCGCGGGGTGCCCAGCTGGGCGACGTTCTTCGACGAGGAGCAGTTCGGTGACTTCATGCGCATCGTCGAGGCCGACCTGGCCCGGCGCGGCGACGTCGTGATCGAGGAAGGGGTCGCCGAGCTGGAGATCGATGGCGGTGGTCAGCATCGCCTCGGCCTGCAGAACCTCGCGCAGCTGTGCAACCAGGTCGACCGCGAGGGCTGGCGCGAGCTCGTGCGCGAGCACTTCGACCGCGTCATCGTGAGCACGCATACCCACGACCTCGACGCACTGGGGCGGGACTACGCCAAGGTCTGCCACATGCTCAAGGTGCGGCTGTACGCCCGCGACTCGCTGGGTGACCTCGCCGACAGCACGGTCTATCGCGAGGTCGGCGAGGACCTGGTCTCGGTGCTGGTCTACGATCTGCCCGACGCGGTCGCGACGGTGCCGACCGAGGCGCCACGCACCTGGCCCATCGCGCTCGACCAGGTCTACGAAGTCGCGCTGCGCAACGTGCTCGAGCAGGACGAGGTCGAGATCGAGACGCTCGAGCTCGACGACGGCACGCGCTTCCAGGTGATGGTCGGCGAGTCGTTCTTCGTCACGTCACGACTGCTCGTGCTCGAGGACTACCTCGATCCAGTGTCGTCGATGGGGGCGCTGGTCGCAGTCCCCAACCGGCACACGATGCTGTTTGCACCCATCGTCGACCTGACCGTGGTCGACACCCTGCACGCGATGGCGATCCTCGCCCACCGGCGGCACGCCGAGGGGCCGGGCTCGCTGTCGCCCAGCCTCTATTGGTGGCGTGACGGCACGCTGCTGGCGCTGCCGACCGAGATCGACGAGGACGGCGTACGCTTCTTCCCACCGACGGAGTTCGTCGAGGGCTGTCTGGAGCGCCTCGCGAAGCCGAGCGCGTACGGTCCGAACTGAAGCCGACATCGTCGTTGCCCAAGGGGACCGACGATCACCGGTGCGTGTGTGACGGTGCCCCGCGCCCGGGGACCGCGGCCGCCCCCGCGCTCAGCCCATCGAGGAGGTTCAGCCGTCGACGCTGCCGGCCTGGGTCACCCGGAACACGCGATCGCGCCGTCCGCCGCTGACCGTCACCTCGACGGTGTCGTCGTCGATCTGCGCGAACCCGAGCGTGAGTTCGTGGCCCTTGGGCGTGTCGATCACGGCCGAGCCGTCGACCGGTACCGCGAAGTCGAGATCGATGGTCGCCGTCCACTCGGCGTGGGTCTGGCCGCGCGGGCCTTCCCAGGTGCGCGTGCCCTCGACCGAGAACACGCCCGCGCCACGGTCCGCACCAAAGTGCTGCGTACGATCGGCGTCGCTGTGGAAGCTGCCGCGTGGGCCGGTGTGATCGAGGCTGCTGACGATGTGCCGCGTCACGCCGCCGTCCTCGGCCGGCGTCCACGTGACGGTGGCGGTGCCGTCGAGGGTCGCGCGACCATTGGTGAGACCGTCGTACCCGTGCTCGACGGTGACCGACGCGTCGTCGTGGGAGAAGTGCAGCGTGACGACCCCCGCGTAGGTGCGGCCCTCGTAGCTGCACGCGTCGTCGAGCGTGCCGAAGTCGACCACGAGGGTCTCCGCGTCGGGGGCAGAGATCGTCGAACACGGCATCTGGCTCTCGAGCACGCCGCGGATGTGCGCGGCCGCATCGGCGAGGCCCTGGCCAATGGTGAAGTCAGTCGTGATCTCGAAGATGTCGTCCTCGAGGTTGGAGGCCTCGCCCGTGGCGACCGACTCGTCGACCGCCATCCGCATCTCGGCGGCGGAGGCCTGCTCGAACTCGCAGCCGCCCGCGCCGGCGACGACCGAGGCGAGCGCGATGGCGGACAGTGACAGCTTGGTGTGACGCATGACCTCGGGTACTCGCAGCATCCGTGCCAGGCGCGGCGGCGGGCCGGATTGCCCGCGCCAGCGCAGCGATCGCGGCCTCGGCGTGGGACCTCGCCACGCCCCTTGGACAAGTGTCCATGGCCTGGCCTTCGAGCGCGACGGGCCGGCCGCCCGAAAATTGTTCGGGGCCGCTGTAATCGCGACCGCGCTCGCGTGCCTCATGGCGTGCGGCGGGCATTCGACGCGCTCGAGGACTTCCCGGGGGGGAGAGACCGAGCACGCGTCGAATGCCTGGCCGTCCATCACGACACATCGACCGGGAGATCATCACCATGCTTCGCACCCTGCTTCATCGTAGCGTCCGCACCCTCGTTCTCGCGCCGTTGTTCCTCTACGGCTGCGACGTGACCAACGACTCCAACTCCGATCGCGAGGGCGAGTCGGCCTCCGAGGGCGAGCACGAAGGCGAGGGCTGCAGCGGCGAAGAGGGCGGCGGCGAAGAGGGCGGCGGCGAAGAGGGCGGCGGTGAAGCGGGCGGCGGTGAAGAGGGCGGCGGCGAAGAAGGCGGCGGCGAAGAGGGCGGCGGTGAAGAGGGCGGCGGCGAAGAAGGCGGCGGCGAAGAGGGCGGCGGTGAAGAGGGCGGCGGCGTGAACTGTGACGAGGCGGCCGCCCACTGCGAAGCCGAAGGTTGGAGCGAGGAGCAGTGCGCGGCGGAGTACCCCGACTGCTTCGGCGGTGCCGAAGGTGGCGGCGCCGAAGGTGGCGGCGCCGAGGGTGGCGGTACCAACTGCGACGAGGCCGCGGCCCACTGCGAGGCCGAAGGCTGGAGCGAGGAGCAGTGCGCGGGTGAGTACCCCGATTGCTTCGGTGGCGCCGAGGGTGGTGGCGCCGAGGGTGGTGGCGCCGAGGGTGGCGGTACCAACTGCGACGAGGCGTTGGCCCACTGCGAGGCCGAGGCGTGGACCGAGGAACACTGCGCCAGCGAGTACCCCGAGTGTTTCGTGTGAGCGACGACGCGGCGCGGTGATGCGCCGCGCCGGCTTCCGAGGCGGCGGCCCCGACGATTCACGCGCGTCGGGGTCGCCGCGGTTTCATTGCAGCGCGAGCTCGACGCTGCCACCGGCATCGTCGGGCAGCGCGAACGTGACGCTGGTGGTGATCGTCGGCTCGCCGTCGAGGCGTGCCGGAAGCGTGCACGCGTCCTGCCCGTCGCTGCACGTGCATGTGCCCGAGTCGGGATCGCATGCGGTGCCAGCCACCGCGGTGAGGGTGTAGCTGCCGTCGCCCGCGACCGCGCGGCGGCTGCACTGGGTCGGGCAGCCCTCGGCGGGGCACTCGAGGGAGAGATCTTCGACGGCGTAGATCGAGCGATCCCAGCTGATCGAGTGGCTGGCGCCGGGCTCGATCCGCACCAACGAACCGGGGGCGCAGTCGGCCGCGCAGGCACAGTCGCCCGCGATCACGTCCTCGCAGGAGAAGTCGCAGACACCCCGGTTCCACTTGGCGGCCTTGCCGTCGTGGGTGAGCTCGAACGGGGTCGACGAACAGCCCTCGCCGGCGTCGACGAACAGCACCGCGCCAGTGGTGTTGCGCAGCACGATCGTCACGACGTCGCCCTCGGGCACGACGTCGTCCTTGGCGACGCAGTCCTGGCCAAAGCAACCCGGTGCGGCCGGGAGCGCCACCACGGCCAGCAGCGAGGTCGGCAGCAGCAAGCGCCATGCGATCCGATGGACAACCACGGGCCGATGGTAGCAGCGGCACCCCTGCGCAAGCGTCTGCGCGGGGCCGGTCGTGCACTTCTTGGGTGGCGTCGGCGATGGAAAGTGCCCCAACGCACCATTACCCTGGGTTGAGCCGTCTCTTGGGCTCCCGGGGTCGCGATGGGCCAGCGTTCGAGATCATGGCACGTGCTTGTGGTGGCCTTGGCGCTCGCGGGTTGCCGTGACGACGCTGCGTCCGTCGACGACGGTGCGGACGGTGGCAGCACCGGCGCCGGCACCTCGACCGGCACCGGCACCTCCGAGGGCACCACAGAGCCTGGCGGATCGAGCGACAGCTCGGGTGGTGAACCGCAGCCGCCCGAGGTGGACGCGGCGCCCGCCGGTATCCGTCGCCTGCGGGCCGATCAGTACGTGAAGACGATTGCGGCCGTGCTCGGACCCCCGGCGGGGTCGGCCGCGGTGCCGCCCCCAGACCTGCCGCTGCAGGGCTTCGATTCGATCGGCGTCGCCACGCTGCCGCTGTCGCCCGCCGCGGTCGAGCAGTACGAGCGTTCGGCGATCGCCGTTGGGGCCGCAGCCGCCGCGGCGCCGGAATCGATCGCCGCGGTGGCGCCCTGTGTCGTCGATGGACCCAAGGACGAGGGCTGCTACGTCGCGGTCGCGGAGCAGCTGGGCCGCGTGCTGTGGCGCCGGCCGATCGACGCCGGCGAGCTCGACCGCTTGGTCGACATCGCTCGACTGGCGCGCTCGAAGAACGGCGACAGCTTCGAGGTCGGCCTCCAGTACGAGGTCGCCGCGATGCTGGTCGCGCCTGCGTTCCTCTACGCGGTGGAGCTCGGTGAGCCGCGTGACGACGGCAAGCGCTGGCTGACGACCGACGAGTGGGTGACCCGCGCGGCGTTGTTCGTGCTGGGCCGAGCCCCCGACGCCTCGACCTTCGCGCGCATCGACGCCGGTGAGCTCGATGGCGCCGACGCACCGCGCGAGCTGGCGCAGCAGATGGTCGTCCATCCCGACGCGCGTAGCTCGGTGGGGCGCTTCTTCGACGAGCTGCTGCGCACGCGCGATGTCGTCACCAAGTCGAAGGACCCCGAGCTGTTCCCGCTGTTCACGCCCACGGTCGCCGCGTCGATGCGGCAGGAGACGCTGCGGCTGGTCGACGAGGTGGTGTTCGACCCCGACGGCGATCACGATCTGCTGCGCCTGTTCGACGCCGATCACACCTTTGTCGACGCCGCGCTCGCGCCGTTGTACGGGCTCGAGGTGCCGTCCGACGGTAGCTTCCACCGCGTCGATCTGCCGGCGGGGCAGGGGCGCATGGGTGTGCTGACGCAGCCGGCGTTGTTGGCCAGCGCTTCGCACCACGATCGCAACTCGCCCACGCGGCGCGGCTTGTTCGTGCAGCGCACATTGCTCTGCAACGACGTGCCGCCGCCGCCCGGCGACGTCGACACCACGCTGCCGGAGCCGACCGAGCCGACCACGCTGCGGGCGCGCATGGAGGGGCACATCGAGCAGGGAGGGCCCTGCGTCGGTTGCCACGCGCAGACCGACCCGGTGGGGTTCGCGTTCGAGTTCTTCGACGCCTCGGGCGTGCGGCGCGACCTCGACAACGGCTTCCCGATCGACGCCTCGGGCGAGGTCGAGGACCTCGGCACGTTCGCCGACGCCGTGGGCTTGGCTGCGCTGGTGCGCGACGATCCGCGGCTGTCACCGTGCCTGGTGCGGAACCTCTACCGTCACGCCATCGGTCGCGTCGAAGACGAAGGCACCGCGGACGCGTTGGCCTATCTCAGCGCGAACTTCGAAGCCGGGTCGCACGACCTGCGCGCGCTCATGATCGACTTGGTCGCCAACCCTGCGTTCCAGCAGGTCACCGAGGCGCAGTAGGAGGTTCCAATGCATCTGCTGCGAAAATCCATCATGTCGCGCCGCACCATGCTGCGCGGGACCATCGGCGGAGCCGGCGTGGTCATGGGCCTGCCGCTGCTGGAGGCCATGTTCGACGCCCACGGCGAGGCGCTGGCCGACGGCAGCGCGCCGCCGCGTCGTTTCGTGTCGTGGCTGACCGCCAACGGGGTCCTGCTCGATCGCTTCGAGCCCGATCAGGTCGGTGCCAATTGGAGCCTGAGCGAGCAGCTCGAGCCGCTGGCCGGGGTCAAAGACTACGTCAACGTCTGCACCGGCTTCCACAACCTCGGCCAGGTCGGCTCGTACATCGGCGGCCACGTCGAAGGCGTCACCGCGCTCACCGGCCATCCGTACGTGCTCGCGGGCGCCGGCTACGACGCTGGCGGGCCCTCCATCGACCAGCTGGTCGCCGATGCGATCGGTGGCGACACGCCGGTTCGATCGATGCAAGTCGCGGTCTCGAAGGCGAACACCTTCGCTGGCTCGGGTTCGCTCGGCACCGCGATCTCGTTCCGTGGCGAGCCCGGCGCGTTGACTGCCCTGCCGCCGCTGTCGAGCCCCAAGCAGGTGTGGGCATCGCTGTTCGGCATCTTCCCCGGGCCCGACGCGCCGCAGGACGATCGTCAGGTCCGCGCCCTCATGGTCGACGCCGTGCGGGCGCAGAGCGAGGCGCTGCGTGGGCGACTCGGCACCCAGGACCGGCAGCGCCTCGACGCGCACCTGCAGGGTGTCGACGAGCTCGAGCACAAGCTGCAGGCCCTCCCGCCGCCGTGCATCATGCCCGAGGAGCCCAACGAGGAGAACGAGGAGCCGGTCGGATCGGAGCTCATCACGCCGGTGACCCACTTGATGGCCGAGCTGCTGACCTACGCCCTGCGCTGCGACATCACGCGGGTGGCGTCGGTGACCTTCCTCGGCCTCGCCGGCGAGACGCCGTACACGGAGATCGGCGTCTCGGCGACCAAGCACCTGCTCAGCCACGACGCGCAGTACAACCTCGCCGCGCGCGAGCAGCTGCACCAGAGCGTGGTCTACGAGATGACGCGGCTCGCCGACTTCGTGCAGGCGCTGCGCGATGCCGAGGACTTCGGCGGCGCCAACCTGCTCGACTCCACGATCGTCTACGCCACCAGCGACTGCTCGGTGGGGTGGTTGCACAGCATCTCGCGGCAGCCCGTCATCCTCATCGGCACCGGCGGCGGCCACCTCAAGTACCCGGGGCACCACCACCAGGCGACGCCCAACGATGCCGACGACCCCAACGGCGTCGCGACCCCGGATCTACCGACGGCCGGCAACATCTCCGACATCGCGCTGGCGTGCCTGCACGCGTACGACCCCAGCGCGACCAGCTTCGGCGGCGGCGAGGCGCTGTCGACCGATCCGCTCGACGACCTCCTGGCCTAGCAGCCCGTGGTGAAACTCCGCGACGCGATAACACCGCCCTCGGACCCCTTGGCGGCGTTGCTCGGAGCTCGAAATACGCCCGGTATTCCTTCGCCCTCGCGTCTTGCCACGGGGTCCGATGACAGCGTTCTCGCGCCACGGAGTTTCACCACGGGCTGCTAGAGAGGCGATCCGCTAAGGTCGAGGGGGATCGACAAGGGTGTGTCGCTGTGATCTCGTTTGGCGAGCGAGGTCACTCACGATGCTGTGGAAGGTCCCTACGAAGCTGAGCGCCGAGGAGCAGCGGCTGGTGGCGCGCATGCGCAAGCCGAGCCGCTTCTTCGTGTTCCTGCGAGAGATCCGAGCCGAGCTGTTCACGCCGGAGTTCCAAGAGGAGCTCGCTCGGGCTTACGAGCCGCGCGGTCAAGAGCCCGTACCGCCGGCGCTGCTGGCGATGGTCGTGCTGTTGCAGGCGTACACCCAGACGAGCGACGCCGCTGCGGTCGAAGAAGCCGAGATGAATCCGCGCTGGCAGCTCGTGCTGGGGCTACTTGGCGAAGAGAAGGCTCCGTTCGGGCAGGGTAGTCTGCCGCGCTTCCGCGAGCGGATGGCCGCGCACGACCTCGACCGCAGATTGCTCGAGCGCACCGTCGAGCTCGCGAAGAGGACTGGCGGCTTCGGTTGGCAGAAGCTCAAGGCCGCGTTCGACTCATCGCCGCTGCGAGGTCGCGGCCGCGTCGCTGACACCTGGAACTTGATCGGACAGGCGATGGGTAAGCTCGTCAGTGCACTTGCGAAGATCGCTGCGGTCGAGGAGGACACGATCATCGCCGAAGCCAGGCTCACGCTGCTGCAGGGCAGCAGCATCAAGGCTGCACTGGACATCGACTGGGATGATCATGACCAGCGTAGTGAAGCGCTGCAACGACTCGTCGGTGAAGCACAAGCGCTGCTGGACTGGGCACGCGCCCGGGCTCCCGACGCGATGAAGGAGCGTGAGGTCGAGCAGGCCGCGGTTCTGCTCGAGCGCGTCCTCCACCAAGATACCGAGCCCGATCCCGAGCGACCGAGACGAGTACGGATCCGCAAGGGCGTCGCTGAAGACCGCGTCTGCTCCGTCGGCGACCCGGAGATGCGCCACGGCCGAAAAACCCGCTCACAGGCCTTCAACGGCTACAAGCGCTACATCGCGACTTCGATCGACGCGCCGCTCGTGCTCGCAGCCGAAGCGCGACCCGCCAACCAACCCGAACGCGAGGCTGTACCCTCACTCGTTGACCAAGTAGCGCCCTACGGCGAGCTCGACGAGCTCTTCATCGACCGCGGCTTTCTTGCACATCCCGAGATCGCCGCGCTCGATCGAGACGGTGTGCAAGTCCGTTGTCGTCCCTGGCGCGAGCAGAACAAGCATGGACGCTTCGGCAAGAGCGCCTTCAAGATCGACCTTCGCCGACGACTCGTGACTTGTCCGTCTGGCAAACAGGCCGAGTACTCCGCCAACACTCCCACCGCGTACTTCGGTGCCGAGACCTGCGATCGCTGTCGCCTACGAGCGCGATGCACTGATGCCAAGGCTGGTCGCGCGATCCGAATCCACCCCCATGAGCCTGCATCGCAAACTCGAGGCTCGCAGAGCGACTGAGCACGGACGACAGCATCTTCGCGCTCGAGTCGTCGTCGAGCACAGGCTCGCACGCATCGGCGGCCTCCAGAGCGACCGCGCGCGATACAAGGGCGCCCGCAAGAACACGCTCGACCTCCGGCGCCACGCCGCCGTCGCCAACCTCATCGAGCTGCAGGCCGCACTTGCCGCGTGACTTTAGCGGTTCGCTTCTCTAGGGGCCGCGCGGGTCCGCGCGGTGCAAGCTCACGCGGCGCCCCCCGGCGCGCCCGCCATGGTGGGCGCGGGTTCAGTCCGGGGCGGACTCGGCCGATGTGCCCCGCATGGACAAGCGCGAGGCACTGCTGGTCCGTGTGTACCTGACCGAGCGTCGGGCCAGGGTCAACCAGCTGCTGCAGCACCTGCACGACGATCATGGCGTTCGCGGCGTGACGGTGTTCGATGCGCGTGCGGGTCTCGGTCACACCGCGCGGGAGAAGGACTCGTTGGCCAGCATCGAGGGCAAGTCGATCGTGCTCGAGTTCTTCGAGGCGGCGCCGCGCGCCAAGGAGATCCTCGCCGTGGTGCGCAGTCTGGTCGCGCCCCGCCACGTCGTGATGATGCCGGTGACGCTGCTCGAGGGCTGACGCGCCGGTCAGGCGACCATGCCGAGCGGGGGCGCGCCCACACCGAGTGCTTCGGCGAGGGTGAGATCGCGGATGGTGCGACGGCGCAGCACGAGCGGCGGCGCGAGCATGCGCAGCACCCACGCATGGTCGCCGCCGGTGATCACCGCGACCGGGATGTCGATGCGCAGCGCGCCGGTCTCGTCCTCGATCGACAGCATCGCGCGGCCCCGCTCGAGCGTCTGCGGCAGGCCGCCGGCCCGCGACACGTGGAGCAGCTCGCGTCCCAGGCCGTTGATCCGCACCTCGAGCACACCGGCAGCACCGCGGATCCGCGCACGCGCGGCGATCGGCTCGGACGCCGTCGCGTCACCTGGGCGGGGCAGCAGACGGCGGAGCAGCGCGGTGAGGGCGGTGGTCATCGGGGCTTCTGGGGCGCGGGCGACGGGCGAGGGCCGCAGGGACGAACCGGGACAGAGCACGGGTCATGCCAACGACCGTGCGGGCCGATCGGGTCCGAACGCGGCCACCCACGCGCATCAACGCGCCTCGATGTCACGACTTGCAGCTTCGCGGATCCGAGTTGTCGCTTTGCACCGCCGGGAATCCGTCGGTGTCGAAACGCCGGCGCCCGCGCCTCGTGCCCCCATGGCGCCCGCTCGACGCAGGGCGGCGAACGAACGCGGCGGCCCGAAGGTGGATGAATTTTTCGTAGGCCGCCACGGTGACTCGGCCAGAGCGCCCGAGCTCGCTCGAGGCCAAGTCGTTCGCGGCCGTCCGCCGAACTCCGCGCGCGGGCTTCGTGCGATGCTCGACGACGCAGATGCGGTTGCTGCGCGCAGTGGGGTTCGGTGCCATCGGCACGTTGGTCGTGGGATCGGTCGCGCACGCGCACTCGAACGGTCAGCCGGGGCCCGGCTGCGTCGGTTGCCACGGCGGCGGCGACATCACCCTCGCCCTCGAGTCGTCGCAGTCCGAGATCGATCCCGGCGAGCAGGTGGTCATCACGATTTCGGTGTCGTCGGCCGGCGGTGCGGTCGCCGGCCTGTTCGTGGAGGCCGACGCCGGCAGCATGACGACCATCAGCGGCGAGGGCCTCGCGACGGTCCCCGCCGGGCTCACGCACTCGCAGCCGAAGTCGATGTCGGGCGGATCGACCTCGTTCGACTTCCGGTGGACGGCACCGAACTCGCCCGGTGCGGTCCGGTTCGCGATCTCGGTGCTGGTGGGCAACGGCAACGGCTCGTCGAGCGGCGACAAGGGCGACTCGGCGCACTTCGATCTGGTCTACGGCTGCGAGGGGCAGCAGTACTTCCTCGACTTCGACGACGATGCATACGGCCGCGACGACGCCTCGCGGCTGGAGTGCGCCGGTGCTGCGCCCTCGGATCACGCGATGGCGGGCGGCGACTGCGACGACACCCGCGAGAGCGTCCATCCCGGCGCCGAGGAGCTCTGCAACAAGCGCGACGACGACTGCGATGGCGAGATCGACGAGGACGCCATCCCCATCACGCTCTATCCCGATGCCGACGGCGACGGCTACTACGGTGCGGTCGAGGGCGCGAGCACGGATACGGTGGTCGGCTGTGTCGGCACGCCCGGCTACGCCGGTGAGGCCGGCGACTGCGAGCCCAACGACGCCGAGAAGCACCCCGGCGCCGAAGAGGTGTGCAACCTGTACGACGACAACTGCGATGGTCGTGTCGACGAGCGCGTGCGGCCGATCTGCGGCGTCGGCTGGTGTGCGCGCGAGGCCTGGACCTGCGATCCGGCGAACTGCGATCCCGGCAAGCCCAGCGAGGAGACCTGCAACCTCCTCGACGACGACTGCGACGACCAGCTCGACGAGGATGTCGTCTGCGACGACGGGGCCAGCTGCGTCGCCGGTGAGTGCCGCGAAGGACAACCCGGCGACGAGGGCTCCGGCACCAACGCCGGTACTGCGGGTGGCGGCAGCGATACCGGTGGCAGCGAAGGCGGCACCGGTGGTGCGCCGGGGGCCACCGGCGGCGGCACGCGGTCGCGCTGCGCCATGACGCCTGCGGCCGATGACGCGCCGTGGCTGCTGCTGGTGCTCGCGCTGGTGCGACGCCGTCGGTAGAGTGGCCCCACATGGGGCTGCTCGATCCGACCCCGCCACCGTACGACCCGCTCGAGTGGATCACCAAGCCGCTGGCCGAGCGCGGACGCATGGTGTGCCAGTCGTGGGCGATGCAGGGCTACGGCACGCCGCTGGCCGTGTATCTGGTCTATGCCATCAAGCTCGCGGCGTATGTCGGCGCGTGGGTGTGGTTCTGCGGCTTCTCGCCGGAGCTCGGCGGTGCCACGGACATCGCGCGGTGGTGGCTGTCGCCGATCGCGTTCGTGAAGGCGATCACGTGGAGCATGGTGTTCGAGCTGCTGGGACTCGGATGCGGCAGCGGCCCGCTCACGGGGCGCTACTTCCCGCCGGTCGGCGGCTTCCTCTACTTCCTGCGGCCGGGGACCACGAAGCTGCCGCTGTTCGAGCGCGCGCCGCTGCTGGGCGGCTCCCGCCGCACCATCGTCGACGTGCTGCTGTATGCGGCCACGATTGCACTGTCGCTACGCGTGCTCGTCACGGAGGTGCCGGGCCCCACCGAGCTGCTGCCGGTGGTGATTGCGGTGGTGGTGATGGGCGTCGCCGATCGCACCCTGTTCCTGGCGGCGCGCGGCGAACACTACTGGACCACGCTGATCTGCTTCACCTTCGCGGCCGAGCCGATCGCCGGTGCGAAGGCGGTCGCGCTGGCGCTGTGGTTCTGGGCGGGTGTATCCAAGATCGGGCCGCACTTCCCCGCGGTGGTGGCGGTGATGACCAGCAACTCGCCGTTCACACGCTGGGCGTGGTTGCGCCGTCGGATGTACCGCAGCTACCCCGATGACCTGCGGCCCTCGAGGCTCGCCGGCATCATGGCCCACGCCGGTGCCTCGCTCGAGTTCGGGGTCCCGATCGTGTTGGCGTCGAGCCCTGGCGGCGCCTCGTTGGTGGTCGGCATCGCGCTGATGCTGATGCTCCACGGCTACATCACCAGCAACGTGCCGATGGGGGTCCCGATCGAGTGGAACGCGATGGTGGTCTATGGCGGCTTCGCGCTGTTCTGGGCCCATCCCGGCGTGACCGCCTTCGCGGTCGGCAGCGACCCCGCGTCGCTCGCCGTCGGCGCGCTGCTGGTCGTGATGCTCGTGCTGGTGCCGCTGGTTGGCAACCTGTGGCCGCACGCGGTCTCGTTCCTGCTCGCGATGCGCTACTACGCCGGCAACTGG
This sequence comes from Deltaproteobacteria bacterium, assembly GCA_016709225.1. NCBI lineage: Bacteria > Pseudomonadati > Myxococcota > Myxococcia > Deltaproteobacteria bacterium. The sequence goes on along the minus strand of JADJEE010000012.1, from coordinate 1,033,803 downwards.
GCCTATGGTGTGTGGCTGTTCCGCGGCGACAGCCACACCAAGCTCGAGCGCCTCACCAAGAGCGCGCCGTGGATCTACGCGCAGCTCGATCGCATGTACGATCGGCGCACCTCGGTGGGGCTGGTCGGCAAGGTATTGGGCTTTCGGATGATGCACCTGCACGGACGCGCGCTGCCGCTGTTGATCCCGCGCGCGGTCGAGCGCTACGAAGACTACGAGCACGTCGATGGCGAGCTCGTGGCGGGTCTGGTGCTCGGTTGGAATTTCGGCGATGGCCACCTGCACCACGACGGCTTGCTCCGCGCGGTCCAAGCGCAGTGCGGGTTCGAGCCCGGCGAGCTGCGCTGTGTGTTCGTCGAGGCTCAGCCGCTGTTCGGCCACACGCAGGCGTGGCGGATCTTCGACGCCGCGACGGGCGAGCTGGAGCGCGGCGTGCTCGAAGTCGAGCAACTGCGTGCGATGCAGCCCTGGGGCTGATGCGCGGGGTTTGAGCGGCCGTCGAGCGGCCGAACGCGGCGCAGGCGCGGGCCTACATCGGCCGAGCTTCGGCTACGAACACGCCGCGAAAGTTGGGTCGGGTCGAGAATTCGCCGTAAGCAATCGTCCGCTCGCGCATCGAGGCGGCAGGAGAAGCCCAACGATGATTACCCGCTCCCTGTCCCTTTCGGTTCTGTGCGCCCTCGGCCTCGCCACCTTTGGCTGTGATCAGGCCAGCAGCGACCCCGTGGTCGATCGTGACGGCGATGGCATCGTCGACTCGGAGGATTCCGACGACGACAACGACGGCGTCGAGGATGCCGACGACAGCGACGATGACGACGACGGCGTCGAGGACTCGGAGGACGAGGACGACGCGGACGATGTCGACGATGACGGCCTCGACGACGAGGACGACGACGACGACGACGACAACGACGGCGAGTCCGACGACGACGACGAGGACGACGACAACGACGGCACGCCCGATGACGACGAGGACGAGGGCGGCGAGGATCCAGAGGGCACCGACGGCGGTGGCGAGGATCCAGAGGGCACCGACGGCGGTGGCGAGGAGCCCGAGGACTCGGCCGGCTGATCGAGCCCCCGTGATGCGAGCTGCGAGCCCCGCTCGCGAGCCTCGCCCGTGTGTCCCCGACGAAGCGCGTGACCGGCACCCCCGGCACGCGCTTTCGTCGTTCGGGGCGGCTCAGATCGCGGCGAGCTTCGCCGCGGCGTCGGGGTGCTTGAGCGACTTCGCCTTCTTGTACTGCTTGCGCGCCTCGGTCACGTTGCCCTGCTTCACCAACGCGTCACCCAGCGCAATGCGGGCGCCGCCGTCGTTGGGATGGGCTCCGACCGCGCGACGGAAGTACGAAGCGGCCTTCTCGGCATCACCGGCCGCGAGCTGCACGCGACCGAGGCCCAGCAGTGCGCCCAGGTGCCTCGGCTCGCGCACGATGGCGCGTTGGTAGAGCGCCTCCGCGTCGCCGCCGCGACCGTCCGCGAGCGCGCGATCGCCTGCGACCGCGAGGTCGTTGGGGGTGGCCGCGAAGTCACTCACGCCGTCGTCGGGGGGCTTGGGCGCCGCGACGATGGTCTTGGCCGGGGTCGCGGGCTCGCTGGCACCGCCGCCGTCGGCCTGCTTCGGCTGCGCATCGTCGGGCGGCCGCATCATGACGACCGCGACCACGATCGCCGCCGCCACACCCGCGACGATCAAGGCGATCCAGAGGCCGCGATTGCGACCAGGGATCGCCGCGATCATCGAGGCATCGAAGTCGGTCATCGACGCGCCGGCCGACGGATAGGCACCGGTCAGGCCGCTCGGCGACGATGGCCACGGCGGTGCGAGGTGCGAGGGCAGTGGCGCGGGACCCAGCGGGCCCGTCGTCGTGAGCGGCTGCGCGAGCGTCGGTGCGATCGCGACGACCGGAGGCGCCGCGACCGGGGGCGCCGCGACCGGGGGCGCCGCGACCGGGGGCGCTGCGACCGGAGGCGCCGCGACCGGGGGCGCTGCGACCGGGGGCGCCGCGATCACCTGCGCCGCGAAGGGCGGTGGGGTGATGGCAGGGGCGGGCGGCTCGCTCGCAGCGGGCGGCTCGATCGCGGCCACCACGATCGCGGGCGGTGGGCTCGTCGGTAGGGCGACGCTGGGCGACGCCGCGATCACCTGTGCCGCGAACGCGGGCGCGGTGATCGGGCCGGCCTCGCCGGGGGCTTCGCTCGGCGAGCCGGCGATGACCTGTGCCGCGAACGCGGGCGCGGTGATGGGGTTGGGTTCCGGCGATGGCGGCGGCACGTCGGCGGCGGGCGACGGCGCGTCGGGGTGCTCCGCTGCCGCGGCGCTCGGTGGTGTCGAGGTGCTCGACGTCAGTGGCGCGCCGGGGATCGTCGGGATGCTCGACTGTGGCGATGCGCCCGGCAGCGTCGGGATGCTCGACTGCGGCGATGCGCCCGGCAGCGTCGGGATGCTCGACTGCGGCAGCGCTCCCGGCAGCGTCGGGATGCTCGACTGCAGCGGTGCACTCGGGGCCGTCAGCGCCGGCAGCGTGCGATCGACGGCGTCGGCCGCCGCCATGCCCGGCAGATCCGGCACGTCGAACGGCGCGCTCGGGATCCGCGACACCATCGTGCGATCCGCCGCTTCGGGCGGCTCGAGCGCGGGCGCCGGGCTCGGCTTGGGCTCGGGCGCCATCGAGGGCACGGTCGCGAAGGTCGGCTGCGCGAGTGCGCCCTCGAGATCGAGCGGCCCGTCGTCGATGGCACCCTCGATCTCGTCGCGGCGGGAGATCGCGGTGGCCTCGTTGGCGCGGGGGCTGGCGGTCGCGACGGTGTCGTCGGCGTGGGTGACGACGGTGTCGTCGCGATCGAGCCGCGTGACGTCGATCTGCTGCGAGGAGACCTCCTCGATCGGCTCGGCCTCGCCGCCGCGCACGACCGTGGTCTGCCCCTCGAGCAATGCGTCGTGGCTGGGACCGCGGATGATCGTCACCTCGTCGTCATAGGCATCGTCGGCCGCCGTCGTGGCCGGTCCGCGGCGCAGGCCCGCGGTGATGCGCGTGACGATGGCGGCGTCGACATCGGGGGGCGGCAGATCGTCCCACGGCGTCTGCACGTGGGCCTCGATCTGCGCCAGGCACAGCGCCGCCTCGGCCTCCGCCGCGTCGGCGAAGCGGTCGTCGGGTTCCTTCGCGAGGCAGCGATGGATCCACTGCGCGATCGCGGGCGGTGCACCGCGGGTGCCCTTGAGTCGATCGGCGATCGGCATCGGATCTTCGATCGCGTGGCGGCGCTTGACGGCGTCGCTGGTGCCGGTGCGAAACGGCGGACCGCCGGTGAACAGCGCGTAGGCGATGCACCCCAGCATGTAGAGGTCTTCGCGGGCGTCGATCTGGGCGCCCGAGATGCGCTCGGGGCTCACCGGCTGCTGCGCGGCGTCTTCCTTGAGGATCGTGATCTCGCCCTCGAGCAGCGGCCCGACGCCGAAATCGGTGACCGCGACGGTGTCGGGTCGATCGGTCTTGGCGCGCAGGACCAGCGAGCCCAGCGTGAGTGCGCGGTGCACCAGCCCGACGTCGTGGGCGGCGGCCAGCACCTTGCAGACCTGTCGCAGGATCGCGACCGACCGCACCACTGGCAGCGGTTGGTTGCGCGCGACGTTGAGCAGCGGTGTGCCTTCGAACGGCTCGGTCGCGATCGCGATGCGACCGTCGGCCATCCGCTGCACGTCGACGGGGCGGATCACCGCGGCATGGGCGAGCCCCGCTGCGACGCGCGCGGCGGTGCGCGCCGACTCGAGGATCGCGTCGGGCACCGTGGCCCCGGCGTGCAGCACCATCACCGAGATGCGTGCGCCGGTGGTCGCGTCGGTGCCGGCACTGACCTCGCCCAGCGGGTGGCGCCACAGCCGGTGCAGTGCTCGGAAGCGGCTGCGCTCGGCCTTCGCGGCCGCTGGCGCTGGCGCCGGCGTCGGCGCAGACGAGCTGCCCGCCACGGCGCGGCTGGTCGCCGGCGACGCGGTCGCGATCGGCCGGCTGGGCGCGCTCGCGACTGGCCGTGGGATCGTGCTCGGCGCGGCGGCGCGTGGCGGATTCGGAGCTGGCGTGCGCGTGGTCGTGATGGGCTTGGTCGGAGCCGCCGGCACCGCCGACGGACGTGCGGGATCCCGTGCCGTCACGACCGGCGGTCGCGGTGCCGGTGGTCGCGCGCCCGCGATCGGAGGCGGCGGTGGGGCCTTCGGACCACCCACGGCGATCGGCCGCGAGGGCTCGCGCGGTGCGGGCGTCGGGGCTCCGACGGCCTTGGGCTTGCTCGGTGGCGGTGGCGGCGGTCGACCGGCGACGCCCGTCGGCTTGCCGTCACCGGGGTCGCGAGGATTGCCGTCCGACACTTTCCGGCAGGATCGCACAACGGCCCGGCAAACCGCAACCTCTGGCGGCTCTCGACCTACGCCGCGCACGCGCGCCCAGAGCGTGCGCCGGAGTTCATGGGCGGCGTCGATGCGGCGGCTGGGTTGGCTCGGGTGGGATCCGCCTGACGCCCAGGATGCCGAATCGAGCGCCGCCGTCGCGTCGCCGTGAGCGAAGCGTGGGCGGGATCATGCCGCGCGCATCGAGTGCACCGTTGTCTGCGTGCTTGCCTGCGTGGTGGCCCGCGTGGTGGCCCGCGCGGTGTCACGCGGGTCGACCGGCGGGGCGGATCAGAGCAGGCCGAGTCGAGCCGCGCGCGATCGGATCTCGCCATCGGCACCGAAGGTCGCTGCGAACAGCGCAGCGCGGATCCACATGCCGTTTCGGACCTGCCGCCAGACCATGAACCCGGGGTGGTCTTCCCAGGACTCGGGTAGCTCGTTCACGCGCGGCAGCGGGTGCATGACGACGCAGTCGGGGCGCACCAGGCTGCGGTACTCCGACTTGAGCACGTAGTCCTCGCTGCTGCCGCGCTCGCCGGCGTCGGGGATGCCGTTGTTGCCGCGGTCCCACTCCTGCTGCAGGCGGGTGACGTAGATGGCGTCGAGGTTCATGCCGGAGCTGCGCAGCAGCGGCTCGAGCGACTCGTGCTGCGTGGTTGCGACCTCGTGACGATGGAGGTAGCGCAGCAGCTCGTCGTCGGGCGCGAAGGCGGCCGGCGACACGAAGTGGATCTTCGGCCGCTCGAAGCGCGTGAGCAGGTAGGCCAGCGACCGCGCGGCGCGGTTGCGGGCGATGTCGCCGATGATGACGACGTCCTTGCCGTCGACGCCGCCGTTGTCGGCGAACGAGTAGCGCAGGGTGTAGATGTCGAGCAGCGACTGCGTGACGTGCTGGCTCTTGCCGCTGCCCGCCGAGATGACGGGGATCGGCCGCCGGCTGCACGACAGCGACCACGCGGCCCGGAACGCGAACTCGTCGTCCTGGTGGCGGGTCACGATGGCGTCGAAGAAGCTCGACAACGTACGCACCGAGTCCTCGATCGACTCGCCCTTGGCGAACGACGAGGTCCGCAGGTCGCTGACCAGCCGCGAGATCGCGCCGAGCTTGTCGGCCGCCGCGATGAATGACTCGGCGGTGCGCGTGCTCGGCTGCGCGAACAGGTTCATGATGCGAACGCCGCGCAGGAGCCCGCGCAGGAACTCGCGACCGTCGACGTGCCGTTCGAGCCGGCGGATCGAGGTCGCGGTGTCGCACAGCGAATCGATGTCCGGGCGCGTGAACTGCTGGCTCAGCAGCACGAAGTACGGGCGGCCGTCGCGGGTGAGCAGCGCGCGTCGACGTTCGCGTTCGTCCAGACCTGCCTTGAACTCTTCGAATGAAAGTGCCATGGCGTGCGGGCTCCTCGGTTCGCGGCAGGGTATCCGATGGCTCCCATTGCGCCAGCGCAGGTCGCAGGGGCGCCGTGGGTGGCTACTCACGACCGCGATCGGCAACGGCGCTCGCCGTGGAAGGTGGCCCACCACGGGCGCGATGCGAGCGCACCGCCCCCTCGATCACGGGCGATCCGCGACGCGGCCGCACCATCGGCACTTGGCATGGGGCGGCGGATGTGGCGGGCCGACCGCGTGCGTGGGGCGAGATCCTCGGCGTCAGAAGCGAACGCGGATCCCGTCGCCGGTGACTGCGACGTCGGCCTTCTTGGGTTTGTCGCGCTTGCTACCCAGCGCACGTCGCTCGCGGACACCACCCAACACCTTCAGCGTGATGCCCACCGGCAGCAAGATGCCGCCGATGATGAAGCCGCTGAACGCCAGCTGACCGCCCACGAGGAACCCGTTGCGGTGCTTGGCGTCTTCCTCGGCGCTCTGCAAGTTGACGGTGCGCGGTCCGCCCGAGGCGTTGTCGAGCACGA